>NZ_CP051516.1:3658750-3963646 GCF_012689525.1 Paraburkholderia aromaticivorans
AGGCTCGATCTGCAGTACGACGATAGCGACCGAATTGTTGCGGCGGTCGATCCTCTCGGCAATGCCACGCGGTACGCGTACGACGCCAAAGGAAATCTTGCTTCGGTCACCCATCCGGACGGCACGATCCGTCAGTATCTGTACGAAGATGCCCGCTTCCCCAACGCACTGACCGGCGTAAAGGATGAAACCGGCTCGAAGACAGCGACGTGGGCCTACGATGCCAATGCCCGCGTGATCTCGGTGACTCATCCGGACACGACGCGTAATGCGTCATTCACCTATTCAACATCCGGCACGACGACTCTCAGTGACGTGCGTGGCACGAGCACGTACAGCTTCAGTTTCCCGGACGCCTGGCGCCCTGGTTCAGTCGGCACGCCAGATGGAAGGGTCACGCGCAGTTGGGATGCGGCAGGAAATCTTTCGCAGAGAACGACTCCCGATGGCGGAACACAGTACACATGGGATAGCGCGAACCGGCCAGTAAAGGCAGTTGCCACGGTTGCCGGAAAGACGACGGTAACGACGATCGCGTACAACGATGCCAGTTCACTGCGTCCGCATCTGGTCGCTACAGCGGGTAAGGTGCGCGCTTTTGTCTATGACCCGGCAGGCAATGTCACGGGCTATGCCGAGCAGAAAACGACTGACCTGACTGGCGAGCAGGGACTTCAGGCGACGGGAACCGGCGACCAGATGACGGTCGGCGCCCAGTATGATGGCGTGGGCCGACTCCTGGCGGCGACGATCATCCGGAATGGCACGAAGACCGAAGACTGGACCTATACCTACGACACAAGAGGCAACATCGAAACGACACAGGATGCCGTGTCGGGTTGGGCGATGCGAACGCTTGGTCGTGACGCCGCAAATCGTGCAACGGTTATAGCAGGCAACAGCGGTCAGGCCGCCGTCAGTTACGACGCGCGCGGACGCGTGTCCGTCTTCCAGTACGATGAGAAGGCGAGCGTGGTCAACGGCGGACTCGCCCGCACTCTGGTTGTGCGTTATGGCTACGCTGCAAACGGCCCGGTATCGACCCGTACAGCGACAGTATCGACGAATGGTGGTGCTCCGCAGTCGATCAGTGACGCCGAACTCGGAGTGTGGCTGAGCAACTGGGAACTCGGTAACGATCCTGTTGCGCCGTCTGCTAATCTCACAGGGCTCCAGTCCGACGCCCACGCCTTCGTTCCAGAAATCTGCGTTGAATGCTACATGGCGTGGAAGGCGAAGCCGACAGGTCAGTTGTTCGGGGACGAACTGGGCGAAACACTGCCGACGTGGAGCGAGACCACCGAATTGATGCTGGGCGACCAGGCGCAGATTCCCTATCCTGTGCTCGTGCCGGACATGACCAGTTCGGCGAAAAGGGCGACACTTTACAGTGCCCTCTTTGGACCCGGAAGTGGGGATGGGGGAATGGTTAAGTGTGCGAGCAGTGGTGACAAAGAGTGGCGCGAGGCGGACTGTCATGCAAAGTATGAGCGCGAAATGTTTAGATGCAATGCGCTTGCCAAGTATATGGGTGGTTTGGCGGGCCTCGCGCTTTGCAAGCAGAACGCATTTGCTGACTATCAAGAGTGCAGAGGGTCCTGATGATTAAATTTCCACCATGTTCCGTGGTAGTAACTTACGACCAAGATCGTCAGCAGTTGATCTTGCAGTCAGTCGAGCAAGCAAGGATGGCCTCCGCTTTGAAAGGGGCAATTGAAATGCCCGTTTTACTGGACGAATTCGAGTTCAGACTTGACGACGAATTTGCGCGTCGATTTGGCGCTGGCGTGCTCAGTCTGATCGCGCTGGGTCAGCCTGACATCAAGCAATACATGACTTTTACAGAGGCACCAACCGACAGACCGTCAGAAGGGTAGGTAATCGCAGACTTGGTGCAACGAGCGAACGACGTTTGATCGTTGCACCGAGCTCACCGGAGCCGACTGCAGCCCGCACTTCTGTGGACTGTCTCCTGCGGCAGACTGGTTCCCTCGGGTGCATCGGGGTGTGGCTGAGCAACTGGGAACTCGTAACGATCCTCTCGCGCCGTCTGCCAATCTCACAGGGCTCCAGTCCGACGCCGCCGCCGACGCCTTCGTTCCAAAAATCTGCGTTGAATGCCATGGCGTGGAAGGCGAAGAGGGCGATGCTTTGCAGCGCGCTTTTCGGAAGCGGGGATGGTAATGGTGGAATAGTAAAGTGTGGTGGCAGGCAAAAGAACGATGGTAAATGCTTTGCACAGTACGAGTTCGACCAAGATGTCTGCACTACGCTTGCCGGGCCGAGGAATAAGCGTTTGCTAGCGCTGTGCAGACAGACAGCATTCGATAGATACCAAACGTGCTTGGGTATTAATGGCCAAACATCCGCCGTATTCCGTGGTTCTGAGCTACGACGAGAACCTGCAACAGTTAATCGCTTTCACAATTGATCCAAACATGCTGGCTCCGCTCCTAGCTGGGCGAATGGGCGTGGTGTTGGCTGATGAAGACGATTTCAAGCTTGACGATGAATTCGCGCGACAGCTTGGCGTCGGGATGCTTAACACGATTGCGCTGGGGCAGCCAGGCATCAAGCAATACATGAGCGTTACGGAGAACCCAATCGACCGGTCGTCGGAAGCGTAATTTGTCCGGGGCTCGGTGACTCGAGCCGCACGACGTTCAGTCATCCCAACGGTGTGTTCTGGCGACTGCCGTGATGACAACAACTGCGCGTGAAGTTTGTTGCAGCGGGAGGCTCCGCCTTGGCGTCGCCCACAGACTTGCGATTTACAGTAATCGTCGTCCAACTCGCGCCGCACGGCGCTCCGCTTCTTGCGGTGTTATTCTTCGCTCGCCATGAATCTCGAAAGCATTCTCTTCACTCAAGGTTTCGGCTCGCGCCGCCAATGCCGCGCGCTGATCGCGGACGCGCGCGTGAGCATCGGCGGCGCTGTCTGCACCGATGCCGACGCCGATTTCCCCACCAGCGACGCCACCTTCTCCTTCAGCGTGGACGGCGTCGTCTGGCCGTATCGCGAACACGCTTATCTGCTGCTGAACAAGCCGGCGGGCTATGAGTGTTCGCGCGATCCGCAGCATCATCTGAGCGTGTTCAGCCTGTTGCCGCCGCAGTTCGCCGAGCGCGGCGTGCAATGCGTGGGCCGGCTCGATCAGGACACGACCGGCCTGCTGCTGCTCTCCGACGACGGCAAGTTCGTGCACCTCTTCACGTCGCCGAAACGCAAAGTGCCGAAGGTGTATGTCGCGACCACGCGTCATCCGATCGACGACGCGCAATTGAGCGCGCTGCGCGACGGCGTGCTGCTGCACGGCGAGCCCAAACCGATTGCCGCAGTCGACGCAGTCGCACGCGGCGCTCACACGCTCGCGCTCACCGTGATGGAAGGCAAGTATCACCAGGTCAAACGGATGATCGCCGCTGCCGGCAACCGTTGTGAAGCGCTGCATCGCGAGCGGATCGGCGGACTCGCCTTGCCCGAAACGCTTGCGGCGGGCGCGTGGCAATGGCTCGATGAAACCGGCCTCGGATCTCTACGGAGCGGGTAAACCGGTAGCGCCCCTTTAAGGTCTTGATGCGGCAGGAAAACGCATGAGCGGCTGCCCACATAGCGCGCGCGGCGCCTGCTCGCGCGCTGCGTCGCAGCATGATCTTCCTTACACCTCGCCCTATACTCGTTTAAACAAAGACTACAAAGAGTTCAAGGAGGGGCGCCATGGTGATCCACGACGGTTTCCAGATTTCGTCCGTGATGGTTGCTTTTGTGTGCGTCGGACTGGTCCTGATCGGCGGATTGCTGGTCATGATGCGGCTGCGGCACAAATATCATCCGAACCTGATCGGCGCATTGATCGGCGCGATGCTGTGTTTCCTGCTGCTGGAAGCATTGCCCGCGTTGACGTAAGCCTCGCGAGGCCACGCCGCGCTGACGCAGTGGAGCGCGGCGCGGGTGGGATTTTCCGGGCAACGCCTGGAGAGATGGCTTTTTGCCGCGCTTTCAGAGTTGGTTTTGCGCTGCGTGGGAAGGGTTGAAGCGACACTCTTCAACCTGCCCTTTCACGCCTTCACGCCTTCACGTAAAAAATCCTCGACGCTCGGATATCGCAAGCGCACCCGCAATTCCTCTTTGAGACGCCGGTTTATCAGACGCCTCGATTCACGCATGAACGACAGCAAGGTCGGCTCGATCTGCGACTCCGCTTCGGCTCGCGTGATGCGCGGCGCACGCGCGAGACCGAACGCATCGGCGACCTCGTCGAAGTACTCGCCCATTTTCAGCGACGTGTCGTCGGATGCGTGGACCACGCGCCCCGGCCGCCCGTGCGTGGCGAGCCGCACGAGGATCGCGGCGAGATCGTCGGCGTGAATGTGGTTGGTGTAGACGTCGTCCGTATCGATCAAGGCCGGCGTGCGCTTTTCGAGGCGCGCGAGCGGCAGGCGGTTGCCCGCATAGATGCCCGGAATCCGCGCGATGCTCGCCGCGACGCTGCCGCGCGCGGTCGCGCGCCGCAATTGCCGCTCGGCCGAGACGCGGCGCTTCGCGCGCGGATTGGCTGCTTGCGTCGCGCGTGTCTCGTCGATCCACGCGCCACCGCAGTCGCCATAGACGCCCGTCGTGCTCGCGTACACGAGGCGCACGGGTGCACGCGAACCGGCGGACCGGCGCACCCCGTCGGGTACAATATTGGCTGTTCCAGATTCCGCCCACGAGGCACGAAGTTGGCGCAACCGCCCTACCGGCGAGACTGCAGGCGCCACGGCGGCCCGCGCTGAATCGCGGCGCGCACCCAGCGTAGCGAGCAAGGCGCGGGTACGACGGTCGTCGTCGCCGGTTTTCTGCGGCGGCGCGAGATGCAGCACCGTCGGCGCGAGGCCCGCGAGCCGTTTAAGGCTGCGGCGCACATCGAGATCGCCGACCAGCGGCGTAACGCCCGCGGCGCGCAATTCGGCGCAGCGCCCGGCGTGGCTGGTCAGCGCGAAGACATGCGCGCGTGGCCGCAGCAAGGGCACGCAGCGCATGCCGACATCGCCGCAACCAACGATTAACACGCGCGGCCGGCGGAAGTTTCGTGTTGCTTTCATGGTGGACGCATTGTAGCCGTCAAGCGCGGCAGGTACCGCGCAGTTGACACGGCGGCCCCGATAACGCGGGTCCGATAACGATTACCGACTTTTCGATTTCGAACACTTTATGGCATTTAACGTCACGCTCCGGCAAAGCGGCCGGCAGTTTCAGGTAGAACAGGACGAACCGGTGCTGAGCGCCGCCTTGCGCCAGGGTATCGGCCTGCCGTACGGCTGCAAGAACGGCGCCTGCGGTTCGTGCAAGGGCGCCGTGGTCAGCGGCGAAATCGAGCAGCGGCCCCATTCGTCGTCGGCTTTGTCGAACGACGAAAAGACGCGCGGCATGGCGCTCTTCTGCTGCGCGACCGCCTGCACCGATCTCGAAGTGGACATCCGCGAAGTGGCGGGCGTCGGCGACGTGCAGGTCAAGAAGCTGCCCTGCCGCGTCAACGCGATCGAGCGCAAGGCCGACGACGTCGTCGTGCTGAAGCTGCAGTTGCCCGCCAACGAGCGTCTGCAATATCTCGCCGGTCAGTACCTCGAATTCATTCTGAAAGACGGCAAGCGCCGCAGCTATTCGATGGCGAACGCGCCGCACGCGGAAGGCCCGATCGAATTGCACATCCGTCACATGCCCGGCGGCGCGTTCACCGATCACGTGTTCAACACCATCAAGGAGCGCGACATCCTGCGCTTCGAAGCGCCGCTCGGCACGTTTTTCCTGCGTGAAGATTCCGAGAAGCCGATCGTGCTGCTCGCCTCGGGTACGGGCTTCGCGCCGCTGAAGGCGATCGTCGAGCACGCGGTGTTCAAGAACCTGAACCGGCCGATGACGCTCTACTGGGGCGCACGTCGCAAGAAAGATCTGTATCTGCTCGAACTGGCCGAACAATGGGCGCGCGAGATCCCGAACTTCAAGTTCGTGCCGGTGCTGTCGGAGCCGGACGCGGGCGACGCATGGACGGGGCGCGTCGGCTTCGTGCATCGCGCGGTGATCGAGGATCTGCCGGATCTGTCGGCGTACCAGGTATACGCGTGCGGCGCGCCGGTAATGGTCGAATCGGCGCAGCGCGATTTCACGCAGCATCACGCTCTGCCGGAAGACGAGTTCTACGCGGATTCGTTCACGAGCGCAGCGGATCTGGCGAACGCGGTTTGATAGGACACACGGCCTGATCTAGCAATCGGTCAGGCCGCTCCCAAACAACGTGTCAGCATGATGGCTGACGCACAAAAATCCGGTTCGACGCCCACCAACGCAAATTCATGGTTTACACCAGCGCTTTCCTTGTCGTATTCTTTCGCGCATGAACCGCATCCAGTCCGAACTTCGACGTCGCCGCTCGCCGCTCCCCTAGGGACGCCGCTGGCTTCGTCACGGATTCGCGCCACACCAAGGCGCAAGCTGTTCGAATCATGAAAGCCACGGCATGCCGTGGCTTTTCTGTTTTTCCGGCCCCTGGTTTCGTCGTTGGCCAATCTTCATCCACCCTTCCCCCCCGCTGTCTGGAGCCTGCCGTCATGAATTTCAATGAATATCCGATCGAGTCGCTGATGTACATCACGAACCGGCCCGAAATCGTTTTCACGCACGGCAAAGGCTCGTGGCTCTACGATAACAACGGCAAGCGATATCTGGACTTCATCCAGGGCTGGGCGGTCAACAGCCTCGGCCATTGCAACGACGGCATGATCGAAGCGCTGAACAAGCAGGCCAAGTTGCTGCTCAATCCGTCGCCGGCCTTCTACAACCAGCCGATGGCGCAACTCGCCGGCCTGCTCACGCAACACAGCTGCTTCGACAAGGTGTTCTTCGCGAACAGCGGCGCCGAAGCCAACGAAGGCGCGATCAAGCTCGCGCGCAAGTGGGGCAAGAAGTTCAAGGACGGCGCGTTCGAGATCATCACGTTCGATCACAGTTTCCACGGCCGTACGCTCGCCACCATGTCGGCCAGCGGCAAGCCGGGTTGGGACACGATCTACGCACCGCAAGTGCCGGGCTTCCCGAAGGCAGACCTGAACGACATCGCGTCGGTGGAAAAACTCATCAACGCGAAAACCGTTGCCGTGATGCTCGAACCGATTCAGGGCGAAGGCGGCGTGATTCCCGCCACGCGCGAATTCATGCAGCAGCTGCGCGATCTGACCAAAAAGCACAACCTGTTGTTGATCGTCGATGAAGTGCAAAGCGGCTGCGGCCGTGCCGGCACGCTGTTCGCGTACGAACTGTCGGGCATCGAGCCGGACATCATGACGCTCGGCAAGGGCATCGGCGGTGGCGTGCCGCTCGCGGCGCTGCTCGCGAAAGCGGAGATCGCCATATTCGAGGCGGGCGATCAGGGCGGCACCTACAACGGCAATCCGCTGATGACCGCGGTCGGCTACTCGGTGATCTCGCAACTCACCGCGCCGGGCTTCCTCGAAGGCGTGCGGGCGCGCGGCGAGTATCTGCGCGCGAAGCTGCTGGAGTTGTCGGAAGAACGCGGCTTCTTAGGTGAGCGCGGTGAAGGCCTGTTGCGGGCGCTGCTGCTCGGCAAGGACATCGGCAACCAGATCGTCGAAAAGGCGCGCGACATGCAGCCTGACGGCCTGCTGCTGAACGCGGCGCGTCCGAACCTGCTGCGCTTCATGCCGGCGCTGAACGTGACGAACGAAGAAATCGACCAGATGATGGCGATGCTGCGTTCGATTCTCGACACGCTGTAATCGAATAGGACCGTGCGTATGACGACGAGCGCAACGCTATCGATCCGCCGCTTCGAAGCGAGCGACACCGATGCCGTGGTCGCACTGTGGCAGGAAGCCTTCCCCGAGTACCGGGACGTGACGAGGCCACAGCGCAACCCGCATCTGTCGATCGCCAACAAGCTGGCGACGCAACCGGAACTGTTCTTTGTCGCGGTGTTCGGCGAGCGGATCGCCGGCACGGTGATGGGCGGCTACGACGGTCACCGCGGCTGGCTGTATTCGCTCGCGGTGGATGAATCGCTGCGTCGTCATGGGATCGGCACGCGCCTCGTGGCGCACGTCGAAAACGCACTGACGGAGCGTGGCTGTCCGAAGCTGAATCTGCAGGTGTTGTCCGCGAAGGCCGACGTGCGCGCGTTTTATGAGGCGCTCGGTTATCGCGCCGATGCGGTGGTCAGTCTTGGCAAGCGTCTGGGTGAATTCGCGGACGCCGTGCCCGCTGTTTGAAGTCACGCTGAATAGAGAAAGGCCGCATGCGTTTTCGCGCATGCGGCCTTTGTCGTAGGCAGAGCAAACTAACCGGGCTTATTCACCCAGATAAGCCGCCCGCACCTTCGGATCATCCAGCATCTGCTTCGCGTCACCCGACATCGTGACCAGACCCGAGTCCATCACGTAGCCGCGATTCGCCGCCTGCAAAGCGAGTCGGGCGTTCTGCTCGACCAGCAGCACGGTCATGCCTTCAGCGGAAATCGCCCGCACCACTTCGAAGATCTTCTCGACCATGATCGGCGACAGACCCATCGACGGCTCATCCAGCAACAACAGCTTCGGCTTGCTGATGATCGCGCGCGCCATGGCCAGCATCTGCTGTTCGCCGCCCGAGAGCGTGCCCGCGTATTGCGTGGCCCGTTCCTTCAGGCGCGGGAAGAAACCGAACATGCGATCGACGTCCGCCTTGATGCCGTCCGTGTCGGTACGCAAATAAGCACCCATCTGCATGTTCTCGACGATCGACATGCGCGCGAAGATGCCGCGGCCTTCCGGCACCATCGCCAGACCGCGCTTGAGCAGCAGATGCGGCGGCACGCCCTTGATCGACTCGCCCATATACTCGATGTCGCCGATCGTGTACGGCTTCAACCCCGTGATCGCCTTCATCGTGGTGGTCTTGCCCGCGCCGTTCGCGCCGATCAGCGTAACCAGCTCGCCCTGCGCGACTTCGAGGTCGATGCCCTTGACTGCCTGGATGCCGCCGTAATTGACCTGCAGGCCCTTGATTTTCAACATTGCTGTAGCCATTAGTGGACCCCCGCACCCAGATAAGCTTCGATCACCTTCGGATCCCTCTGCACGTCGTGCGGCAGACCTTGCGCAATCACCTTGCCGTAGTCGAGCACCGTCATCTGGTTGCACAGACCCATCACGAGTTTCACGTCGTGCTCGATCAGCAGGATCGTCTTGCCGTCGCTGCGGATCTTGTCGAGCAGTTTGGTCAGCTCGACCTTTTCCGTCGCGTTCATGCCGGCGGCCGGTTCGTCCAGCGCGAGCAGTTTCGGATCGGTCGCCAGCGCGCGGGCAATTTCCAGACGGCGCTGGTGGCCGTACGACAGGTTGCGCGACGTGTAGTCCGCGTACTGCGCAATGCCGACGTACTCCAGCAGTTCGATCGCGCGTTCCTTGATCTCGCGCTCTTCCTTGCGCTCGGCCGGCGTTTGGAACACCGCGCCGATCAGGCCGTGCTTCGTACGCACGTGACGCCCGACCATCACGTTTTCCAGCGCGGTCATGCCGCCGAACAGACGGATGTTCTGGAACGTCCGCGCGATGCCGGCTTTCGCCACCTGATAGACGGCGGTCGGCGTGTACGGCGTGCCGTCGAGTTTGAACTCGCCCGAATCCGGCGTGTACAGGCCCGTGATCACGTTGAAGAAGGTCGTCTTGCCAGCGCCGTTCGGGCCGATCAGACCGTAGATCGTGCCTTCCTTGATCTCGAGCCCGACGTCGGACAGTGCCTGCAAACCGCCGAAGCGTTTGTTCACGCCCTTCACGGACAGTCGAATGTTATCGCTCATAGTTATTCACCTCGTCCTTCATCGTCCGTTAGGCCCGTACCGGCTTCTTGCCGCTACGCTTCGACAGTTTCGCGATCCTGTCTTCGTGCTTGGGCGACGGCCACAAGCCTTCCGAGCGGTACAGCATGATCAGCACCATCGCGAGTGCGTAGACCAGCTGACGGATCACTTCCGTATCGACGATTTCATGGCCGAAGAGCATGTTCTGCAGCGGACCCATCGTCGAGCGCAGGAATTCCGGCAGCACCGCGAGCAGCACCGCGCCGAGAATCACGCCCGGAATGTGGCCCATGCCGCCCAGCACCACGCACGCCAGCACCACGATCGACTCCGGCAGCGTGAACGATTCCGGCGACACGAAGCCCTGGAACGAGCTGAACATCGCGCCCGACAGGCCGCCGAACGACGCGCCCATCGCGAACGCCAGCAGCTTCACGTTACGGGTGTTGATACCCATCGCTTTGGCGGCGATTTCGTCTTCGCGGATCGCGGCCCATGCGCGGCCAATACGCGAGTGCTGCAAACGCGTACATATCCAGATCACCATCAGAGCGGCCAGCACGAACAGGTAGTAGTACGAGTACACCGACGGGAACTGGAAGCCGAACAGCGAGTGCGTTTGCGCGAGGCTGAAATCGCCGACATGCACCGGGTCGATCCCCGTGATCCCCTTCGGCCCGTTGGTGATGTTCACCGGACGGTCGAGGTTGTTCAGGAAGATCCGCACGATTTCCCCGAAGCCCAACGTCACGATGGCGAGGTAGTCGCCCCGCAGACGCAGCGTCGGTGCACCGAGAATCACGCCGAAGAACGCGGCGACGCCCATCGCGCACGGCACGATGATCAGGAACGGCACGTGCAGGCCATTCGGCGCGAGATGCGCGATCCACTCGAACTGCGACGCCAAGTGCGGCGAACTGAGCAACGCGGCCGTGTAGGCGCCGACCGCGTAGAACGCGATGTAGCCCAAATCCAGCAGGCCGGCAAAGCCAACCACCACGTTGAGGCCGAGCGCGAGCATCACGTACAGCATCGCGAAGTCGAGCACGCGGACCCAGTAGTTGCCGCCGGCCGTGCCGATGATCATCGGCGCCGCGATCACGAAGATCGCGGTGATGATGCCGACGGTCAGCGTCTTCGTCAGGTTCTTTTCAGGGATGAGCGTCGTGGACGGCTCGATCGGTTGAATTGAGGTCATGTCTGTTTTCTCCCGGGATCAGGCGCGATCCGCAACACGTTCGCCAAGCAGGCCCGACGGACGGAACACCAGCACGATGATCAGCACGATGAAAGCGAACACGTCCTGATAGTTACTGCCGAACACACCGCCAGTGAGGTTGCCGATATAGCCGGCGCCCAACTGTTCGATCAGGCCAAGAATCACGCCGCCCACCATCGCGCCGCCGAGATTGCCGATCCCGCCCAGCACCGCCGCGGTAAAGGCTTTCAAGCCGGGGATGAAGCCCATATAGAAGTGCGCGTTGCCGTATTCCGACGCGATCATCACGCCGGCCAGAGCGGCGAGCGCCGAGCCGATCATGAAGGTGGCCGAGATCACGAAGTTCGGGTTCACGCCCATCAGCGAGGCATTGCCCGGGTTTTCCGCAATCGCCCGCATCGCGCGACCGAGCTTGGTCTTGTGCACGAGCAGCAGCAGACCACCCATCACGAGGAACGCCACCACGATGATCACGATTTCAGTCATCGAGATCACGGCGCCAGGCGTCGTGTCGGTGGCCTTGATCACGTTGAGCGGGTCGGTGGGCAACAGCTGCGGGAACGGCAGCGGGTTGCGCGACCAGATCATCATGGCCAGCGTCTGCAGCAGGATCGACACGCCGATCGCGGTGATCAGCGGCGCGAGACGCGGCGCTTTGCGCAACGGCCGGTAGGCCACGCGCTCGATCGTGTAGCCGACGGCTGCGCACACAATGGCCGCAATGATCAGCGCGATGATGAGCGTCGGCACATTGCCGAGGCCGGGGAAGTGGTTCTGAAGCACGCCTATGGCTGAGAGCGCAACCATCGCGCCCACCATCAACACATCGCCGTGAGCGAAGTTGATGATGCCCAAGATGCCGTAAACCATCGTATAGCCCAGTGCGATGATGGCGTAAACGCTGCCAAGCACCAGCCCGTTGAGGACCTGCTGGATGAAAATATCCATTTAATGCTCCTTAGCCCGTGCGACTGGATTCGCGTTCTTCATCAGCCGGTGGGCGGTGATGCGGTACGCCAATCTCAACGGCACTGCGGGTACTGATGTAAAAGACCGGTAAGGGTTATCCGCTGCCGGTTCGTCTTGACGACTGGATAACAGTCGCGGACTCGCCTTGGGCGGATGCAAAAACGGCACCGTTGGGTGGTTTCGGTGCCGTCAGGCTGAACGTCCCGTCATCACATCTTCACGACGTCGAGAACTGCTTTTTTGCCGTCCTTGAAGTCGTAAAGCGTAATGGCGCCCTCTTTCAAATCACCCTTGTCGTCGAACGCGATGTGACCGATTACCCCGTTGTAATCGGTCGACGGCATCGCAGCCAGCACCTTGGGCGCCTCGATCGAATTAGCGCGCTTCATTGCATCGACAATCACGTACACAGCGTCATACGTGAACGGCGCGTAAATCTGCACCGGTGTGTGGAAGCGGTCCACGTACTTCTTTTCGAAGTCCGCTCCCTTGTCCATTTTCGAAAGCGCAAGTCCTGCCTCCGAACAGACCAGGTTTTGCACGGCGGTTCCCGCCAGCTCACCCACCTTGTCGGTACACACACCGTCGCCGCCAAGGATTTTTGCCCTGATACCGAGCGCCGCCGCCTGTTTGGTGAACGGCCCGCCCGTCGCGTCCATGCCGCCGAACATGATCACGTCCGGCTGAACACTCTTGATCTTTCTAAGGACGGCCTGAAACTCCGTAGCCCTGTCATTCGTGGTTTCGCGCGCGACGATCTTTGCCCCGCTCGCCTGTACTGCCTTCGCAAACTCGTCCGCCAATCCCTTGCCGTAGACGCTCGAGTCATCAACGATCGCGATGCGTTTCGCGTTAAGCACTTTCGTTGCGTAGTTGGCAAGCGCCGGCCCTTGCTGGGCATCGGTCGCGACCACGCGATAAGTCGTCTTGAAACCTTGCTGCGTATACCCCGGGTTCGTCGACGACGGGGAGATTTGCACGATCCCGGCATCGCTATATATCTTGGACGCCGGAATCGAGACGCCCGAATTCAAGTGACCGACCACGGCGACGACATGATCGTCGACGAATTTTTCAGCGACTGCCGTGCCCGTTTTCGGGTCCGCGGCGTCGTCTTGTGCGTCGAGCTCCAATTGGATCTTGTGGCCGTCGATAGTCAAACCCTGGGTGTTGATTTCATCAACCGCCAAACGCGCGCCGTTTTCATTGTCTTTACCGAGATGAGCAATAGGCCCGGTCAATGGGGCCGCATGACCGATCTTCACAATAGTCGCTTCGCTCGCCGGTGCCGCCGCAACCGTAGCCGCCGACGCACCCGCTCCCGCCTCGCCATCCTGTTTCTTGCCGCACGCGGTCAACATCGCAACCGCGGCCGCGATGGACACGGCGTAAGCAAATTTGACTCGCATTAAGTAGGTCTCCTGCGCCTTCCAAAAACTATTGTTCGGGGCCCTAAGGCCTTGAGAACGCGCGCATTGTAACTCCAATTTTGCGACGGGCAATATTGTTGAACCGGCAGGGTTTTCCTGCATTGCAACCTTATTTTGAGAGCGAAATCTCCCAAAAGGCGCAACCCGGTTGCGATTGTTTTCCGTGCATCAGTTGCACCAGCGTTGCACCCAATGGCATCAAGTGTTGTAGCGAATTCCCTCGACACCCGATTACACCGTGCTTCGCCTTAGGTATTACGTTTCCATCAATATGGAGACGCGCGCACTATCTTAGTGCGTCAAAAATCTACGCAGCCGCTTTAGGTCATATAAAACGGGGACGTATCACTTATAAATCTATAAAAAACCGGATCACATTTCAAAGAAATTTGTGCGAGAGGACACCAAACCCGGCACTTTCTTATGATCTGGCACTTTATTTTCGGTGAGCTTGCTGAAGTCTGGAGATAAAAAAAGCGCACCCTCGGGCGCGCTTTTCTTTCAGCAGTCGGCGGATTGTCAGGCCGGCAGACCTAGCCCGCGCGGCAGCGGAAACGCGATGTTTTCCTCGATGCCGTCCAGCGCTCGCACGTTTCGCACGCCGAGCTCACGCAACCGGGCGATCACCGCCTGCGCCAACACCTCCGGCGCCGAGGCACCCGCCGTCACGCCGATGCGGCGTTTGCCTTCGACCCAGACCGGATCGATCTGATCGGGCGAGTCCACCATATAGGCAGGCACGCCGAGCTTTTCGGCCAGCTCGCGCAGCCGGTTGGAGTTCGAACTATTCGGGCTGCCGACTACGATCACGACATCGCACTGGGGCGCCATGAACTTCACGGCGTCCTGGCGGTTTTGCGTGGCGTAACAGATGTCCTGCTTCTTCGGTTCGCGGATGGACGGGTATTTGGCCTTCAACGCGCCGATGATCTCGGCGGCGTCGTCGACCGAAAGCGTGGTTTGCGTGACGAAGGCGATCCGCTCGGGATCGGCCAGTTGCAAGGCCTGCACGTCTTCGATGTCTTCCACCAGATGCATGCCCTCGCCCGCCTGCCCCATCGTGCCTTCGACTTCAGGATGGCCTTTGTGGCCGATCATCACGATGTCGAAACCATCCTGGCGCATCTTCGCGACTTCGATATGTACCTTGGTCACGAGCGGACACGTAGCGTCGTACACGCGCAGCCCGCGCGACTCGGCTTCCGAGCGCACGGCCTTCGACACACCGTGCGCGCTGAAAATGACGGTATTGCCGGGCGGCACTTCTTCCAGCCGCTCGATGAAGATCGCGCCCTTCTTGCGCAGATCCTCGACAACGTATGCGTTATGGACAATCTCGTGGCGCACGTAGATCGGCGAGCCGTGCAGCTTGATAGCCCGCTCGACGATCTCGATCGCCCGGTCGACGCCGGCGCAGAACCCGCGCGGCTGCGCCAGCAGGATCTCGGTTTCAGCAAGAGTCGTATCCGTGGTGCTCATGTTTACAGAATCCCGATGATTTTCACTTCAAACGCCAGCGCCTGGCCGGCAAGCGGGTGGTTGAAATCGAACAGGGCCGACGTTTCGCCGACTTCTTTCAGGACGCCGGCGTAACGGCCGCCACCTGGCGCGTTGAATTCGACCAGGTCGCCCGGCGAAAAATCCTCGCCGATCATGCTGTTTTCCCGCAGCGTGGCCAGCGACACGCGCTGGATCAACTCCGGATTGCGGGGACCGAACGCCTGCCCCGGCGCTAGCTGAAAGGTCGAATGGTGGCCCACCTTCAAACCTAGCAGAATATCTTCCAGCGGCGGCGCCAATTGGCCGGCGCCGAGCAGCAGCGTGGCCGGCTTGTCGTTAAACGTATTGATGACTTCGGCGCCATCGGCAAGGGAAAGCCGGTAGTGAAGCGTCACATGTGAACCGGGTTTCACTTCGGAAATGTCGATGATGCTCATGCAATGCTCGCTCAGTCGAAGCGCGCTGCACGCGTGCGCCGCTGGCGCAGTCGACGCGTGTGGCAAACCGTCGGGGTGCCGTGCGCAAAGCGTCTATTGTAAGCCACATGGCGAACGACGGCTTGCGTCCGTGGCGCCCCAAACCCGAAGCGGAGGAGACTCTATATATGGCAGATGACGCCACCCTGTTTGACGAGGCAGCCCTCGAGGCGGCCACCACCGAGGCGCAGCCGCCTGATGCGACGGCTTGCAGCGCACCTGCGCCCTCGCCACTCCTGCGTGGCAAGTGGCTTAAAGACGATATGCCGCGCGAGCGGTTGCTGAAGCAAGGGCCCGGCGCGCTGTCAGATACCGAGATGATCGTGCTGATACTTGGGTCCGGCCTGCCCGGTCACGACGTCTTCAGCGTCGCGCGCGAGTTGCTCGACCGTTTCGGCTCGCTGCGTGCCATGCTCGACGCGACCTACACGGATTTCGACGGCCTGCGCGGCATCGGCCCTGCGAAAAAAGCGCAACTGCTCGCCATCATGGAAATGGCGCGACGTTCGCTGGTCGACAAGCTGCGTTCGCGCTCGCTGTTGAATTCGCCCGAAGCCGTGGAAAATTACCTGCGTTTGCGGATCGGCGGGCGTCCACTGGAGGTTTTCGTATCGCTCTTCCTTGACGCGCGGCATCGACTGATACACTGCGAAGAAAGCGCGCAGGGCACGCTCACGCGCATGGCCGTGTATCCGCGAGAAATCGTGCGGCGCGCACTGAGCCTGAATGCGGCCAGCCTGATCGTCGCGCATAATCACCCCTCCGGCGCCGTCCAGCCAAGCGCAAGCGACTGCCGTCTGACGCACACGCTGCGCGACGCCCTCACGCTGATCGACGTGCAACTGGTCGATCATCTGGTGATCGGCGTCGACAGCGTTTACTCCTTCGCCCGCGCCGGCTGGCCGTGAGACGGCACGAACCGGGGTCGTGCAGACGTTGTGCCGGGTCCGGCATCGCAAATAAGGTTTGATTTTGCGGCTTTTTTTCCGCTATAATTCCGGTTTGCCTATTTCCAACCCCCTGTTCCGAAGCCACCAAGGCGTTCCGGAAAGGAAACGTGCCTGAATTTCAGCGCGGCTCTTTTCGGGAAACTTTCACGGCGTTCGAACTCAGAATTAGCGTATTAGGAGTGCTCTCATGGCACGCGTATGCCAAGTAACTGGGAAAGCGCCGATGAGCGGCAACAACGTTTCCCACGCGAACAACAAAACCAAGCGCCGGTTCCTGCCGAACCTGCAAAACCGCCGCATTTGGGTGGAAAGCGAAAACCGTTGGGTGCGTCTGCGCGTTTCGAACGCCGGCCTGCGCCTGATCGACAAGAACGGTATCGACGCTGTGCTCGCAGATCTGCGCGCACGCGGTGAAGCCTAAGGAGTAAATCATGGCGAAAGGCGCACGCGACAAGATCAAGCTGGAATCGACCGCAGGCACGGGTCACTTCTACACGACGACGAAGAACAAACGCAACATGCCGGAAAAGATGCTGATCAAGAAGTTTGATCCGGTCGTCCGTAAGCACGTTGAGTACAAGGAAACCAAGATTAAATAAATCTTGGCTCCTGCCTGACGAAGGCAAAGACATGCAAAAAAGCCTCGCATTCGTGCGAGGCTTTTTTGTTTTCAGCGCGCGTTTGTTTTTGCACTAGGGTTTCTGTTTCTACCTATTCGCCAACGCGAACAGTCTTATGTCGTTCGGCCAGCTTTCCCTCATCCGTCGCGGCGCGTATCCTTTCTCGTTTTAGCGGCGAGCGAATGGCACGCCGTCACCGCAAAACGAAAAGACGGAGATGTAGGCAATGGAATTCGATGTGGCGATTGTCGGTAGCGGTCTGGCTGGTTTGAGCGTCGCGCTCAATTTGGCGGAGACCCGGCGTGTGGCAGTGGTCGCCAAGCGATCCATGACCGAAGGCGCGAGCGACTGGGCGCAAGGCGGCATCGCCGCAGTTCTGGATTCGGCAGACAGCATCGAAAATCACGTGCGCGATACGCTGATCGCCGGCGGCGGTCTATGCGACGAAGCAGCCACGCGTTTCATCGTCGAACATGGGCGTGCGGCGATCGAATGGTTGATCGCGCAAGGCGTGCCGTTCACCAAAGATGACGCCGCCGAACTCGGTTTCCACCTCACGCGCGAAGGCGGCCATAGTCACCGCCGGATCATTCATGCGGCAGATGCAACGGGCCATGCCGTGGTGGCCACGCTCAGCGAGCGCGTGCGCCGTCACCCGAACATCACGCTGCTCGAAGATCACTACGCCATCGACCTGATCACGTCCGACCGCCTCGGCTTGCCGGGTCGACGTTGTCACGGCCTGTACGCGCTCGATCTGCAAAGCGGGCGCACGGTCACGATCGAAGCGCCGCATACCGTGCTCGCCACCGGCGGCGCGGGCAAGGTCTATCTCTACACCACGAATCCGGACACCGCGACGGGCGACGGCATCGCGATGGCGTGGCGGGCTGGTTGCCGCGTGTCGAATATGGAGTTCATCCAGTTCCATCCCACCTGCCTGTTCCATCCGTATGCGAAGTCATTTCTGATTTCGGAAGCAGTGCGCGGCGAAGGCGGCATTCTCAAACTGCCGGACGGCACGCGCTTCATGCCGAATCACGACGAACGCGCCGAACTCGCGCCGCGCGACATCGTCGCGCGAGCGATCGACTTCGAAATCAAGAAGCGCGGCATCGATTGCGTGTATCTCGACATCAGCCATCAGCCGCCTGAATTCCTGCGCGAACACTTCCCGACGATTCTGGCGCGCTGCCAGGAATTCGGCATCGACATCACCAAAGAGGGGATTCCGGTCGTGCCGGCCGCGCACTACACGTGTGGTGGCGTCGTAACCGATCTGGCGGGCCGCACGGATCTCGCGGGCCTCTATGCGGTCGGCGAGACGTCATGCACGGGCTTGCATGGTGCGAACCGGCTGGCCAGTAATTCGTTGCTCGAGTGCCTCGTGATCGGACGCTCCGCAGCGCAGGCTATCGAAGAAGAAGGGTTTAGCGCCGCCGTCCACGCACCGCTGCCGGACTGGGACGAAAGCCGCGTGTCCGATCCGGACGAAGAAGTCGTGGTCGCGCACAACTGGGACGAGCTGCGCCGGCTGATGTGGAATTACGTCGGTATCGTGCGGACCGACAAACGGCTCGCGCGAGCCAAGCACCGGCTCGCCCTGCTGCGCGACGAGATCCACGAGTACTACGCGAACTTCAAGGTGAGCCGCGACCTGCTCGAATTGCGCAATCTGGTCGACGTGGCGTCGTTGATCGTCGAAGGCGCGCGTTCGCGGCGTGAAAGCCGCGGCCTGCACTTTAGCCGCGACTGGCCGGCGACCTTGCCCAAGGCGCTGCCGACCGTGCTTTCGCCGGAGTATGTGCGCAACCGCAACGTGTGATCGAGACAAGCTGAAACGGAAAAGGCCATCGCCGAAATGATCTGGCGATGGCCTATTGTCCGATTGGACGTGACTGATTGCGAGCTTGAGCGTCAGACGATCCGCATCGAGTAATCCGTTGCGCGCAAGTCTTTGGTCAGCGCACCGATCGACACGCGATCGACGCCGGTTTCCGCAATCGTGCGCACCGTGTCGAAGTTCACGCCGCCCGACACCTCCAGCACCGCTCGTCCCGCTGTGATGCGCACCGCTTCGCGCATGGCATCGAACGAAAAATTGTCCAGCAGAATGGATTGCGCGCGATGAGCCAGCGCCGTTTCCAACTGCTCGAGCGTTTCGACTTCGATCTGGATCGACACGCCCGCGTTCAGCGCCAGCGCCGCGTCCATGGCCGCGCCCACACCGCCGGCCGCAGCGATGTGGTTTTCCTTGATGAGAATGCCGTCGTACAGCGCGAGCCGTTGATTCGTCCCACCACCCACGCGCACCGCGTACTTCTGCGCGAGCCGCAAGCCCGGCAAGGTCTTGCGCGTGTCGAGAATGCGCGTTCGCGTATGCGCGACGGCATCGACATAACGGCGCGTCCCGCTCGCCACGCCCGACAGCAATTGCAGAAAGTTCAGCGCGTTGCGTTCCGCGGTCAACAACGCGCGAACGGGGCCGCGCATTTCGCAAACCGTTGTGTCGGCCGTCATCCGCTCGCCTTCGCAATAACGCCAGCGGACTTCGATACGCGGATCGACCTGGCGCATCACCGCTTCAAACCACGGCACGCCGCACAGCACCGCATCTTCGCGCACGATGATGCGTGCGTCGCGCACGTCGTCCGCGGGAACGAGGCGGCCTGTCTGGTCGCCTGCGCCGACATCTTCGGCCAGTGCATCGGTCACGTTGCGCGCCAGCGCGGCGTCGAATGCCGCGCCGTATTGCGCGTGAATTTCAGCGAACAGCGGCGACACCGCTTCGAGCTTGTTGCCTTCTACCGCGCCCATTAAGCCGCCCCCACGTTCGAATACAGTTGCGTGTCGCGCGCGAGATCGCCGCTTGCCTGCACGCGCTTCTTGTGGCGCGCCGCGAAGTCCAGCATCCGGTCGATCGGCAGACGCGCGCGCTCGCCGATCGCACGATCGACGAAAATTTCATTGTGGCCGCGCTCGAGCACATCGGCCAGATTCGCGAGGCCGTTCATCGCCATCCACGGGCAATGCGCGCAGCTCTTGCAGGTCGCGCTGTTGCCGGCCGTCGGCGCGGCAATCAAGGTTTTGCCGGGCGCGGCGAGTTGCATCTTGTGCAGAATGCCGAGATCGGTCGCCACGATGAAATGCGTCGCGTCGAGTTTTTGCGCGGCATCGATCAACTGCGTGGTCGACCCCACCACGTCCGCTTGCGCGACCACATTAGCCGGCGACTCCGGATGCACCAACACTTTCGCGCCAGGGTATTCGGCGCGCAGCAGATCGAGTTCGATACCTTTGAACTCGTCGTGCACCAGACACGAACCTTGCCACAGCAGCATGTCCGCGCCGGTCTTGTTCTGGATATAGCTGCCGAGGTGCCGGTCCGGCGCCCAGATGATCTTTTCGCCGCGCGCGTGCAGATCGGCAACGATCTCCAGGCCGATCGACGACGTCACCATCCAGTCCGCGCGCGCCTTCACCGCCGCGCTCGTGTTCGCGTACACGACCACCGTGCGGTCCGGGTGCGCGTCGCAGAAAGCCGAGAATTCATCGACCGGGCAGCCGAGATCGAGCGAACAGGTCGCGTCGAGATCCGGCATCAGAATGCGCTTGTCCGGACTGAGGATTTTTGCCGTCTCGCCCATGAAGCGCACGCCCGCGACGACCAACGTCTGCGCCGCGTGATCGCGCCCGAAGCGCGCCATCTCCAGCGAGTCGGCCACACAGCCGCCGGTCTCGTCGGCCAGCTCCTGCAATTCCGCATCGACATAATAGTGCGCGACAAGCACCGCTTTCTCGCGCTCGAGCAATGCGCGGATACGTGCCTTCAACGCCACCTTCTCTTCCGCCGACGGCATGTCGGGCACCTTCGCCCACGCCTGCCCGATTCCGCAGGTTGTGCCCTGCGCCTGCGGCCGGTCGTATTCGACGGTCCTGATCGCCTGCTGATCCATGATCTCCTCTGCCTTCGCTCTGCCGCCGGGGACTGTCAATCGCGTGTCGTTGCAGTTTCCGCGGCCCAAAAAGCAAAACCCCGCCAACGCGGGGTTTTGTGACGTACAGAGATTTTAATGGATTTCGCTATCAGGCATAACGGCGCAGTCGCATCGCAAACTCTTGCAGCGCTTTAATACCACTCTGCTCAGCGCGATGACACCAGTCCTGCAACTGGATCAGCAACTGATCGCGCGATGCATTCGAGCGCTCCCACATGGCGGCAAGCTCATTGCGCATGTCGATGTAGGTCTTGAGTTTCTGGCTGTTCGCGAAGATTTGCGGCAGCTGGCGTTTCTGCGGCTCGTCAAGGCCTGCTTCTTCCTTGTGGAACCAGCTACGCGCGCCGCGCATCACCTGATACTTCTCGCGCGCGCCGACTTCCTTCAAATGCGCCAGTTCCTGGCGATAGGCCCGCTTGAGCGCTTTGCCGTAACGCGCCATCACTTCATAGCGGTTGGCCAGCACGGCTTGCAGCGTGTCCTGATCGAGCACCAGCTTGCCAGTGGTCAGACGCGGCGTGGGCGCCACCTTCTTCACCTTGGCCAGACGGAACGCCGACATAATGCGGATGTACATCCAGCCGATATCGAACTCGTACCACTTGTTCGACAGCTTGGCCGACGTCGCATACGTGTGGTGATTGTTATGCAACTCTTCACCGCCGATGATGATGCCCCACGGGAAGATGTTGGTGCTCGCATCCGACGAGTTGAAGTTGCGGTAGCCCCAGAAGTGCGCCAGGCCGTTGACCACGCCGGCAGCCCAGAACGGGATCCACACCATTTGCACGGCCCAGATGGTCAGACCGACGACGCCGAACAGCGCGACGTTCAGCACCATCATCAGGCTCACGCCGAGGATCGGGTATTTCGTGTAGACGTTGCGTTCCATCCAGTCGTTCGGCGTGCCGTGACTGAACTTGCGCATCGTTTCCTCATTTTTCGCTTCAGTGCGATACAGCTCCGCGCCTTGGAGCAGCACCTTCCAGATGCCGCGCGTTTGCGGGCTGTGCGGATCTTCTTCGGTCTCGCACTTGGCGTGGTGCTTACGGTGAATCGCGGCCCACTGACCGGTCAACATGCCCGTCGTCATCCACAGCCAGAAGCGGAAAAAATGACTGACGACCGGATGCAACTCCAGCGCGCGGTGCGCCTGGCAGCGATGCAGATAGACCGTCACGCCGATGATCGTGATGTGCGTCGCGATCGCCGTGTACAGCACAAGTTGCCACCACGAGAAGTGCAACAGACCGTGGGCAAGGAAGTCGAGCAAAGAATTCAACAAGGCAATTTACCTGTGGAACGAGAGACACGAGACACACGCAAAATGCGCGTGTCAAGAAAGTGAAAGCATACAGCGGGATTGGACGATATTCTACTTGAAGCGTTCCAAGTGTTTGTAACAAATAGGGATTTTTTGTGCGGCATCAACAAAAGGAACGCGACGAAGGTCTCTG
Source organism: Paraburkholderia aromaticivorans (assembly GCF_012689525.1). NCBI lineage: Bacteria > Pseudomonadati > Pseudomonadota > Betaproteobacteria > Burkholderiales > Burkholderiaceae > Paraburkholderia > Paraburkholderia aromaticivorans. The sequence goes on from NZ_CP051516.1 coordinate 3,681,200, forward strand.
TGAGACTCGTTGGCGCGCTCAAAGTGCCCGTCAGCGGGCGCTGTCGGACGGATTGACTGCGGGAGCGGTCATTGTTACCGGCTGCGGCATGACGTCGCTGATGTTGCCGACGATTCGCACTTCACGTTGCGCGAGCGGAATCGAGATGTCGTGCTCGGAGAACAGACGCCAGATATTGAGATTGACGGCCGAGCGCACGCCAGAGGTTCCGGTGGCTGCGTCCTCGATCCAGAAACCCAGTTCGAGGTTGATACCGTCCGAGCCGAAACTCGCCAGATAAGCAGTCGGCGCCGGCTCCTGCAGCACCCGCGGCACGGCCTGTGCGGCTTGGGCAAGCAACGTCATGGCCTGCTCGACGTCGGACGTGTAGGCGACCTGCACGGCGGCCTTCGCGTGGCCGCGCGTCAGGTAAGACGATTGATTCTGCACCACGTCCGTGATCAGTTTTTCGTTCGGAATCAGCGTTTCGATGCCGTCCAGCCCGCGCACCACCGTGTAGCGCGTGCGGATCTGCGTGACCATGCCCTGCAGCCCGCTCACGTTGATGGTGTCACCGATACGCAGCGAGCGGTCGATCAGGATGATGAAGCCCGACACATAGTTGCTCGCGATCTTCTGCAGGCCGAAGCCGAGCCCGACACCCAGCGCGCCGCCGAACACGCCCAGCACGGTGATATCGATGCCGACCAGCGACAGGCTGATCAGCACCGCCGCTAGCACGAACGCCGCCCGGCCAACCCGCACCACCACGACCTTCAGGTTGGCGTCGAGCGTCTTCGAGCGCATCAGGCGGTCTTCGAAGGCGGAGCCGAGCCACATCGCGACGATCATCGTCACGCCCACCCACAGCAGGCCCGAGATAAGCGAAAGCAGCGTCAGATGCGCGTTGGCGACGCTGAAATGCACGTCGGCCATCCACGCGATCACGTCGCCCTGAATGCCCATCACCGTGAGCACCATGCCGACCCAGACCACCAGCGAGACGATCTTCTCGACGAGGAAAAGCAGCGGATGAGTCTCGCCGTCGTGGCTGAAAACCCGTCGCGCGAAGAAAAACACGATGTAAATCAAGCCGATGCCAAAGAGCGGCACCAAAGCCAGATCGAGCAGCGCGGTGTGCATGAACTGGCCGGTGATTGACCGCGCAAGCCACAGGAGGACCGCGCCGATCAGCGGAAAGAACGCGCGGTTCAGGCTTTCCGCGCCGAAGCGCAGCGTCTGATAACGCGTCTGGCGGCGCAGATCCAGCGCGCGGCGCAACACGCGCGCGAGCAGCCACGCGATCGCGAGCGTCGCGACCAGCACGCCGACCTGCCACAGCATCACGGGCTGGCCGAAGTCGCGCGCGAGGTCGCTGAACATATGGGGGGAGAGACGGTTTTGCATGATGTCGCCGAAATCGCCGGCGCACGGACAGGTTTATGAGTCAAACCCGCGCGCGCCGGCAAAAGCCTGTTGCGCTTAGCTCTGGCGTTCCAGCACGGCGGCGAAGAAGCCGTCGGTTGCGTGGCGATGCGGCCACAGCGAAAGGTAATCGCCCATTTCCAGATCGATGCGCTGCTCGGCCAGCACGTCGCGCGCGGGCACCAGAGCGAAATCCGGATGGTCGGCGAGGAATTGCTGCACGACCGCTTCGTTTTCCGCCTCCAGAATCGAGCAGGTCGCATAGACGAGCCGGCCGCCCTTCTTCACCAGACGCGACGCGCTGGCCAGAATCGACGCCTGCTTCGGCGCCAGTTCGGCCACCGATTCCGGCGACTGCCGCCACTTCAGATCCGGGTTACGGCGCAACGTGCCCAAGCCGCTGCACGGCGCGTCGACCAGCACGCGGTCGATCTTGCCGGCGAGCCGCTTGATCTTGGCGTCGTGTTCACTATCGATCAGCACCGGATTCACGTTCGACAAACCGCTGCGCGCAAGCCGCGGCTTCAGCTTGGCGAGACGGCGTTCGGAGATGTCGAACGCATAGAGCCGGCCGGTGGAGCGCATTGCCGCGCCCAGCGCCAGCGTCTTGCCGCCCGCGCCCGCGCAGAAGTCGACGATCATCTCGCCGCGCTTGGGCGCGACCAGCGAGCACAGCAACTGGCTGCCTTCGTCCTGCACTTCGACCCAGCCGTGCTGGAACGCGTCGAGCTTGGTGAGCGGCGGCTTGCCGACCACGCGCACGCCGAACGGCGCGAACGGCGTCGCGCCGCCCTCGATGCCGGCCTTCGAGAGCGCATCCAGCACGTCGTCGCGGCTCGCCTTGATCGGGTTCGTGCGCAGATCCAGCGGCGCCGGGTAGTTCAGCGCCGCAGCCAGTTGCGCCAGCTCAGCGGGTTCGAAACGCTTGGACAGCGCCTGATAAATCCAGTCAGGCAGATTCAGGCGAATCCGCAGCGGCAGGCTTTCCGGGTCGATCTTCGACACGTGTTCGAGCCAGCTCAACTCCGTTTCCGACACGAATGGCTTGAGCGCGTTACGCCCCGCCGTCTGCATCAAGCCGAGCAACGCCATGCGGCGCGCCGGGCTCCCAGCGCCGCTTTCGGCCAGATGGGCGAACTCCATCCGGCGACGCAGCACCGCGAAAACGGCCTCGGCGATCACGCCGCGCTCGCCGTGCCCGAGCTTCGGATGCGCGCGGAAGAAACGGCTCGTGGTGGCATCGGCCGGGCCGGTGAGTTTCAGGACTTCAGCCAGCAAAGTCTCAGTTTGTCCAATCAAAAAACCATGCAATCTCATGCGCCCTCTCCGGCGGTGTGACCGGCAAAGAGCCATTGCGGCTCCGGCGGCGTAAGCGTGACACGCAGGCCATCCAGGGCAAGACGCCCTTCGACGAACCAGCGCACCGCGCGTGGATAAATGATGTGTTCGGTTGCCAGCACGCGTTCGGCGAGCATGGCGGGGGTATCGCCTGTTTCGACGGGAACCGCCGACTGAGCGACGATCGGCCCGTGATCCAGTTGCGACGTGACAAAATGCACGGACGCGCCGTGCAGCCGCACGCCCGCGTCGAGCGCCTGCTGATGGGTTTTCAGGCCCGGAAAGCTCGGCAGCAGCGACGGATGCACGTTCAGCATGCGCCCGGCGTAATGATCGACGAAACCGGCTGTCAGCACCCGCATGAATCCAGCGAGCACCACCAGGTCGGGCGCAAAACTATCGATTTCTTTGGCGAGCGCGGCGTCGAAGCTGTCGCGATCGGGAAACTGGCGGTGGTCGATCACCGCCGTGGCAATGCCGTGCGACGCCGCGAACGCAAGGCCCGCGGCATCAGGACGGTTGGCAATCACGGCGGCGACTTGCGCCGGCCAGGCCTCGTTCGAGCACGCTCGAACGATGGCTTCCATGTTGCTTCCCCGTCCGGAAATCAGGATGACGAGTTTTTTCATCCGCGGATTTTATCATTCGGGGACACCGAAACCGCGACGCGCCGCCGTCCACTGCGCTGAACGTTTATAATCGTTTGTTTTGCGGCACCCCGCCCGCTCCATCTCAAACCCGCTATCGTGAGAGTCTTCCGCGGTCTTCCCAATGCTGAAAGCCGTGCGCCCTGCGCACTGACCATCGGCAACTTCGACGGTGTCCACCGCGGCCATCAGGCTTTGCTCGCCCACGTGCGCGCGGCTGCCGATGCCCGCGGCCTGCCCGTCTGTGTGATGACCTTCGAGCCGCACCCGCGCGAGTTCTTCAACCCCGCGGGCGCGCCGCCCCGCATCGCCATGTTGCGCGACAAGCTGGAGGCGCTGCGTACTAACGGCGTCGATCGGGTGGTCGTCGAACACTTCAACCACACGTTCGCGAGCCAGTCGCCGGACACGTTCGTCGAACGGATCATCGTCAACGGACTGCACGCGCGCTGGGTGATGATCGGCGACGACTTCCGCTACGGCGCGAAGCGCGCGGGCGACTTCGCGTCGCTCAAGGCGGCGGGCCAGCAATATGGTTTCGAAGTCGAGCAGATGGCCACGGTGGCCGATCCGTCGGGCGCGCGCATTTCCAGTTCGGGCGTGCGCGCCGCGCTGGTGGCGGGCGACCTCGACTCGGCGCGCGCCGCGCTGGGCCGCGATTATCTGATCAGCGGTCACGTCGTGCACGGCATGAAGCTCGGCCGCGATCTCGGCTTTCCCACGCTCAACCTGCCGATCGCCCACAAGCGTCCGGCGCTCGCGGGCATTTTCGTGGTGCGCGTGCACGGCGTGGCGGACGAACCGCTGCCGGGCGTCGCGAGCCTCGGCCTGCGTCCCACGGTTGACGATTCCGGCCGCGTGCTGCTCGAAGTCCACTTGCTCGACTGGCACGGCGACGCGTATGGCAAACTCGTGCGCGTCGAATTCCTGAAGAAGCTGCGCGACGAGGAAAAGTACATCGACCTCGAAACGCTGACCGCCGCCATTGCGCGCGACGTCGCCAACGCGCGCGCATGGTTCGCGGCCGTCGGCGCCGGCACGCCGGGCAGCCGTTCCACCGGCTTCGCCACCTCGGCCACTGATCGAATTAGATAGCCGCCGTGGTCCATGCAAGCGTGCTGAGCGCCGCATGTGTGGACCCTCGCCGCGCGCATCGAAGGGCGTTCGTGGATCACGCGACATGCCTGCCGGGCGCGCCCAACGCCCTCGCGCATCGTGCGCATTCCGCGCGCTACCGCGCATAGAAAGAATTCACCGCGACCTCATCATGAGCAATAAGAAAGCCGATTCGAAACCGCCGTCACGCTACCCGGTCAACCTGCTCGACACGCCGTTCCCGATGCGCGGCGACCTGCCCAAGCGCGAGCCGCAATGGGTCAAGGAATGGCAGGAACGCAAGATCTACGAGACGATCCGCGCTGCCTCCAAGGGCCGCAAGAAGTTCATCCTGCACGACGGCCCGCCGTATGCGAACGGCGACATCCACCTCGGCCACGCGGTGAACAAGATCCTGAAGGACATGATCGTCAAGGCGCGCAATCTCGCCGGCTTCGACGCGGTCTACGTGCCCGGCTGGGATTGCCACGGCATGCCGATCGAAATCCAGATCGAAAAGCAGTTCGGCAAATCGCTGCCGGCCGCTGAAGTCATGCAGAAGGCGCGCGCCTACGCGACCGAGCAGATCGAGAAGCAGAAAGTCGGCTTCCGCCGTCTGGGCGTGCTCGGCGACTGGGACAATCCGTACAAGACCATGAACTTCACGAACGAAGCCGGCGAAATCCGCGCGCTCGCCAAGATCATGGAAAAAGGCTACGTGTTCCGCGGCCTGAAGCCGGTGAACTGGTGCTTCGACTGCGGCTCGGCACTCGCCGAAGCGGAAGTCGAATACAAGGACAAGACCGATCCGACCATCGACGTGCTGTTCAGTTTCGCCGAGCCGGAAAAGACCGCGCAAGCGTTCGGTTTAAATGCGCTGCCGCGCGACGAAGGCGGCATCGTGATCTGGACCACTACGCCGTGGACCATCCCCGCCAACCAGGCGCTGAACCTGCATCCGGAAATCGTCTACGCGCTGGTCGACACGCCGCGCGGCCTGCTGATCCTCGCCGAAGAGCGCGTTGAAGCCTGCCTGAAGCTGTACGGCCTGGAAGGCACGATCGTCGCCACCACGCCGGGCGCGAAGCTCGTCAACCTGCGCTTCAATCACCCGCTCGCGTCCGCGCATCCGGGCTACAAGCGCACGGCGCCGGTCTATCTCGGCGACTACGTGACGACCGAAACGGGCACGGGCATCGTCCACTCTTCGCCGGCGTACGGCGTGGAAGACTTCGTGTCGTGCAAGGCGCACGGCATGGCAGACTCGGACATCATCAATCCGGTGATGGGCGACGGCCGTTATATCGAATCGCTCGCGCTGTTCGGCGGCCTGTCGATCTGGGCGGCCAACCCGCAGATCGTCGAAGCGCTGCAAGGCGCCGGCTCGCTGATGCGCACCGAGAAGTACACGCACAGCTACATGCACTGCTGGCGCCACAAGACGCCGATCATCTACCGCGCGACGTCGCAATGGTTCGCCGGCATGGACGTGAAGCCGAACGATACCGACAAGACGCTGCGCGAGACCGCGCTCGAAGGCATCGAGAACACCGCCTTCTATCCGGCGTGGGGCAAGCAGCGCCTGTTCAGCATGATCGCCAACCGCCCGGACTGGACGCTGTCGCGCCAACGCCAATGGGGCGTGCCGATGGCGTTCTTCGTGCACAAGGAAACCGGCGAACTGCATCCGCGTACGCTGGAGTTGCTCGAAGAAGTCGCGCAACGCGTCGAGAAGGCCGGCATCGAAGCGTGGCAAACGCTCGACCCGCGCGAGTTGCTCGGCGACGACGCCAACATGTACGAGAAGAACCGCGACACGCTCGACGTGTGGTTCGATTCGGGCACCACGCACTGGCACGTGCTGCGCGGCTCGCACAAGGACGAGCTGCAATTCCCGGCCGACCTGTATCTGGAAGGCTCGGACCAGCATCGCGGCTGGTTCCACTCGTCGCTGCTGACCGCCTCGATGCTCGACGGCCGTCCGCCGTACAACGCGCTGCTCACGCACGGTTTCACCGTGGACGGCGAAGGCCGCAAGATGAGCAAGTCGCTCGGCAACGGTATCGATCCGCATGAAGTGGCGAACCGCCTCGGCGCGGAAATCATCCGCCTGTGGATCGCGTCGACCGATTACTCGGGCGAACTGGCGATCTCGGAAGAAATCCTGAAGCGTGTGACGGAAGGCTATCGTCGTATCCGCAACACGCTGCGCTTCCTGCTCGCGAATTTGTCGGACTTCGACTTCGCGCAACACGCGCGTCCGGTGGAGGACTGGCTCGAGATCGATCGCTATGCGGTGGCGCTGTCGGCGAATCTGCAAAACGATATCCTCTCGCACTACGACAAGTACGAATTCCACCCGGTGGTCGCCAAGCTGCAGACGTTCTGCTCGGAAGACCTCGGCGGCTTCTATCTGGACGTGCTGAAGGATCGTCTGTACACGACCGCCGCGGACTCGGTCGCGCGCCGCTCGGCGCAGACCGCGCTGTATCACATCGCGCATGGCCTGCTGCGTCTGATGGCGCCGTTCCTGTCGTTCACCGCAGAAGAAGCGTGGAAGATTTTCTCGCCGAACAGCGAGACCATCTTCACCGAGACGTATCACGCGTTCCCGGCCGTCCCGGACGCCGGCGCGCTGCTCGACAAATGGACACTCCTGCGCGCGGCGCGCAGCGACGTGACCAAGGCGCTGGAAGAAGCGCGCGTGGCGAACCTGATCGGCTCGTCCTTGCAGGCGGAGGTTGAAATCCGCGCGAGCGGTGCGCGTTACGATGCGCTTGCAAGCCTCGACGACGACCTGAAGTTCGTGCTGATCACGTCGGCGGCGAGCGTGGTGAAGGTCGACAGCGAAGCGGAAGAAAGCGTCGAAGTCATCGCCTCGAAGTATCTCAAGTGCGAACGCTGCTGGCACTACCGCGAGGACGTCGGCGTGAACGCCGAACACCCCACGCTGTGCGGCCGCTGCTTCAGCAATCTGTTCGGCAACGGTGAAACCAGGAGCGCGGCATAATGGCCGGAACCATGTCGAAAACCGCATCGAAAGCATCTGTTGCAACCGGTTCGCTGGCGCCCTGGCTGGGCGTCGCGCTGATCGTCATCCTGTTCGATCAGCTGACGAAAATCGCGGTGCAGAAAGTGTTCGCCTACGGTGTCGCGCATGAGGTCACGTCGTTTTTCAACCTGATCCTCGTGTACAACCGCGGCGCGGCATTCAGCTTCCTCGCCATGGCGGGCGGCTGGCAGCGCTGGGCGTTCACCGCGCTCGGCGTGGTGGCCGCGCTGGTGATCTGCTATCTGCTCAAGCGTCACGGCGGGCAGAAAATGTTCTGCACGGCGCTCGCGCTGATTCTCGGTGGCGCGCTCGGCAACGTGATCGACCGGCTCGCGTATGGCCACGTGATCGACTTTCTCGATTTCCACGTGCGTACGTGGCACTGGCCGGCGTTCAATCTCGCCGACAGCGCGATCACAATCGGCGCGATCCTGCTCGTGCTGGACGAACTGCGGCGCGTGCGCGGCAGCGCACGCTAAAGGCGGCAGCGCTCGCGCTCAGCTTTGCGCACCAGTACCCGTTTGAAAGACGCGGCGGCGGGGACGCAACGCCTCGCTGCCCGCCACCACGCTTTGTCGGAGGCTTTCGTTGGCAACCGCAGAACTCGCAGGAAAACACCTCGTCCTCGGCATGACGGGCGGCATTGCCTGCTACAAGATTGCCGAACTTACGCGTCTGTTGACCAAGGCCGGCGCGACCGTGCAGGTCGTCATGACCGACGCGGCCACGCAGTTCATCACCCCCGTCACCATGCAGGCGCTCTCGGGCCGTCCGGTCTACACGAGCCAGTGGGACGGGCGCGTGCCGAACAACATGGCGCACATCGATCTGTCGCGTGAAGCGGACGCGATCGTCATCGCGCCCGCCTCCACCGACTTCCTCGCCAAACTCGCGCACGGCATGGCCGACGATTTGCTGTCGACGTTGTGCGTCGCCCGCGATTGTCCGCTGCTGGTGGTGCCGGCCATGAACCGGCAGATGTGGCAGAACCCGGCGACACAACGCAACGTCGCGCAAGTGCGCGCGGACGGCGTCGAAGTACTCGGGCCCGATTCCGGCCCGCAGGCATGCGGTGAAGTCGGCGACGGCCGCATGCTCGAAGCCGCGGCCACTTACGAAGCGATCGCCTCGTTCTTCGCGCCGAAAATCCTCGCCGGCAAACGCGTGCTGCTGACCGCCGGCCCGACGTTCGAACCGCTCGACCCGGTACGCGGTATTACTAACCGCTCCAGCGGCAAGATGGGTTTCGCGCTGGCGCGCGCCGCGCAACAGGCCGGCGCCGAGGTGCATCTGATCGCCGGCCCCGTCGCGCTGGAAACGCCGTGGGGTGTATTCCGCCAGGACGTGCAAACCGCGCAGCAGATGCATGACGCGGTGATGCGCTCGGTCGCGGACGCCGACATTTTCATCGGCGTGGCCGCGGTGGCCGATTGGCGTGTCGATCACGCCAGCGAGCACAAGATCAAGAAGACCGCCGAGCGCGCGCTGCCGAGTTTCAGCTTCGTCGAAAATCCGGACATTCTGGCCGCGGTGGCGAAGCTGCCACACCCGCCGTTCGCAGTCGGCTTCGCCGCGGAAAGCGGCGATCTGGAAGTTCACGGCGAAGAAAAGCGCGTCCGCAAAAACGTGCCGCTTCTGATCGGCAATCTCGGCCCGCTGACTTTCGGCCTCGACGACAACGAAGTGATCCTGTTCGAAGCAGGCGGCGCGACGAAGCTGCCACGCGCCGACAAACAGACGCTCGCGCGCGCGCTGATCGCGGAGATCGCCAGGCGTTTGCCCGACACAAGTCTGATTCGCTAAGCCACGCGGGCGGCGCGTCGCGATACAGCGGCCGCGTCGCACAGCGAATTGAATCATCTGGAGCAGTACTGACATGACGCGACTATCCGTACTCGATCAAACGCCCGTGATTGCCGGGCACTCGGTGGCGGATGCGATTGCCGCCACGGTCGAACTCGCGCAGTTCGCCGACGACCTCGGCTACACGCGTTACTGGTGCGCCGAGCATCACGGCCTGCGCGGCGTGTCGAACCCCTGCCCCGAGGTTATGCTGGCGCGCCTTGGCAGCGTGACCCGACACATTCGACTCGGCTCCGGCGGCGTGATGCTGCCGTACTACAGCCCGTTCAAGGTCGCCGAGCAATTCATGATGCTCGAAGCGCTGTTCCCCAATCGCATCGATCTGGGCGTGGGACGCGCGCCGGGCGGCGACATGCACACGGCGCAAGCGGTCGCTGCCGGAGCCTACAATCGCGGCGATATTTTTCCGCAGCAGGTAGCCGATCTGCTTGGCCTGATGCACGGCAACTTGCCGGCCGATCACATTGCGAGCGGCGTGCTGCTGCAGCCGCAAATCGATACACGTCCGCAACTGTGGATGCTCGGGTCGAGCGAATTCGGCGGCTTGCTGGCAGCGCAACTCGGCATTCCCTTCGCGTTTGCGCACTTCATCAACGCGCATTTCGGGTATCAGGTCGCGCAGGCGTATCGTGAGCGCTTCAAAGCCGGCCAGGACATGCAGCAGCCGTATCTGGCGGCTGCCGTCTTCGTGATTTGCGCGGACACCGAACAGGAAGCGGCCGATCTGGAAAAAGCCGTCGATCTGCGCCGCGTGCAAATGGCCTACGGTTTGAACGAACCGATCCCGACGATCGAACAGGGCGTCGCGCAGGAATACGGCGAGCGCGAGCGTCTGGTGATAGATCGCGAGAAGCCGCGCAGTATCATCGGCACGCCGGAAACTGTCACTGAGCGGCTCCATGCGTTGCAGGAGCAGTTTGACGCCGACGAACTGATCGTGCTCACCGTCGCGGGCAGCTACCGCGCCCGTTTGCGCTCCTATGAACTTCTCGCCGAAGCGTTCCAGCTCGAACGCCCGGCCTCCACTTCTTAACCTTCGAACCTGCATGAAACTCGACCTGAAGATCCTCGACGCGCGCATGCGCGACCAGCTCCCGGCTTACGCCACCACCGGCAGCGCGGGCCTCGACCTGCGCGCGTGCCTCGACGAGCCGTTGACACTGAAACCCAGCGAAACCGCCTTGGTGCCGACGGGTCTGGCAATTCACGTCGGCGATTCGGGCTATGCCGCGTTGATCCTGCCGCGCTCGGGCTTGGGACATAAGCACGGGATCGTGCTGGGCAATCTGGTCGGCCTGATTGATTCGGATTACCAAGGTCAACTGATGATTTCAACGTGGAACCGCGGCGAGACCACGTTCGTGCTGAATCCGATGGAACGCCTCGCGCAACTGGTGATCGTGCCGGTCGTGCAGGCAGAGTTCAATATCGTCGATGACTTCGAATCCAGCGACCGCGGCGCCGGCGGGTTTGGCAGCACGGGCAAGCACTAAGCCAGTCACGTTCGCCTGAAGCCGTGCTGGATGAGCCCAAACCAGCACGACTTCCTTCTACCCTTCACACATCCCTCGCGCCCTTCGCGAGCGGTAGATTAAATTCGGACTTGTCCCATTTTGACACGGCCGTTCTCCATCTATAAATCAATCAACATCACTAACGATTTTCTCAGCCTAACTAACCAATCGACATTCGGCCGTCTCACTGCTCGCTTTTTCCACCCTATCCACGCAAACGCAGGAGGTTAAAGACCGAAAGCATATTCTTATATTAAGAATGTTGTTTAGGTATACAAATTAATTTAAGAGCATCACTGACACCCCCCTCCGGATAGAACTCCTTTTTAGCCCATGCGGGCGCTCGGTGTTCGCCGGTCTACGCTGAATGGAGCTAGTATGAAGATCGAATATGATGCAATCGTTGGCCCGGGCGCTAATGAATGGTATGGCACGATCATCGTCTCCAACTTGCGCTATGAAGACGGTAGCGCGGTCACCGTCAACCAATTCCTCGCGTTCAACTTTCACTCGCCGGCCAATCTTGACGCCACGGCTATCCAGCCGTCGTTTAGCACGTGGGTCATCGGCGACATCACCGCAGACACGTCGCAGATCGGCGACGGCACCTTCGACATCACCGCGACGATCCCCTACACAACCAGCTATACGATGCAGCCGGCCGACCAGATCACGATCGGCGTGAACGGTGATCTCTTAACCGACTCCCAGACGTGGCTCGATTCATTCGTGTTCGCCGCCGACCAGGCGCCGGCCATCACCGGGACGGTGTCCGCGACTTGCACGCCTGCGCCGGATCCGGCGCTCGCCGACATTGCGCCCGTCCTCACCCTCACGCAAGGGAACGCAGGCGTTACGATGCCGCTTGGTTATGGGGACACTGGCAGCATCACCGTCGAACAAGGGACCTACGCGGTGACGGGCGACAGTGTCAGCACAAGCGATCAGACGGTCATTGCGCCGCTTGTCATCGACCGCGACACGATCGACGTCGTAGCCGGCGCAACCGCCACGATTGGCGTGAGATTCGCTCCCGTCGAACACTATTGCGCGCTTGATATCTCGATTGGGTCGCTATCAGGGTTATCAACCGAGACACTCAACGTCACATTGACTGACAGCACGACAGGCGAAACGCTGGCCGTGTTTGCCACGACGACCAACCACGTAACTTCCCTGCGCAAACTACCGCCGTCGGGCACGGCACGGATGTCGATTCAGGACATCGCACTCGACAATGTCGACTATTCGTTCAACGTACCGCTTATCAAGCTGACGAATGCACTGCAGACCGTCGCCATCGGCAATTCCATGGTGGAGACGAAAAACGTCGACACCACGGGATATACCAAGGTCACGATCAATGTCACCGCTGACCATCCGGTCGACCGGCAGCTCCCGTTGCGTCTGATTGGCGGCAGCATGAACTATCTGCAGAACGTGACCGCAACATCGCAACAGACTGCTTTCTCGGCTCTGGTTCAGCCCGGCGACTACACCGTAGTGGCAAACGATTTCCTGTCCGCCAGCGTCGTCTACGCAGTCGGGACGCCGTTGCGTTTGAGCGTGCCAGGAAGCGGCAGCGCTGAACTCAACGTGACGATCGAGGCATCGGCAAATCTCAGTGTGCGCGGCTTCCCCGCCTACCTGTGCTTCGGTGGCTGCGCCAACCTGACGCCGTCCAATCAGGCGGACTTCGCTGCGGCACGCGCGACCTCGATCTTCGACTACGCCGGCACCGACGGCGCCGGCGATTCTTCCGTCTACCTGACCGACGACCCGCAAACCCGAGCGACGATCACGCTCGCTCGCAATGTCGAAATCCAACTGGGCAACATTCAGCCGGTCCTGCCCGTCATGGTGTCGTACACGTGCAATCTGTCGCTCGGCGACACGCCCACCATCCTCGCCAACGCCGACGCTCACGCGCACAGTTTCTCCAACTACATTCTGGCGCTCAACATCGCGATGGAGGCCGTCGACAGCAACCACCCGGTCCCCGCGGGCTTCATTGTGAACCCTGACTTTCTCGGCGCTTGCCAGCAAGCGAACTACGGGGCGACCTACCCGATGCCAGTGCGTGCCCCGTTACAGCAAGCGCTCGACCATTGGTCGATCACGGCCGCCATTCCCGACGACATCGCCGAGACCATTGCTGGCTACGTGCTCGCGGTGAACTGGCTGACGCGCACGGTCGCGCCCGGCGTGACATTCGGCTGGCAGATCAATCTCTGGGGTGTCGGCTACTCGGAATGGATCTACCAGGACGACATCGATCCCGCTGAGATGGCGCAACAAACCGCCGACTATGTGACGAGCCTCGGCGTCTACAATGCGCCCTACGCGCCCGACTTCCTGGCGATCGACCGATACGAAGCCGACGATTTCACGCAACGCGCCTATGTGAACGGGTACTGCTACGGCCCTCGCGAATGGGATCGCTACTTCGATTTCTGCAAGGCAGTCAGCCGCACGCTCAAATTGCCGGTGATGCCATGGCAGATGCCCGCGAGCCGCATTCCGGGCACGACCGACCCGGTCGCGACGAATTTCGATCCTCAACATTGGGGAACGGGTGGCAGTTGTCTGCTGGGCGATCCTGCAATCGGCTCCAACTACGACAACGTGCATCCCGTCATTCTCGCGTTGCAGTTCCCGGAGGCGTTCAAGCAAAACATGGGTGCCACCGTCGAGGACATGTTCATCCGCTCCGAACCATTCGATATTTCAAACCCGCTGTACGGAGACTTCCCATTGCGCGGCATCTTCTCCGTGCTGCTCGGCGGCGGCGCAACGACCGGCATCGTTTCCGCAATCGGTAATCCAGAGCCTTGGGCAAGACAGAAACTGAAGGCCTACATGGACGAGCCGATCACGTTTGATCAATAACGCCGGCCCCAAAAAAAACGGCGTGGATCTGGTCCACGCCGTTTTTGTTAGCACTACCGCGTACGCTTACTCGACTTCCACCGCTTCCGGATTCGGATTGCGCGGCGCCGGATGCTCGTCGAAGGTCAGTTGCACCTTGTCTTCGGCATCCACGTCGACCGTCACGCGGCCGCCGTTCATCAGCTTGCCGAACAGCAGCTCGTCGGCCAGTGCACGACGGATCGTGTCCTGGATCAGACGCTGCATCGGCCGCGCGCCCATCAACGGATCGAAACCGTGCTTGGCGAGATGCTTGCGCAGCTCGTCGGTGAAGAGCGCATCGACCTTCTTCTCGTGCAACTGATCTTCCAGTTGCATCAGGAACTTGTCGACCACGCGCATGATGATTTCTTCATCGAGCGAGCGGAAGCTGATCGTTGCGTCCAGACGGTTACGGAACTCAGGCGTGAACATGCGCTTGATGTCGACCATTTCGTCGCCGGTTTCCCGACGATTCGTGAAGCCGATCACCGACTTGCCCATCGCCTCGGCGCCCGCATTCGTCGTCATGATGATGATGACGTTGCGGAAATCCGCCTTGCGGCCGTTGTTGTCCGTCAGCGTGCCGTGGTCCATGACCTGCAGCAGCACGTTGTAGATGTCCGGATGCGCCTTCTCAATTTCGTCGAGCAGCAGCACGCAATGCGGCTTCTTCGTGACAGCTTCGGTCAGCAGACCGCCCTGGTCGAAACCGACATAGCCCGGCGGCGCACCGATCAAACGGCTGACCGCGTGACGTTCCATGTATTCCGACATGTCGAAGCGGATCAGTTCGATGCCCAGCGTGAACGCCAGCTGCTTGGCCACTTCCGTCTTGCCGACGCCCGTGGGGCCGGAGAACAGGAACGCGCCGATCGGCTTGTCCAGCTTGCCGAGACCCGCACGCGCCATCTTGATCGCGGCCGACAGCGCGTCGATCGCCGGGTCTTGCCCGAACACCACGCTCTTCAGATCGCGATCCAACGTTTGCAGCTTGCTGCGATCGTCTTGCGACACGCTTTGCGGCGGGACGCGGGCGATCTTCGAGATGATTTCCTCGATCTCGTTCTTGCCGATGGTCTTCTTCTGCTTCGATTTCGGCAGGATGCGTTGCGCCGCGCCCGCTTCGTCGATCACGTCGATCGCCTTGTCCGGCAAATGACGATCCGTGATGAAGCGTGCCGACAACTCAGCCGCCGCCGACAGCGCGCCCGACGAATACTTCACGCCGTGATGCTCTTCGAAACGCGACTTCAGGCCACGCAGGATCGCCACCGTCTGTTCTACGGTCGGCTCGGACACGTCGACCTTCTGGAAACGGCGCGACAATGCCGCGTCTTTTTCGAAGATGCCGCGATATTCGGTGAACGTGGTCGCGCCGATGCACTTCAACGTACCCGACGACAACGCCGGCTTGAGCAGATTCGACGCGTCCAGCGTGCCGCCCGACGCAGCGCCTGCGCCGATCAGCGTATGAATCTCGTCGATGAACAGGATCGCGTGCGGACGTTCCTTCAATTCCTTGAGGACCGTCTTCAGACGCTGTTCGAAGTCGCCGCGATACTTGGTGCCGGCGAGCAGCGCGCCCATGTCGAGCGAGTACACCTGAGCGTCCGCGAGAATGTCCGGCACTTCGCCGCGCGTAATGCGCCAGGCGAGCCCTTCGGCGATCGCCGTCTTGCCGACGCCGGCCTCACCGACTAGCAGCGGATTGTTCTTGCGGCGGCGGCACAGCACCTGGACCACACGCTCGACTTCCGACTCGCGTCCGATCAGCGGATCGATGCGGCCGTCTTTCGCCATCTGGTTCAGGTTCTGGGTGAACTGCGCGAGCGGGGTTTCCTTCTGCGCGGCGGCTTCGTCGGACTCGGCATTCGCGTCGCTCGCTTTCGCGGCGTCCGTGCTGCTCGTCTTGGCGATGCCGTGCGAGATGAAATTCACCACGTCCAGACGCGTCACGCCCTGCTGTTGCAGGTAGTACACCGCGTGCGAATCCTTCTCGCCGAAGATCGCCACCAGCACGTTCGCGCCGGTGACTTCCTTCTTGCCATTCGAGGTGGACTGTACATGCATGATCGCGCGCTGGATCACACGCTGGAATCCCAGCGTGGGCTGCGTGTCGACGTCGTCCGTGCCAGGCACGGTAGGCGTGTTGTCATGAATGAAGTTGCGCAGGTTCTGGCGCAGATCCTCGATATTGGCCGCGCATGCACGCAACACCTCCGCCGCTGTCGGATTGTCCAACAGTGCCAGCAAAAGGTGTTCGACCGTTATGAACTCGTGCCGCGCCTGGCGTGCTTCCATGAACGCCATGTGCAGGCTGACTTCCAGTTCCTGGGCAATCATGCTTCCTCCATCACACACTGCAGCGGATGCCCGGCCTGCCGTGCGTGGGTAACGACTTGCTCGACTTTGGTCGACGCGATGTCCCGCGTATAGACCCCACAAACTCCCCTGCCCTCGCGATGCACCTTCAACATTACCTGTGTTGCGGTTTCACGATCTTTGTTGAAATATTCCTGCACGACCATCACGACAAATTCCATTGGCGTGAAGTCGTCATTCAGCAGCACCACCTTGTACATGGATGGCGGCTTGAGCTTTTTCTCCTGCCGCTCCAGTACGGTGCCGTCCTGCTTGTCCGGGATAATCGCCATACACACATTCTAAACAACTAGGACAGGCCCGCAATCCTGTCAAAACCCGGCCAACCGGCCGGTGAGCCCGTTCGCTACCGCCTGACGGGTGATTACCCCGCCAATGCGTGCGTTAAATCGACGAGCCGATTGCGGAGCCGGCCCCTATCCTGTGATGCCTTGCGGTCGTGTTGCACCGCAGTCGGATCGAGTATCGCACAACCTGCCTTAACTGGCTGACGGCTCGCCCGGCCTCAACTTGAGCGGTGCGCTCCGCAGAACAGCATGTGCGTCGATTATGCGACTTTTCAAGACGGCCCGCTTGCGCAACCGCACATAACGAAAGCGGGAAAAACCCTGGAAAGGGCCTGTTTGCAACGCCACAACTACGTCTCAAAATTTTCTTGACACCCGAATAAAGAGCCTCAACAATCAAGCTGGCACTTTTTTCACTGCGCCATAATTTCGAAAAAATGCCGATGGTGAGCTTGTGAGGAGGGAGCGGCTGCATCGCGCGGTCGTCGAGCTTTTCGAGGGCTCGTGGTAGTGACATGAGTTACAGGGGAAGTTGGAATGGCAACTGGTACGGTCAAATGGTTCAATGACGCAAAAGGTTTCGGATTCATCACGCCTGACGAAGGTGGTGAGGATCTGTTTGCACACTTCTCGGCCATCCAGATGAATGGGTTCAAGACCCTCAAGGAAGGCCAAAAGGTGACCTTCGAGGTCGTGCAAGGCCCGAAAGGCAAACAGGCATCGAACATCCAGGCACCTGCCTGATACTGCTCGATACCCGTCCTTTGAAACCCGGCTTCGTGCCGGGTTTCTTTTTTGGACGTCGGTCTCTAGTCGTACTGATTGCACGCACGTCCCATATATCGGGTAGCGCTTCGGTTTAGTGCCCGCTTCCGCTTTTGCGATGATGCCCGTTCGCCGCTTTTTGCACCGAGCGGGGGCAAGCAGCGCGGGCGCGACGCCTATGCGGCCGTATGGCGCATCATCGCGCGCTGCAATTCCAGACTTCGGGCGACATCGCCTTCGTACACCGCAATCCCCTGGTGTGTCAGGTTCGAACGGGCGTCGATCGCTGGCGTGATGCCGATGCTCGCAACCAGTCGGCAGAACCAATAATCTTCGGAGAGGTACGCCCGCGTCTCGGGATCAATACCGGTGTCGAAAAACGCATAGAAAAGGTCAGCCACCTTGCCCGCGTCGAATTCCGGGCGGCCGACAAAGCGCGAGCGGCAATGCAACTCCGGATATTCCTGAATCAGCGCGAGAAACACTTCGCGCCGGATCAGCATGAAACCGGTCGGCGCATCGAGCGCATCGAGGAATCCGTCCGCGTCCGGTTCGAGCGTGTCGAAGCGCGCCACGGCCGGATACGACGCGTGCATCGCACGGAAGTCCGCTCGCGTCGATCCGGCCGGCAGCGGCTGCGCGAGACCCGTGGCCGGCCAGCCGTCGCTCTTCATCGGATAGACGCCGGCCACGACCGGACGGTTCGCCCGCAGAAGGCGGACGACATCGTCGCCCTTGAAACCGATATCACTATCGATCCACATGAGATGCGTAAAGCGATCGTCGGCGAGAAACTCCGCGACCATGGTGTTGCGGGCGCGCGTGATGAGACTGTCGAAACTGTTGAAGTTCACGCGCACGCCGAAGCCGTATTGCTTCGCCAGTTCGTGCAGATCCAGAAGTCCGAGCGCGTAGCCGGTGGTGACGACCGCGCCATAGCTCGGCGTGGCGACGTAGACATTTGCGACGATGGGTGTGAGGTTCGTATTCATCGTTATAGTGTTTGGATGCAGTGGCGCGGCCGAGGCTTGGACAAAGCTGCACGAGCCTCGCGCCAGGCGAGCGGGCGCTCGCTGCGGCGTAACTTAACCGACGCCGCACAGCAGGCATCTCAATAACGGTTCGCAATGCCTATCACGCTCGTGACGGCCGCGCCGGCGAAGCTATAGCGCGCTTTTTCGCGGCATCGCGATGCGTTCAATCTCGCGACATCGCGCGAGCCAAAAACAAACAACCCCGGCCGCCTCACGGCGCCGGGGTTGCAGAGATGAACTACGTCAGTTCAACGCGAACTGCTTACATATTCTCGATCAGCACCTGGCCAAAGCCCGAACACGAAACCTGTGTCGCGCCTTCCATCAAGCGCGCGAAGTCGTACGTGACGCGTTTTTGCAGAATCGATTTTTCCATCGACTTGATGATCAGATCCGCCGCCTCGGTCCAGCCGAGATGGCGCAGCATCATTTCCGCCGAGAGAATTTCCGAGCCCGGGTTCACGTAGTCCTTGCCGGCGTACTTCGGTGCCGTGCCGTGCGTGGCTTCGAACATCGCGACCGAATCCGACATGTTCGCGCCCGGCGCGATACCGATACCGCCGACCTGCGCGGCTAACGCATCCGACACATAGTCGCCATTCAGGTTGAGCGTGGCGATCACATCGTACTCAGCCGGACGCAGCAGGATCTGCTGCAGGAACGCGTCGGCGATCACATCCTTCAGGACGATGTCACCACCGGTCTTCGGATTCTTGATCTTCATCCACGGGCCGCCATCGATCAGTTCCGCGGCGAATTCCTTTTGCGCCAGCGCATAACCGTAGTCGCGGAACGCGCCTTCGGTGAACTTCATGATGTTGCCTTTGTGCACCAGCGTGACTGAGCGGCGTTCGTTGTCGAGCGCGTACTGGATCGCCTTGCGCACCAGACGCTCCGTGCCTTCACGCGACACCGGCTTGATGCCGATCCCCGACGTATCCGGGAAGCGGATCTTCTTCACGCCCATCTCTTCGCGCAGGAACTTGATGACCTTCTTCGCCTGCTCCGATTCGGCCGGCCATTCGATACCGGCGTAAATGTCTTCCGAGTTCTCGCGGAAGATCACCATGTTGGTCTTTTCCGGCTCACGCACCGGCGAAGGCACGCCCTTGAAATACTGCACCGGACGCAAACACACGTACAGGTCCAGTTCCTGGCGCAGCGCGACGTTCAGCGAACGGATGCCGCCGCCGACCGGCGTGGTCAACGGGCCCTTGATCGACACGACGTATTCCTTGAGGACTTGCAGCGTCTCTTCCGGCAGCCACACGTCCGGGCCGTACACCTTAGTCGATTTCTCGCCGGCGTAGATTTCCATCCAGTGGATTTTCTTCTTGCCCGCGTACGCTTTTTCGACCGCGGCATCCACGACCTTGATCATGACCGGCGTGATGTCGAGGCCGGTGCCGTCGCCTTCGATATACGGAATGATCGGCTGGTCGGACACGTTGAGCGAGAAATCGGCGTTGACGGTGATTTTGTCACCATCGGTCGGAACCTTGATGTGCTGATACGGCATGATCGGACTCCAGTGAAGGCTGTGCTGAAAGCTGATGGGGAGACTGCGAAATGGGGCGCTCCTCGCTACGCGCAATGCCGGACGACTGCAAGCGGCCTGGCCGCTATTCTAGCCCACGCGGCCGATGCCCCGAGGCGGCAACGGCTCGGGGTTTTCCAACATGGACGAATGCGAACCGGCGAGGCACGAGTCTTATGTCTTATATAAGACACCGAGTATCTAGTCACGCATTATGCTTTATTATCCCGCCATTTACGGTCGGCCCGGCGCCTCCTGAAGCTTTGGCGGCGCAGACTGCCGCAAGCCTCGCTACGCCATTCTTATTTTCCCGCTATGCACCTTCTCGCTCTGAACAAACCGTTCGGCACCATTTGTCAGTTCTCGCCGCACGAGACGCGCGCGTCGCTGGCCGACTGGGTCAAGGTGCCCAACGTATATCCGGCGGGCCGGCTCGACTCCGACAGCGAAGGCCTACTCCTTCTCACCGACGACGGCGCATTGCAAGCGCGCATTGCCGAGCCGCGTCACAAGCTCGTCAAACGTTATTGGGCGCAAGTGGAAGGCGCGGTCGATACGGCCACGCTGAAGAAGCTCGCACGCGGTGTCGATCTCGGCGACTACGTGACGCGGCCGTGCCGCGCCGACTACGTGGAGCCGACGGAAGCGCTCTGGACACGCACGCCGCCGATTCGCTATCGCGCCGCCATACCGACGACATGGATCGAGCTATCGATCACCGAAGGCAAGAACCGCCAGGTGCGTCGCATGACAGCCGCGGTGGGGTTCCCGACGCTGCGATTAGTACGCGTCGGCATCGGCGCGCTCGACATTTTTTCGCTGGGGCTGCAACCGGGAGAGTGCGTCGAATTGCCACCGAAAGCGCCGTGGGAAGGCATCGCGTGATCATCCGCACGTACGCGTCGACTGATGATGGAATCCGCACACGCCTGCGCTTGACGTTGCGAAAAAATAAGCTAACTCGTTGTATCCGCAAACAAAAGAGCGCGTGAAACTACAGCGAAAAACGCGTGAAACAATTGCATGCGGGCCTACGCGGCAATCTCTCATTTGCATCAACTCAAGCGCATATAACTTTTCCACAAAATTCACGTCAACCGGTGCGCGAGCTCAGGCGTTATTCGACGCAGATGCCGCCTAAAGCTATCCGGCATTCAGCCTTAAGGGCCTTTGTGCAAGCCGCTCTTGCGGTAGGTGCAGGCAGTCTGAGCGCTAAAGCAGACGTGTCGAAAAATTTGTCGATGCGGCTGTCAACCGAAAGGTGGATGGCACGTTTACCGACATGACTCCACATATAACCGGGTCATTTGGTTAATTAACTAAAGCTGAGGATGTACAAAATGAACAAACTGATTGCCGCTCTGGTCGCTGGTCTCTTCGCAACGGCAGCATTCGCACAAGCTTCGGCACCGGCAGCGGCTTCGGCAGCTCCGGCAGCAGCAGCTTCGTCGGCAAAGAAGACCACGAAGCACGCTCACAAGAAGTCGCACAAGAAGGCAGCAGCAGCAGCTGCAGCTTCGGGCGCTTCGGAGTAAGTTTGTTGTAAAAACGCAGTCAAGAACTAGCTTCATTGCCGTTCTTACGGCGTTGAAAGGCAGATCACCGCAAGGCGATCTGCCTTTTTGTTTTTGACGCGCTCGCGTAACATTCGCGGGTTAATTTCCAGCAAGGAGTCATGCCGTGCGATTTCCCATGCGCTCGTTGATTGCGCGTTTCGCTGTTGCCGTTGCACTGCCGCTCGCCGCGTTTTCGCTTGTCGCTACCACTGCCACTCTTGCGCAGGCGCAGCAGATGCCGGCCGGCGCGAAACAGCCCAGCGAATTTCCCCGCGCGAAGCTGACCGCGGGCATGTTCGTGATCGACGCCGCCGTCGCCGCGAACGACGCGGACCGTGAGCAAGGCCTGATGTATCGCACGAGCCTCGCACCGAACGAAGGCATGCTGTTCGTCTTCAACGAAAACGCCGTGCATTGCTTCTGGATGAAGAACACGCTGATCCCGCTGTCGATCGCGTTCATGCGCGCCGACGGCACGGTCACCGACATCGACGAGATGCAGGCCGAGACCACCAACAATCACTGCCCGAAGAACAACGGCGTGTATGCGTTGGAGATGAGCAAAGGCTGGTTCACGTCGAAGGGCATCAAACCGGGGACGAAGATCCAGGGCTTGCCAGCCGCGCAATAAGTCGCGCCCGAGCGCTGCCGCTTCGTCCCACCGCTTTCCGAGAGCCGGTGCCTCGTTTCGAGGCGCCGGCTTTTTTCTTTTCCGCGCCGCGGCATCGGTGGGCGCGATATCGGCTCGCCTTGCGGCGCGACGAAGCGTGCGGCGCCGACAGTCGAAGCCTTGCCAGCAGGCGTTCGCGCCCGGCTGGCAAGATTCCTGCAAAAGACGGGCCGACGCGCTATCCTAGTAATCTTAGTAAAGCTACACCCAAGGCTCCCCGGGCAGCACAGACTGCCGCCCGGCAAGCGTTTCAGGCGCGCCATTCCAAGGAGGTTCACGTGCCCCGCAAGACTCCCATCGAGCGCTACCGGAATATCGGCATCAGCGCTCACATCGATGCCGGCAAAACCACCACCACTGAACGCATCCTGTTCTACACCGGCGTGACCCACAAGATCGGCGAGGTTCACGACGGTGCGGCAACGATGGACTGGATGGAACAGGAGCAGGAGCGCGGCATCACCATCACGTCGGCGGCCACCACCGCTTTCTGGAAGGGCATGGCCGGCAACTATCCGGAACACCGGATCAACATCATCGACACCCCGGGACACGTCGACTTCACGATCGAAGTGGAGCGCTCCATGCGCGTGCTCGACGGCGCGTGCATGGTGTACGACTCGGTCGGCGGCGTGCAGCCGCAGTCGGAAACCGTGTGGCGCCAAGCGAACAAGTACAAGGTGCCGCGCATTGCGTTCGTCAACAAGATGGACCGTGTGGGCGCGGATTTCTTCCGCGTGCAGCGGCAGATCGGCGAACGTTTGAAGGGCGTCGCGGTGCCGATCCAGATTCCGGTCGGCGCGGAAGATCATTTCCAGGGCGTGGTCGATCTCGTCAAGATGAAGGCGATCTTCTGGGACGAAGAGAACCAGGGCATCAAGTTCGAGTACCGCGATATTCCGGCGGAACTCGCGGCTACCGCGAAAGAATGGCACGACAAGATGGTCGAGGCCGCGGCTGAAGCGAATGAAGAACTGCTCGAGAAATACCTCGGCGGCGACACGCTAACCGAAGAGGAAATCAAGCACGGCATTCGCACGCGCTGCATTGCCAACGAAATCGTGCCGATGCTGTGCGGCAGCGCGTTCAAGAACAAGGGCGTGCAGGCCATGCTCGACGCGGTGATCGACTATCTACCCTCGCCAGTGGACGTGCCCGCGATCAGCGGCCACGACGAATACGACAAGGAAATCGAGCGCCATCCGACTGACACCGACCCGTTCTCGGCGCTTGCGTTCAAGATCATGACCGACCCGTTCGTCGGCCAGTTGATCTTCTTCCGCGTCTATTCCGGCGTGGTGAATTCGGGCGACACGGTCTACAACGCGGTCAAGGAAAAGAAGGAGCGTCTCGGCCGGATTCTGCAGATGCACGCGAACGAGCGCAAGGAAATCAAGGAAGTCTACGCGGGCGACATCGCCGCGGCCGTCGGCCTGAAAGAAGCGACCACGGGCGACACGCTGTGCGATCCGAACCACGTGATCATCCTCGAAAGGATGATTTTCCCGGAGCCGGTGATCTCGCAGGCCGTTGAGCCGAAGACCAAGGTCGACCAGGAAAAGATGGGCATCGCGCTGAACCGCCTTGCCCAGGAAGATCCGTCGTTCCGTGTGCAGACAGATGAAGAATCCGGCCAGACGATCATCTCGGGCATGGGCGAGTTGCACCTGGAAATTCTGGTCGATCGCATGAAGCGCGAGTTCGGCGTCGAGGCCACCGTCGGCAAGCCGCAGGTCGCGTATCGCGAGACGGTGCGCAACAAGGTCGAAGATATCGAAGGCAAGTTCGTCAAGCAGTCGGGCGGCCGCGGTCAGTACGGCCACGCGGTGATCACGCTGGAGCCGGCGCCGCAAGGCAAGGGCTACGAATTCGTCGACGCGATCAAGGGCGGCGTGATTCCGCGCGAATACATTCCGGCGGTCGACAAGGGCATCATTGAAACGTTGAAGGCCGGCGTGCTGGCCGGCTATCCGGTGGTCGACGTCAAGGTGACGCTGACTTTCGGTTCGTACCACGATGTCGACTCGAACGAAAACGCGTTCCGCATGGCCGGATCGATCGCCTTCAAGGAAGCAATGCGCAAGGCCAGGCCCGTGCTGCTCGAACCGATGATGGCCGTCGAGGTGGAAACGCCGGAAGACTTCATGGGCAACGTGATGGGCGACCTGTCGAGCCGTCGCGGCATGGTGCAAGGCATGGAAGACATCGCCGGCGGCGGTGGCAAGCTGGTGCGCGCCGAAGTGCCGCTCGCGGAGATGTTCGGTTACTCGACGTCGCTGCGCTCCGCGACTCAGGGCCGCGCGACCTACACGATGGAGTTCAAGCATTACGCGGAAACGCCGAACAATGTCGCTGAAGCCGTGATCAACGCGAAGCACAAGTAAGCACAACGCCGAAGGCAGCACACGCCAACGGCTCGAAGCCCGTCCCCTGTGGACGGGCTTTTTTTCGTCCGCTGCGCCGCACACAAGGCTTCTTCACACGCACGTTTTTGAACATGCAAAAATGCCAGACGGCGCCGCGCCGAACGCCGGGACTTACGCTCTCGAGGAGACACATCATGAGCCAGGATCACGAACACCCGCATTACAAGGATGAGCCGCCCGCTACGCCGGTCGATTGGCGTGAGCATGGCGTGAAGGTCATCAAAGGCGATCAGCTCGATACCAACACCGCGCAGACGCCGGGCATGAATCGCGCGGCCGCGATCAACGCCGCACGCGTCGGCGCGCAGAAGATCTGGGCCGGGACCGTCACGATCCATCCGAATGCGAAGACCGGTGCGCATCATCATGGCGCACTGGAGAGTGTGATCTACATCGTACGCGGCCAGGCGCGCATGCGCTGGGGCGAACATCTGGAATTCACCGCTGAAGCCGGCCCCGGCGATTTCATCTTCGTGCCGCCGTACGTGCCGCATCAGGAAATCAATGCGAGCACCGACGATCCGCTCGAATGCGTGCTGGTGCGCAGCGACAACGAAGCGGTGGTGGTCAATCTGAATATCGACGCGGTGGAACAGCCCGAAACGGTGTTCTGGGTCGATCCGATTCACAAGCATCCGCACGATCACTAACTCTTGCTCACGCGACACATGACGCCGACCGCTTCCCTGCGCCCACGCCTCTTCACGCTGTACGCCGTGCTGATCGCCGCCAATCTCGGCGCATGGGCGTGGGCGCTGATCGCGTTTCGCCACTACCCGCTGCTGCTCGGCACTGCGCTGCTCGCCTACGGCTTCGGCCTGCGTCATGCGGTCGACGCGGATCACATCGCGGCGATCGACGCCGTCACGCGCAAGCTCATGCAAACCGGCAAGCGGCCGCTCGGCGTCGGGCTGTCGTTTTCACTGGGGCATTCGACGATCGTGATTCTGGCGACGATCGGCATCGCGTGGACCGCGCATTCGCTGCATGGCCGTTTCGAGACCTTCAAGGCCGTCGGCGGCACGATCGGCACGCTCGTCTCCGCAAGCTTTCTGCTGGTGCTGGCCGCCGTCAACCTCGTGATTCTGCGCGACGTGTGGCGCCGCTATCGGCACGTCCAGCGAAGTGGCGAACTGCCCGCTCAAACGCCGGACTCGATTGCGCCGGCCGGTCTGCTGTCGCGCGCGCTGCGGCCGCTCTTCAGGCTCGTGACGAAAAGCTGGCACATGTACCCGGTCGGCGTGCTTTTCGGCCTCGGCTTCGACACCGCGACCGAGATCGGTCTGCTGGCGATTGCCGCCTCCGAAGCCGGCAAAGGTCTGCCGCTCTATTCGATTCTCGTGTTCCCCGCGCTCTTCACCGCCGGCATGACGCTGGTGGATTCGACCGACAACGTGCTGATGGTCCACGCCTACGGCTGGGCCATGGACGACCCGAAACGCAAGCTCTACTACAACGCGAGCATCACGTTCGTCTCGGCGGTGGTGGCGATCGTGATCGGCGGCGTCGAAGCGCTGGGTCTGCTGTCGGACAAGCTCGGCTTGAACGGCGGCGTATGGGATGCGGTGGCCAGCGTGAACGAGCGCTTCGGCGCCTTGGGCTATGGCATCGTCGCGATGTTCATGGCGTGCTGGATCGGCTCGGTGCTATTCCACCGCTGGCGGCGCCCGGACGCGGTCGCGAGGTAAATCCAACACCTGTCGCGCGCTGCGGTCGGTAAGGTTTCCATTCGCGGCATTGGCCGTTGCGCTGCCACAGCGGCGGGCGTATCAGACATGCCTCGCGCCACGACCGCGCCGAACGTTGTGGTGACGATACACAGCGGCCCTTTTATCCGCCAAACGTGAACCCGGCGGCGGCGCAAGCGCTCCGAATCCACGAGCAATCGCTTACACTGAACCCGCTTCGCCTCGTCGCTTTCGTCATTGCAATACCGTCGCCCTGTCGCGCGCATCCGGCGCGGCCCTTCAGAACCGGCAACAGAACGGACTGGACACTCCATCGATGAAGACTCCCGCGGACCGATTTCTCGCACTCGACGCAGCCCGCCACACCGCCGACGCCTACGGCAACCACGCCATCGACGAATTTCTCGCCGGCCGCATCACGCGTCGCGATCTGTTGCGCTATGCCAGCGTGATCGGTTTGTCGCTGGTCGGCGGGGGTGTGCTGAATGCGCCGCAAGCTCGCGCGCAAGGCACCGCTGCCGCGTCGAACCAGACCATCCGCGTGGCTCACCTGACGCCCGCGGGCGCGGTCGATCCGCTGACGGTGACGGACGCCGCCAGTCTTGCGCTGCTAAACCAGACCGGCGAATTCCTGATCGACGACGACGGCGAAAAGCTCGTGCTTAAGCCGGCGCTCGCCTTGTCGTGGAAACCGAACGACAAGGGCGACGTGTGGACCTTCAACCTGCGTCCGAACGTCAAGTTCCACGATGGCCAGCCGTTCACCGCCAAAGACGTGGTCGCCACGTTCGACCGCCTCGCGGATCCGGCAAGCGGCTCGGCCGCGCTGTCCGTGCTCAAGGGCGTGCTGTCGAAAGGCGGCGCGAAAGTGGTCGACGACCACACGGTCGCGTTTCATCTGGATGCGCCGAACGGCAATTTCCCTTATTACGTTTCCTCGGACAATTACAACGGCGTGATCCTGCCCGCGAACTATGCGGGCGGTTATGAAAAGAGCTTCATCGGCACGGGTCCGTTCAAGCTCGAAAAGTATCAGGCGAAGGTGGGCGCATCGTTCGTGCGCAATCCCGATTACTGGGGCGACAAAGCGTTACCCCAACGCGTACAGTTCTCCTTCTACGCCGACGAACAGGCACAGTTGCTCGCGCTGCAAGGCCATCAGGCGGACGTGATGGGCACCTTCACCGTGCAGGGCGGCGCCGGCATTCTGAACAATCCGGATTTCAAGGCCGTGGGCGTGAAGTCGAGCGCGCATCGGCAGATTCACATGCGCAACGACAATCCGTTGTTCAAGGACAAGCGCGTGCGCCAGGCGCTGGCGTTGTCGCTCGATCGCGACGTGCTGGTGCGTGGCCTTTTCAAAGGGCGCGCGCAACTCGGCAACGACAGTCCGTTCGCGCCGGTGTTTCCGTCGTCGGATGCGGGCGTTCCACAGCGCAAGCTCGACGTCGCGAAGGCCAAGCAATTGCTTGCGCAAGCGGGCGTGCCGAACGGCTTCGACGTGACGCTGACCACCGAAAAGTACATGGAGATTCCCGATCTCGCCGTGGTCGTGCAGAACGCGGCGAAGGCCATCGGCGTGCGCATTAACCTGAAGGTCGAGAGCCAGTCGCTGTATTACGGCGCGGGCACGCCGGGCAAATCGGATTGGCTCGACTCACCGCTCGGCATCACCGACTACGGTCATCGCGGCGTACCGAATGTGTTCCTGAATGCGCCGCTCACCAGCACCGGCACGTGGAACGCCGCGCACTTCAAGAATCCGCAATACGATCAACTGGTCGCGCAATTCGTCGCTGCCGTCGACCTCGGCTCGCAGAAGAAAATCTCCGGGCAGATCCAGACGCTGCTGCTCGACGAAACGCCCATCATCATTCCGTTCTTCTACGATCAACTGATCGCCATGCGCAAGGGTGTGAACGGCGTGCGCTTCACCGCGCTCGCGCAACTCTATTTCGACCGCGCGGTGTTAAGCACGTAATGCTGGATGCCTGAGCGCCGGCGCGTTTTCGACAGGAGAGCACGATGTCGACCACGGTGACCCCTTCCGCTTCCTCTGCACCGAGCGGCAACGCGGGCCGCGTCGTGCGCTTTCTGGCGACGCGCATCGGCTTGTCGCTGATCACGCTGTGGCTGCTGTCGGTGATCGTGTTTGCCGGCGGACAGTTGCTACCCGGCGATATCGGCCGCGCGGTGCTCGGCCCGCTCGCCGATGCGCGCGCGGTCGCCGCGCTCAATCATCAGCTCGGCGCGGATCGTCCGCTGATGACGCAATACGTCGACTGGATTTCGCATTTCGTGCGCGGCGATATGGGGCTTTCCTATGCGTATCGTGAGCCGGTGCGGCCGTTTATCGCCGAGGCGCTCGCGCATTCCGCCAAGCTCGGCTTGCTCGCGTTTATCGTGGTCGTGCCGCTCGGCATTGCGGGCGGCGTGTGGTCGGCCATGCACGCGGGTCGCTGGCTCGATCGCACGATCAGCATCGCCGGGTTGTCGGCGACGGTGGTGCCGGAATTCGTTTCGTCGATCGTGCTGATTCTCGTGTTCGGCGTGTGGCTGCGCTGGCTGCCGATCGAAGCGTCGTATCCGCCCGAAGCGGGCGCGCTCGAACAACTGCGTCATCTGGTGCTGCCGATTCTTCCGCTCGTGCTGGTGTTCTTCGGCTATATCGCTCGAATGGCGCGGGCCGGCACTGTCGAGGCGCTCGATGCCGACTACACGCGCACCGCGATTCTCAAGGGCTTGCCGCGTCATATCGTGATCTGGCGGCACGTGCTGCGCAATGCGTTGCTGCCCACCATCACGGTCGCCGCCACGCAACTCGGCTATATGATCGGCGGCCTCGTGGTGGTCGAGACGCTGTTCCACTATCAGGGTATCGGCTCGCTGATCTACAACGCCGCCAAGGCCAAGGACTTCCCGATGCTCGAAGCAGGCGTGCTGACGATCGGCGTGGTCTACACCGTCGCCAATCTCGTCGCCGATGCGTTGCATGTGCTGCTGAATCCGCGGCTGCGGGTAAGGAGCGCGGAATGAGCACCATCGTTCCGCCGACTCCGCGCGCGGCTACCGAGCCACGCTTCGATCAGTTGCGCGTGCTGCTGCGCTCGCCGACCTTCGTGGTGGGCGTGGTGATCGTGGGGTGGTGGATCATCTGCGCGATTGCCGGGCAATGGATCGTGCGCATCGATCCGTACGCGTCCGATCCGCTCAACTCGCTGATGCCGCCTGATCGCACGCATTGGTTCGGCACCGATCAACTCGGGCGCGACGTGTTCTCGCGCGTGATCGTCGGTGCGCGCGACATTCTCACCATCGCGCCGCTCGCGACCTTGCTCGGCACGATAGCCGGCACCACGCTCGGCTTGATCGTCGGCTACTTCGAAGGCTGGGTGGACAACGTGGTCGGACGCGCGATCGACGCCGTGCTCGCGCTGCCGCTCGTGATTGTCGCGCTGCTCGCGCTCGCCGCGGTCGGCGCGTCGAACTTCACCGTCATCCTCGTGATCGGCATCACCTTCACACCGATCACCGCGCGCACGGTGCGCGCCGCCGTATTCGCCGAACGGCATCTCGACTACGTCGCCGCGGCGCAACTGCGCGGCGAACGCGCGCCCTACATCATGTTCGCGGAGATTCTGCCGAACGTGCTGCCGCCGATCATCGTCGAAGCAACGGTGCGGCTCGGTTACGCGATCTTCGCGGTCGCCACGCTATCGTTTCTCGGCTTCGGCATTCAGCCGCCGTCGGCCGATTGGGGCCTCGCGCTGTCCGAGTCGTATTCGTTGATGGCGGGCGGCGCATGGTGGACGGTGGTGTTCGCGGCCGGCGCGATTGCCAGCCTGGTGGTCGGCGTGAATCTGATCGCCGACAGCGTGCAAGGCGTGCTCGACCGATGAACGGCCCGCCGCCCTCCTCGTTCCCCGCCTTCGACGTTTCGAAGAGCGATCGCACGGACGCGCTGACCATCGTCGGCCTGACGGTCACGTACCGCATGCGCGGACGCGATCGCGAAGTGCTGCAGGACATTTCGTTTCGCGTGCGGCGCGGCGAAGCGTACGGTCTGGTCGGCGAGTCCGGCTGCGGCAAGTCGACGGTCGCGATGGCGGCGCTGCGCTATCTGCCGCGCAACGGCAAGGTGAAGGCCGGCAAGATCATCATCGCCGGCGAGGACGTGCAGAAGCTCAACGCCGACGCGTTGCGCAACATGCGCGCGAATGCGATTTCGATGGTCTATCAGGATCCGGGGCGCGCGCTGAATCCGTCGCTGACGATCGCGCGGCAAGTCTCCGAAGCGTTCGAAGCCGCCGGTGTCGCGCGCGACGAAGCCTTGCGGCGTACGCACGAGATGCTGCAACGTGTACGCATCGCCGCGCCTGAACGGGTGATGGAGAGTTATCCGCATCAGCTATCGGGCGGCATGCAACAGCGCGTGGTGATCGCCATGGCGCTCGCCTCGAACCCCGCGCTGCTGATTCTCGACGAACCGACTACCGGGCTCGATGCGACCGTCGAAGCGGAAGTACTCGACCTCGTCGCGCAGTTGCGCAAGGAACTCGGCACGGCCGTGCTCTTCATCAGCCACAACCTCGCGGTGATCGGGCGGATGTGCGAGCGCGTCGGCGTGCTTTACGCGGGCAAACTGGTCGAGGAAGGCGCGACGCAAGATGTGTTCACGCGGCCGCGTCATCCCTATACCGTCGGACTGCTGCGCTGTTTGCCTACGGCCGGGCGCAGCAAGGACAGCGAGCGGCTCGACACGATCGCCGGCAGTCTGCCGTTGCCGGGGTCGGTCACGCAGGGCTGCATCTATGCGGACCGTTGCCGTCTCGCCGATGACCGCTGCCGCCGTGAAGCGCCGCCGCCGTATCGCGTGAGTGCCGCGCGCGGCGATCAGATGTCGCGCTGCCATTACCACGAACGCGCGATCGAATTGCCGCGTGCGAGCGCGGAAGCTTTGCCCGAGCGCAATGGTGCGTCGGTCGACGGCAAGCCCCCTGCTCTCGTGTTGCGTGCAGAAAAACTCTCGAAGACATTTCACGTGTCCGGCGCTCCGCTGCGCGCGGTCGACAATGTCTCAATCGATTTGGCCAGCGGCGAAACGCTTGGCCTCGTCGGCGAATCGGGCAGTGGCAAGACGACGCTCGCCAAGCTGATGCTCGGCCTGCTTACGCCGGATGCGGGCAGCGTGCTCGAACTCGACGGCGAGCCACTCGCCGCGCGCGTCACGCGGCGCAACACCGAGCAGGTCAAGTCGCTGCAGATCGTCTTTCAGAATCCGGACTCCGCGCTCAACCGGGCGCATTCGGTGAAACGGCTGATCGGCCGCGCGCTGTCGCGTCTCACTGCGTTGCGCGGGCCGGCCATCGACGAACGGCTTGCCACGTTGACGGCCGCCGTGCGCTTACCGGAGCGCTATCTCGGCTCGCGCACGCGGCAATTGTCCGGCGGGCTCAAACAGCGTGTGGCGATTGCCCGCGCGTTTGCCGGCGAGCCGCGCGTGGTGGTCTGCGACGAACCGACTTCCGCGCTCGACGTCTCCGTGCAGGCCGCGATCCTGAACCTGCTCGCCGATCTGCAACGCGAGCGCGGCGTCAGTTACGTTTTCATCTCGCACGATCTTCACGTTGTGCGCTATCTATCGGATCGTATCGCGGTGCTGTATCTGGGCAAGCTGCTGGAAATCGGACCGGCAGCGGCCGTGTTCGAAGGACCGCATCATCCTTATACGGAAGCGTTGCTGTCTTCGGTGCCGACACTCGATGGTCACGGTGGCGCGACCCGTATCCGCCTGTCCGGCGATTTGCCGAGCGCGGCATCGCCGCCGTCCGGCTGCGTGTTTCACACACGCTGCCCGCGCAAGCTCGGCGCGATCTGCGAGCAGCAGGACCCGCCGTTCGTCGATGCCGGCGAAGGCAAGACGGCAACGCCGTCTGTGCATCGAATCCGCTGCCACATCCCCGTCGACGAATTGCGCGCGCTGCAAACTGCTTCGCGCGACGATGCGGGAAAAGTCGCGGGCAAGGTCCTTGGCGACGGATCGGAAAACGCGTCCGAGAACGCGGGGCGTGACGAGTAACACGGCCTGGCGCGGCATCCAGGCCGCGCGTTTCATCACCGAAACGTTTTCCTGTGTTTTTTCTGCGTGCGCATCGCACATCCCGATCCCGCGCCTGTTACCTCAAGGCGGTTTCGGCGGAGGCTTCGGCGGAGGCTTCGGCGGCGGTCACGGAGGCAAGGGTGGCGGCGGTAACGGTGGTGGCAATGGTGGAGGGAACGGGCACTAGCAATCGCCCGGTTTCCGGTTGGGGTGTCCCCGCGTCCTGACCTCACCAGCGTCACATTCCGATTTACCGTTCGCTGTCCGCCGGCATCGGCGGTGATGTCTCGATCCCCCGGTCGAGCGTCACCGCCCGAGACCGGTCGGTTTGAGCGATGCACGTCAGCGGGCCGATAACCTGCGATGGCGCGAATCTGGACCGCGCGTCAGGACCGCACACTCGAACCGCGGACGCCGACGTGCCCGTAGGCGGCAAGAACTCGAACAATCAGCCGCCCGTGCGCGCGCGTCTGGAACCAAACCGAAGCGATCGCCTCATATCAGATTCACCGTTCGATATGAGGGCACCACAACATGCAACGAAACGTCCCCCACTCCGCGGCACGCGCGGCCACCGGCCTGTTGATTGCCGCCGCGCTCAGCCTCGCATCGCTCGCTCATGCGCAAACACCGGCGCAAACGCAAACGGCACAGACGGCACAAGCGGCACAGCCGCTCTCGCCAACGCTGTCGCAAGCCGCCCCGCCGGTCGATCCCACCTTCTCCGCCTATTCGCTCGCGCAGACCTGCAAGCAGAAAACCGACAACGTCGCGCAAGGTCAATGCGTCGGCGCGATTCGCGGCATCATTCACGGCTATCAATACGGCGTGCTGTTCCTCGGTCAGCGCACCGCGTTGCCCGCCAATGAAACGCAGCGCGTGTCGCTGTGCCTGCGCAATGTGCAGGTGTCGTCGATCGTCGACGAATTCGTCGCGGACGCCGCCCAGGTCAACGAGGATTCGCTCAAGCACACCCCCGCGGAAGTCGCGGTGCTCGGCTCCGTTCACATGCACCACAGCTGCAATTGACGAGGCGCGCGCTGCACTTACAGCATTTCGAGCGGCCGCTTGCCGCGCGGCGGTTTGAAATGAGCGTCGATAGCGGCCAGTTCATCGGCGCCGAGTTGCAGTTGCGACGCGCGATGGTTGTCGCGCACGTGCTCGACGCGCGCCGCCTTCGGAATCGCGAACACGCCGGGCTGGCGCAGCACCCACGCGAGCGCGATCTGAAACACCGAGACGCCGCGCGCGTCGGCGATATCGTCGAGCGGCGAGCGCTTCGGCAAGCGCGCGTGATCGACCGGGCTGTACGCCATGCCCGGCATCTTGCGCGCGGCAAGCCACGGCAGCAGTTCGAACTCCGGCCCGCGGCGCGCCACGTTGTAGAGAATCTGATTGGTCGCGCAGGCATCGCCACCCGGCGTGGCGACGAGTTCTTTCATGTCCTCGGTGTCGAAGTTGCTGACGCCCCAATGGCGGATCTTGCCCGCCCGGCGCAACGCCTCGAAGCCCTCGACCGTTTCCGCGAGCGGCACCGAGCCGCGCCAGTGCAACAGATACAGATCGAGCTGATCGGTCTTCAAGCGCTTGAGGCTCTGCTCGCAGGCCGCGATCACGCCGCGCCGGCTGGCGTTGTGCGGATACACCTTGCTGACCAGAAACACCTTGTCCCGCAACCCGGCCAGCGCTTCACCGAGTAGCGATTCGGTCGCGCCGTCGCCGTACATTTCCGCCGTATCGATCAACGTCATGCCGAGTTCGATGCCGCAACGCAACGCGTCGATTTCAGCGGCACGCCGCGCCGGCATTTCACCCATCTCCCAGGTGCCCTGCCCCAGTTTCGGAATGCGTTCGCCGTCGGGCAGGCTCACGCTTGCGATGTCGCTCGTCATGCTGACTCCTCGAAGTGGCTCAGTGGTCGGCAATATCGCTACGCAAGCGAATGCGCGGCGCGTGCCACGAAAAATCATAGCGACGAGTTTAGCGGTTCAATGCGCATTCGATCGGGCACCAGGCAAAAGCCCGCTATAACACAGCGCGCCGATGTCATAGAATTGCCGCTTGCCCTTCTTGCGTGAGCTCCATGACCTCTGCCTCGGAAGACCGCTGGCGCGACCTGCGCCCGGACCCGGAAAACGACACGCCGCTATATCTGCAACTGGCTCGCAAGCTTGGCGCCGCCATCCACGAGAACCGCTGGAACGCGGGTGAGGCGCTGCCCTCGGAACGTGTGCTCTCCGAGGCGCTCGGCGTATCGCGGATCACGTCACGCAAGGCGATTGCCTTGCTGGTCGAGCAGGGTTTGATTCGACGCACTCAGGGCGCGGGCAGTTTCATCACACCACGCTACGAAGATCCGCTGTCGCGTCTGTCGAGCTTTAGCGAAATGCTGCGGCGGCGCGGTTTCACGCCGAGTTCGAAGTGGCTGTCGCGCGAAATTTTGCCGGCCAATCGCGACGAGGTGATTCAGCTCGGCTTATCGCCGGCCGCGGCGGTGACGCGCTTGCGGCGCTTGCGGATGGCCGACGGCATCGTGATGGCGGTCGAGAATTCCACGTTCCCCGCCGCGGTGATTCCCGATCCTCAGGCGATTGGCGATTCGCTGTACACGTATCTGGAGAATCGTGGACTGACGATTGTCCGCGCGTTGCAGCATTTTCGCGCGGTGAACGCGAGCGAGGAAATCGCGCAGCAAATGAGCATCGCGCCGAACGAGGCGCTGCTGTTGATCACGCGTGTGGGCTACACCGCCGATCAGCGCGCGATCGAGTTGACCGATACGTACTGCCGTAATGATTACTACGACTTTGTGGCGGAGTTGAGAAAGTAGGTGGGCGGGTCTTTTGCGCTGTGTGCGGGGCATACGCCGGTTGTGTGTCGGCACACGCCTCGCCGCAGGTGAGCTGACTTAGAGCCCTCACGCCCACTTAGCCTCATGCGCGCCTATTCGGGTCGGCGGCAGCGCGAAGTACGCAGGCGTTTCGTCCAATGCTTCAGCCGGCTGCACGCCTAGCACGCGTCCAAACTCCGACTCCACGGTCGCGAGGCAATCGCGCACCTCTTCGAGCGTGACGTCCGGCGCTTTCCAGCCATCGGCAATCTGCCCGAATGATTGCAGCCACCGGCCCGTCTGCGCGAGCGAGACGCGTACGTGCCAGCTTCCACCTTCGGTAGCCCGCCGCGCCAATGCGACCATCGCGCCAAACGCCGCGAGATACCCGGTCGCATGATCCAGCGCCTGACATGGCAAATGCTTGGGCTCGTTCGACCCCGCCGCCTGCCGCTCAGTGAAGGCAATCCCGCTCGCCGACTGCACCAGACTATCGAACCCGCGCCGTTGCGCCCACGGCCCTTCGTGCCCATAGGCCGACACTGAAACATAGACGATCCCCGGCCGCACACGCGCCAGTTCCTCCGGACCGAAACCGCGCGCGGCTAGCGCTCCCGGGCGATATGCCTGCAGAAATACATCGGCGTCGGCGACGAGGCCGCGCAACACCTCACGCCCCGCCGCGTCGCGCAGATCGGCGAGAGCCGAACGCTTGCCGCGCCCGTTGTCGATCACCAGCGGCGCGATGTTCGGCAGATGCGGCCCGTTGATCATCAACACGTCCGCGCCATGCTGCGCGAGCGCCCGCCCAGCCACCGGTCCGGCAATGATGCGCGACAGATCCAGCACCCGCACGCCGGCCAGCGGCCGATCCGCGCCGCCCTCACGTGGCGGCTCGGCCGGCGCGTCGCCGATGCGCTCGATCTCGAAGAGCGGCAAACCCGCAATCGCTTTCGCCTGATCGAGCGCCGCCCACTCGTCGGGCGTGCGAATCAACGCCGCGCAGAGGCCGGCGTCAGCGAGCGTCTGGTCGAGCGTCGCGCCGTCCCAGTTGCGAATCGCGGTGGCCACGGCAACAGGATCGTTCTCGCAACCGAGTACCTGCAATACGCCCTGCAGGTGATGCGCGAAGTTCGTATGCAGTTGAATCCAGCGGCCGTCGCGTGTCTCGTAGAAACCCGTCACCGGATCGCGCAAGGCGGGCGGCGGCCCGTCGTCGACACGCAAATAGCGCTCGCTGCGAAACGACGCCAGCGCGCGCCGCATCTCCACCGTCACGTGCTGCCTGTGCCCCGTGCGCAAGCGCTGATATTCGGCCGCCGCAAGACCGGTCCCGGCGATGCTCGCCGAGGCCAGGCTGCCGACCCGGTAGACCGACGGCAAGCCCGGATCAGCGCCGGTCAGCGTGACGGAATGCAGCGCGGTCGGGTCGCATCCGGCGAGCGTCCAGATCTGTTTGAGAGCGAGTTCAGGTGTCATGTCGTCCATGGCGAAGCAGGAAGAAGTGAACCGAGTCTAGAATTACGCCCCGTCGCAATCAATCTTGATTATGATAATCAATATATATTGATTTCTTCGGTTTCCGCACTTTTCCATGCCAACCTCGAACTCCCTGACCGCTGCTGAAGCCGCCGCCACGCTCGGCATCAGCTTGCCCACGCTCTACGCGTATGTGAGCCGCGGCATGCTGAGCTCGTCGCCGGATGCGCAGGGCAAGCATCGTCTCTACGACGCCGGCGAAGTGCGGCGCCTCGCGCGCCGCAAGGAAGACGGCAAGCGCGCGGGCAAAGTCGCGCAGAAGGTGCTGGACTGGGGCGTGCCGGTGCTCGAATCGTCCATCACGCTGGTCGCCGATGGGCGCCTGCTGTATCGCGGGCACGATGCGATGGAACTGGCGCAAAGCGCGTCGCTCGAGGACGTCGCGGCGCTGCTGTGGGAATGCAGCACACGGCGCATTACCGATGCGCCGGCCGTGCCATTCGCCACCGCCCAGTGGGCCGCGTGGCTCAAGCTGTGGGGCGACAGCACGCCGCTCGATCGCGCGCTCGTGCTGTTGCCGGCCGCCGCGGCGCAAATGCCGCGGGTGTGGGCGCTCGGCCGCGATGCGCAACTCGATACCGCCTGTGCCGTCATGCGGTTGCTGGCCGCCGCGATGATCTCGGCGGCGCCGTCGAACGAGCCGCTGCATCGGCAACTGGCTTTAGCGTGGCATGTGCGTAACCGCCAGCAGGCTGGCTTGCTGCGCGCGGCGCTGGTGGCCTGCGCGGATCATGAGCTGAATGCGTCGACCTTCACGGTGCGCTGCATTACGTCGACGGGGACGCACCTGTTCGGCGCGGTGGCGGGAGGCCTCGCCGCCTTGTCGGGCCCGCGTCATGGCGGCGAAACGGTGCGCATCGCCGCGCTGCTCGAAGAAGCCTCGCGCGCGCCCGATCTCGACCGTTATCTGGCGAACCGCCTCGCGCGCGTCGAACACGGCGCGCACGGGCCGGTGCTGTCGGGCTTCGGTCATCCGCTGTATCCGGACGGCGACCCGCGCGCGCGGCTGTTGTTAGCCATGCTCGCTGACTGCGCGCCGGCGCGTTCGCCTTTACCTGAAGTACTGGGATTGGCGCGCACGGTGCGCGACACGACCGGCGCGGAGCCGACTGTGGACTTCGCGCTTGCCGCCATCGAGCGAGTGCTGGCGTTGCCGGCTGGCGCCGCCTTCACGCTGTTCGCGGTCGGCCGGGTGGTCGGCTGGATTGCGCACGCCATGGAACAGACGCGCGACGGCCGGCTGATCCGGCCGCGCGCGCGTTACATCGGTGAATATGAGGCTGCTGGGCCGGGCTGAGACGCCGCGGACCCGGCTGATAGGCTTGACGAGTCGTCAGGCCGCGCCGAGCCAGCGCGGCAGCCAGTTCAAGACCGGCGAGCCCGACATCGGCTTCGTTGCGGTGCGCTCGGAGCCGCTCGCCAGCGCGAAGCGCGCGCCGGCCTGACCCGCGCTGATCCACGCCACCGCCCGGCGCGGCAGTTCGATCGACTGGCCGGTCGCGAGCCAGTGATCCTCGCTGTCGCCCTCGATAGTTAGCCAGATCTCGCCCGAGATGACCTTGAAGATCGACGGACGCGCGACACGCCAGGCCGTCGCGGGTTCGTCATGTTCCAACTCGAAAATCCGGACTTCACGCATCGCTCTCTCCTTCAAAGAACTTTTCTGTTGTACCGATTATTGACGTGCGATGATCGAATACCCATGCACAGTTCCGAACACTTCCATCGGAACTGTTCAGTTGAAAAACCGGACAGTTGCGCGATCAGCGTGTCGCGAGCGGAGAACCCGTGCGCAGCCGTCGCGCCGGCCGGTGAAGGAAAGATCCGTATGAAACTCGAAATCCAACTCGATCGGGACAACGGCGTGCCGCTGACCGAACAGATCGTCACCGGCGTCACGACGTGGATCCGCTCGCGCATCGCCCACCCCGGCTCGAAGCTGCCATCGATTCGCCAGTTTTCCGCCGATTACGGCGTGAGCCGCTTTCCGGTGATCGAGGCTTATGACCGGCTGGTGTCGCTCGGCTACGTCGACTCTCGCCACGGCTCCGGTTTCTATGTCGCCGACCGCCAGCCGGCGAGCACGCAGTGCCAGGGCTCCTCGGATCCCCGCCGCGCCGAGGACGAATCGGACCATCTTTTGCAGCAGTTCAACCATCCGGGCGAAACGCTCAAGCTGGGCAGCGGCTTCATCCCTGAAGCGTGGCGCGACACGGACAGCATCGCGCAGGCAATTCGCCACGTGTCGCGGACCGATCTCGCGAGCATGGTCGATTACGCCACCCCGCTCGGCAACCTGACGCTGCGCGAGCATCTGCAAAGTCGCATCGGCCAACTGGGGATTCAGGCTGACACGTCGCAGATCCTCATCACCAACGGCGCAAGCCAGGCGCTCGATCTGCTGATGCGCTACATGCTCAAGGCAGGCGACACGATCTTTGTCGAAGACCCCGGTTACTACAACCTCCACGGTCTGCTGAAGCTGCACGGCGTGAAACTGATCGGCATTCCGCGTACACGCAACGGTCCCGATCTGGACGTGATGCAGGAGCAGTTGAAGTCGCATCGGCCCAAGCTGCTGTTCATCAACACCGTGTTCCACAATCCGACGGGCACCAATGTGGCGCCGCCGGTGGCCTTTCGGCTGCTGCAGTTGGCGCGCGAGCACGGCTTCTCGATCATCGAAGACGATATCTACGCAGATTTTCAAACCGACGTCACCGATCGGCTCGCCACGCTCGACCAACTCGAGCACGTGATCTATGTGGGCGGGCTGTCCAAGACGCTGTCGTCGTCGCTGCGAATTGGCTGTGTGGTGGCGAGCCACGCGATCATCAAGGATCTGGTCGACATCAAGATGCTCACGAGCATCGGCGGCTCGCGTTTTGCCGAAGCAGTCGCCGTGGCGATGCTGGAGCGCGGCGCGTATCGCAAGTATCTGGAGCGCCTGCGTCGGCGTATGCGCGACGCGCTGGGCTCGACCATTCAGACGCTCGAAGACGCGGGCTGGGAAATTTTCGACAAACCCCTGGGCGGGAAATTCGTGTGGGCTCGCGTGCCGCATGTCGGCAATGCGGAACGGCTGGTGGAATGCGGCGTGCCGCTGGGGGTGACCGTCGTGCCGGGCAACCACTTTCGGCCGAATATGGAAGTGAGTCCGTGGACCAGGATTCACATCGCATTCGGTAACGACCCGCGTGCGCAGTCGTTCTTTCGCGCGGCGGCGGCGTTGCCGGCGTCGGGGTGAGTTTGGGTTGGTTGCGCTTGTGGCCTGGCTGCCGGGTTGTGTTGGTTATGGGAGTCGAATGCTTGAGCGGCCCGGTTAGGTGCTTTGCCTGAGTTGCTTTGCCTGAGTTGCTTTGCCTGAGGTGCTTTGCCTGAGGTGCTTTGCCTGAGGTGCCTGCCTCAGTTGCCCGCTGCGCCGGACCGCGCTTTTCCCTAGAATAGCGAGTCCCAGCCCGTCCCTGCGCGCCTAGCCGCCCTCCATGTCCACGCCGACTCCGCCCGCCACCGCATCCAGTACGCCTTCGCCCCGCTCGCTCACCGTGATGCTGTGGATCGTTGCCACCGGCTTCTTCATGCAGACGCTCGACTCGACCATCGTCAACACCGCGCTGCCCGCGATGGCGACGAGCCTCGGCGAGTTGCCGCTACGCATGCAATCGGTGGTGATCGCCTATTCGCTGACGATGGCCGTGATGATTCCGGTGTCCGGCTGGCTCGCCGACAAGCTCGGCACGCGCCGCGTGTTCTTCAGCGCGATCCTCGTGTTCGCAATCGCCTCGTTGCTGTGCGCGAACGCGCATACGCTGAATCAACTGGTGGCCTTCCGCATCATGCAGGGCGTGGGCGGGGCCATGCTGCTGCCGGTCGGACGGCTCGCCGTGCTGCGCACCTTTCCGGCCGAACGCTATTTGCCGGCGCTCTCGTTCGTGGCGATCCCGGGTCTCATCGGACCGCTAATCGGCCCCACGCTCGGCGGTTGGCTCGTGAAAATCGCCTCGTGGCACTGGATCTTTCTGATCAACGTGCCGGTCGGGATCGTCGGTTGCATTGCCACGTTCATCTTCATGCCGGACAGCCGGAACGAACACGTCGGCAAGTTCGACATGAAAGGCTACCTGCTGCTGATCGTCGGCATGGTGGCGATCTCGTTCGCGCTCGACGGCCGTACCGAGTTCGGCATTCAGCACGCCACGGTGCTGGTGCTGCTGATCCTGAGCCTCGCGTGCTTTGTCGCCTACGGCTTGCACGCCGTGCGCGAGCCCTCGCCGATTTTCTCGCTCGACCTCTTCAAGATCCATACCTTCAGTGTCGGCCTGCTCGGCAATCTGTTCGCGCGGATCGGCAGCGGCGCGATGCCCTATCTGATTCCTCTGCTATTGCAGGTAAGTCTCGGCTATAGCGCGTTCGAAGCCGGCATGATGATGCTGCCGGTAGCGGCTGCGGGCATGGCCTCCAAACGCGTCGTGACGAGTCTGATCATCAAGCACAGCTATCGACGCGTGCTGATCGTCAACACGGTGCTGGTCGGCCTGACCATGGCGAGCTTCGCGCTCACGGCCGCGAACCAGCCGCTGTGGCTGCGCCTCGTGCAACTGGCGTTCTTCGGCGGCGTCAACTCGATCCAGTTCACCGCGATGAACACATTGACGCTCAAGGACCTGGGCACCGGCGGCGCGAGCAGCGGCAACAGCCTGTTTTCGCTGGTCCAGATGCTGTCGATGAGTCTCGGCGTGACAGTGGCCGGCGCCCTGCTCGCGACCTTCACCGGCCTGCTGCCGCGCGTGACGGCCGCCAACTCGCTGCCCGCGTTCCACGCGACGTTCCTGTGTGTCGGCATCATCACGGCAGGCTCGTCGTGGATCTTCGCGCAACTGTCGCCGGACATCCGCACGCCCGCGAAAAAGACCGATCCGTCCGAACGGACCTGATGCGCGGCTAACCTGGTTGCCGGCCCCGCGCCCGACCCGCAACGGGGCGCGGGCCGCACCAGCAAAGTGCGAATCGTCGTCTTCGCGCCCGTCCTGGCGCACAATCGTCTTATCTGAGTGTGACAATCGGGCATGCGTGCTGTGTTTCCGCACGCGCATAGTTCTTGCTCACCTATCCTGTAAACTCACATTTTGCGCGTGCGAACCAGTGCCGAGCATGCAGGCGCGCAGCCACCTCCACACGACTGACATGATGAGCATGATCGAACTCGATCCTCCCGGCTTCCAGCCGCCGCGCCCGATGGCCGGCGACGAAGGGTCCCGGCGCACCGTTCTGTACGGCGGCTACACTGTTTTCAGCGTGTTCCAGCCGGTTTTCTCCGTGTCGCACCGGCGCGCGATCGGTTATCACGCGTCGCTGCGCGCCCATGACGAACACGCGCTGCAAGTGCCGTCCCACGAGGTTTTCACGCAAGCCGCGCGACGCGGCGACCTGCTCGAACTGGGGCGGCTCGCCGAATCGCTGCATCTGGGCAACTTCAACGCATTCGACAGTCACGACGAATGGCTCTTCCTGAGCCTGCACCCCGCCGCGCTGATGGACACCAGTTACGGCGACGCCCTGCTCGCCGGCCTCAAGGCGCTCGGCCTGCCGCCGCAGCGCGTGGTGCTCGAAGTGTCCGAACAGGCAGGCGGCGAAACCACGCGCTTTGCCGAAATCGTCGATGCGCTGCGTAAATCCGGCTTCCTGATCGCGCTGGACGGCTTCGGCGCGAAACATTCGAACATTGACCGCGTGTGGAATCTGCGGCCGGACATCGTCACGCTCGACCGCTGCATTCTCGCGCAAGCCAGCGAACATTCGCACATTGAGCGCGTGCTGCCGGGCCTCGTCTCGCTGCTGCACGAATCCGGCCAACTGGTGCTAATGGGCGGTCTGAGCACCGAACGCGATGCGCTGATCGCGCTCGAATGCAACGTGGACTTCGTGCAAGGCGCCTTCTTCGCGGGCCCGAGCGTCGAACCGGTCAAGCCGCAAGCGGCGGCCGGCTTGATGGACTCGCTTTCCGCTGCGCTGCGCGAACGGGTCACCGCGCGTGAACACGCGCAATCGGCACGGCTCGCACCGTATGTCACGGCGCTCGAAACGGCGGCCGCGCAACTGGTGGCCGGCGAGTCGGTTGCGCAAGCCACTGCGCCGCTTCTGACGCTCGGCGAGACGGCACGTTGCTTCGTGCTCGATGGGTCGGGCCGGCAGATCGGCGACAACGTGCTCCCGCCGGGGCGTGCCTCGCAACGCGCCAAGCGTTTCCGCCCGCTGCTGCATTCGGAAGGCGCCAGTTGGGAACGCCGACCGTACTTTATCCAGGCGATGCGCACGCCCGGCCATGTGCATCTCACCCCGCCTTATCTGTCCATCAACGAAGCGCATCTGTGCGTGACCGCCTCGATTGCCGCGCACACACCGACGGGCACGCAGGTGCTATGCGTAGACATCAACTGGGAAGTCGCAGCCCATCGCAACTGAGCTCACGGCGCTGTGCTGGATCCGCGCGAGCAGTTGCGTGACTGCCGTGCGACCCAGCATGCGGTTGGTGGCCCGCAGACGCGCCGCGCTCGTCACCACGCGCATTGCGACAATCTTCGTGGAGCCATCCGCCAGGCTGTTCGTGGACACGTCGAGTACCCCGACGACGTCGCCCTCGAAGAGCAAGGCGATACACAATGTGCCCGCCACCGACACCGTCTCCGCGTTGCTCGCGTGCTCGACGAGCGACGTTACCGTGTCCATCCACCCTGCCGCCGCCGGTTCGGACGTGCTCACCGCTGCCCACACAGGCGCGTCGCTGACGACTTCCGGCGCGTCATTGAAGAGCCGCAATAGACCGACCCGATCCTGCGCCTCAAGCGCCGTGCGCAGACGCTCCACGATCCGCGCATGCGCTGCGGGATCCGGTCGCTCTACCGGCGCACCCGCG
This sequence comes from Paraburkholderia aromaticivorans, assembly GCF_012689525.1. Taxonomy (NCBI): domain Bacteria; kingdom Pseudomonadati; phylum Pseudomonadota; class Betaproteobacteria; order Burkholderiales; family Burkholderiaceae; genus Paraburkholderia; species Paraburkholderia aromaticivorans. Next base: position 3,724,750 of record NZ_CP051516.1, read on the forward strand.
CGTTGTAGACGCGCTTTGGCCCGATGGACGATCTGCCGGCAGGCCGCCGGCGTTCGCTCGAGAATGCCCGCGATTTCCGCGTAGTCACAATCAAACGCTTCGTGCAGCACGAACGCCGCCCGTTCGTCCGGTTTCAGGCGCTCGAGCAGCAGCATCACGCCATAGGACATCTCCGCCGCGCGCAAGGCCAGTTCTTCCGCCGATGGCGCCACCTCGTCGAGCCACAGCTCCGGCAACCAGCCCGCGGCCTGCGACGCGCGTTCGCGCTGGACACGCCGCAGCCTGTCGATCGCTACGCGCGTGGTGATCGTGGTGAGCCAGGCGGCGGGTATCTGCACCTCCTGCGTGTCCGCGAGGTGCCATTTCAATCCGACGTCCTGTACCACGTCTTCCGCTTCTGCCCGGCTGCCGAGCATCCGGTACGCCAGCGCGAGCAGGCGGGCGCGCACGGCCTCGAAGCTGGATGCCTTGTCGATTCCTTGTTCCGTCATACGTAGACCTCCAGATCGTGCGTGGTGAAAAGCGCGCGGCGCCCTGCCTGCGAAGTGATCCGGGCGCGCGCCGACATCCTGATTCTTTTCGTCTTGACGGCTGGGCATCGAACGATGTGACAGCCTCGCAAAAAAATATTTCTGTCACGTCGCTCAATGTCGCGTCGTCATAGCGAGAACAACCCACGCAATGAATGCGCAGGTTCCGGATCGGCGAAGGCACAGCCTGGAGGCTTCGTGCCATGAAGCCACGCGCTCCGCACAAACCGCGGTTACACAGACCGCCTAAGCGAGGTCAATATGCATTCCAGCTATCCAACCATTACCGGCCTCGGCCTCGTGCCCACCGTGATCGAGCAGTCCGGCCGCGGCGAGCGCGCCTACGACATCTATTCGCGTTTGCTGCGCGAACGCATCGTGTTTCTGGTCGGGCCAGTGAACGAGCAATCGGCCAGTCTGATTGTCGCGCAGTTGCTGTTTCTGGAATCCGAGAATCCCGACAAGGATATTTCTTTTTACATCAATTCGCCGGGCGGCTCGGTGTACGACGGCCTCGCGATCTACGACACCATGCAGTTCATCAAACCCGAGGTATCGACCTTGTGCACCGGCTTTGCCGCGAGCATGGGGACGTTTCTGCTAAGCGCCGGTCAGCGCGGCAAGCGGTACGCGCTACCGAACGCGCGCATCATGATTCACCAGCCTTCAGGCGGCAGCCAAGGCACGGCTGCGGACGTCGAGATTCAGGCGAAGGAAGTGCTCTATCTGCGAGAGCGGCTAAATGCCATGATGGCGGAGCGCACCGGGCGCAGCATCGAGGAAATCGCCCGCGACACCGACCGCGACAACTTCATGTCAGCGCAGTCCGCGAAGATCTACGGTCTCGTCGACGAGGTGCTGGAAACACGTGCGGCGCTGAATGTCGCGCCGTATCACATGGATAGGTAGCACGGTGGCCCGCGTGGTGAATCCACTGCGAACCAACGCCGTAGAGCCGTGATCCTGAAACTGTTCAGGCACAGCGTCGACTGTCCTGCAAAAACCTTGGAGAACGTCACAAGAAGCGCGCGCCGTCGCGGGTTCCGCTCAAGCGCACGCTGCTCGCGTTGCTCACATTTCGGCCGGCGTTGTGCCGTGCGCATCGGTGCGCCCGGAACACAAAAGCTGATCACCTCCGCTGGAATCGCTATCATGGTCGCGATTCGTCGAATTCGACGATCGCTTCAATGGAGATAACCATGGCGTCATCCAACGAAACCGTCAGCATGGCGCTATTCTGCGACTTCGAAAACGTCGCGCTCGGCGTGCGCGACGCGAAGTACGACAAGTTCGATATCAAGCTGGTGCTCGAACGTCTGCTGCTCAAGGGCAGCATCGTCGTGAAGAAAGCGTATTGCGACTGGGACCGCTACAAGAGTTTCAAAGGCGCGATGCACGAGGCCAATTTCGAATTGATCGAGATTCCGCACGTGCGCCAATCGGGCAAGAATTCCGCCGACATCCGGCTCGTGGTCGACGCGCTCGACCTCTGCTACACGAAATCGCACGTCAATACGTTCGTGATCATCAGCGGCGACTCGGATTTTTCGCCGTTGGTGTCGAAGCTGCGTGAGAACGCCAAGCAGGTGATCGGCGTCGGCGTGCAGCAATCCACGTCCGATCTGCTGATCGCGAACTGCGACGAGTTCTTCTTCTACGACGACCTCGTGCGCGAGAGTCAGCGCACGGTCGTTAAGCGCGAGTCGTCGCGTCCGCAACAGTCTGCCCAGCCGGCGGCCAAACGCGCACCCGACGAGGAGAAGACCCGCAACAAGGAAGACCTCGAAAAACGCCGCACCAAGGCGGTGGAGATCGCGGTGCAAACGTTCGACGCGCTCGCGTCCGAACGCGGCGACAGCGGCAAGATCTGGGCGTCGGTGCTGAAGAATGCGATCAAGCGCCGCAAGCCGGATTTCAACGAGACGTACTACGGCTTTCGCGCTTTCGGCAATCTGCTCGAAGAAGCGCATGCTCGCGGGCTGCTCGAGTTCGGCCGCGACGAGAAGTCGGGCGCGTATGTGTATCGGAGCACGGCTGCGAGTGTGGCCGGCGACAACACGGGCGAGCCTGCCGAAATCGTGGAGTCGGCGGAGCAGTTGTATGAGGCGCAGGTCGCCGAAACGGTGATCGCCGAGCCGGGCGGCAAACACGAGTCGCGCCGTCGAGGGCGAGGCAATCGCAAAGCAGGACGCGGCCAACAGGAGACCGTTTACGAAGAGCGTACAGCCGTCGAGCAGGGCGGCAGCGCTGAGCCTCGAACGCACGACGTGCACGCGCAAGCGCCGGAAAATGCCGAGTTCATTTTTGAACTGCCGGAAGCGCCTTGGGCAGAGCCGGAAACCGTGACGGCCGAAGAACCGGACGGCTCCGAGAGCCCGGCAGACGCGCGGGATACGAGCGCCAAGCAACCCAAGCGCCGCAATGAACGCGCGCCGCGCAAGACGGCTGCGAAGAAAGCAAAGAAAGCCGCGCCGCGAAGCATCGACGACATTCCGGAAATCGCAGCGCCTGCTGAAGCGCCGGCCGCGTCTGCCGCAGCGGAAGAAGCACCCGCGCCGGCAAAAAAGGCCGCGCGCAAAACTGCGGCGCGCAGTCGTCGTCCGCGTAAGACGGCGGCGACGAGCGACGCCGAGTGAGGGGTATCTATTCGGCGTGATGTGTAGCGGTGCCGATGTGGGTGCCGCTACATAAGCCTAGCGGCAAACAGAATGCCTTCGCTCTCCCTTCCGCTCACAGCAACCCAAACACCGCGACGCCATTAGTAGCGCCGACATACACCTTGCCGCGCGCGATCATCGGCGTGATGAATTTGTTGCCCGCGCCCCATTGATCGCGCGTGCCGGCCTGGTTGCTGTTATACAACTCGACGGCAAGATTGCCCGCGTTATAGGCATGCAAAGCGCCGGTCGTGCCGTTTTCCGCCGCCCAGACAATCCCGTTGCTCGTGCCGTTCGCCGACACGGCCGGTGTCGCCCCCGGATACGCGAACGTGGTCGGGCTCCTCGACGCAGCAGTCGTCGCGAGAAACGCGCCCGAGACCGGCAACGCCTTCAGGTTGTCGTTCAGGCCGCCGTAATAGACCACGCCATTGTAGTAAGCCGGCGATCCCCAGATGCCACCCGCCAGCGTGCCGATCAACTCCTGCCAGATATTGTTGGCCGTCGGGCTGAATTTACCCATCGAATCGCGATCGACGACGTAGATGTTGTTGTCCTTGCCGGCTGCCACCGCCAGATGCTTGACGACGCCGCCTGTCGTGGTCTGATCCGGCAACACCATGGCGCCGCCCGAGCCGAAATCATTGTCGGCGGCCGCTTGCGCGACCACATCCGACATCGCGAAATAGTCGGTGACCTGCAGATTGCCCAACGAGAGCTTCATCATCGAGTCGCCAAAGTCGCCGTCGACGGGAAAGCCCGCCGCATTCAGCGTGGTGCCGAACGTGCCGTTGCCGTCCACGACATAGAGCGATGTGCCGTCCGACGCCATGCCCGAACCGGCCATCCAGATCGAGCCCTGACTGCCGTTCGGCGTGATGTTGAGCACGCTGATCTGTTTCAGCGTGTCGGCGCTATAGGCCATCATCCAGCCGGTGTAAGAGCCCCCCATGCAGTGCGCGGTCCAACCCATGTAGATGTTGCCGCCGACCAGCGTGAGTGCCGCGCGCTCGGTGTGCAGCGACGGGTTGAAGGTAATCACGCCGTTGACGCTGCCCGCGCCGTTGCCCGGATAAGTCGCCGCGATTTCCGTCGGACCGCCGAGTACTTCGGCGCCGGTCGCCAGATCGAGCGCGTGCAGCCGGTGATGGTAGCCGCCGCCACTGTCCTTCGTCATCGCGACGGCATACAGCACGCCATTCGTGCCGCGACTACGGTCGATGACCGGCGTCGACGTAATGCCGATCTCGGGGGTGATGTCCTGGCATCCGTGGTCGTCGCTGGGCGATTCACCGCTGCCGATCAACGAGACCATCCACAGTTGCGCGAAAGAGGTGGCGTCGTAGGCGTAGACGCTATCGTGTTCGGTGACCACGTACACCACGTCGTGCGCCGTGCCGCCGATCGACAGGCTGGTGACGAAGAGCGGCTGTCCGTCGACCTTGCCGTCCGCGGCAAGAAACGCGACTTTGCCGAAGCTCGCCGAATTGACGTTCGCCGGCGTGAGCGTGGTCTCGGCGAGCATCTGACCGGTGCGGCCGAGATCGTTGTGATGCATGAGGACGTCGGTGGCGTAGGCCGTCACCGCTGCCGGGGTGTTACCCGCGCCGTTCGTTCCAGTGCCAGTGCCGGTGGTCGAGCCGCTGCCGGTGCCGGAGCCCGTACCGCTACTCCCCGTGCTACCCGAGCCTGAACCCGAGCCGCTCGCCGACCCGGACGCCACGCCGGACGTGCCGCCCGACCCACCACCACACGACGCGAAACAGGAAGCGACGGCGATCAGCGCCACTATCGTGCCCCGACGGGTCCATGCGCCCAGCCCGGAACGCTCAACGCCAGCTTGCGAGATTCGCATGTTCGCCTCGTCTCTTGAACGATGCGACGTCAGCTCCGCACAACGATCGGTGCGCGCCGTGACTCACGTCGCGAGCCGTAAGAGAGGAGTCCGCCACGCGCGTCTCCCGCTCGCTGAATACGTTCATCGCCCTTACGGCTGATTAACCGTACGCCGTTTGCAAAGGCGTTTATCGCCATCGTGTCGCCTCTCTCCGCCATACGAGGCAATACAAGACGGCGACGCAATTCAGTGAATGCGGACGCTCGGCGGAATTCAATCAGTAGTACGGATAGGGGGCATACATTACCGGCGGCGGCCCGTAATAACGCGGCGGCGGAGCAACATATACCGGTTGCGGCGCGTACACAGGCTGCGGCGCATAGACCGGCATTTGCGGCTGCGAAATCGTATTGCCCTTCGACGTCATGCACTGCGCGTACGCCGCGTCGTACTGCGCCTGCAGGCTACCGCCGGCATACTGTGCGCCGTTCGCGCCGGCCGCGCCGCCGACCAGCAAGCCGCTGCCCGCACCAATCGCCGCGCCCGCGCCGGGATTGCCCGCTGCCGCGCCGATCAGCGCACCGACAGCGGCACCGCCTAGCGTGCCAAGAGCCGCGCTATTGACGCTGTTCGTGGTCGCGGCCTGCGAGGCGCCGGTCGCATTGGTCGAGCGATACGCGTAGTCGCGGCAGCTGTAGTCGTCTTGCTGGAACTGATTGAGCGGCTCGCCGCTGCGCGGTAGCGCGACGATGGAAGGACCGCTCGGCGGCACCACTGCGCAACCGCCGAGGAGCGCCAGTGCGACTGCTGCCACAGGCAGCGCGACGCATATCGATTTAGGACTTGAGATCATGGTGGCGCACGTTTCTTCATGGGGGAAACATACGTTAGGCCAATTTGCGTGCGCTTTGTTTACGAGATAGTTACCGTATTTTTTCCGCCGGCATCTGGACGCGCTGTCGGCAGGCTGAATGCCAATTGGAAGCCGCGATGCCGTTACCAACTGTGACAAAGATTCACGCGCCGCGTCGTGTGAAAAGCAATCCTATGCATCTCGGGCACGAGACGCTTCGAGACCCTTCGACCCACGTGTGCACGACAGCAAGCCACGCCAGGAAAAAGAAAAGCCCTCGCATTCGAGGGCTTTCTTTCCTGCAACTGCTACGGAGCCTGACGCTCAACACCGTGACCGGATCACCCAGCCAGCAGCGCCGCCTTCAAACTCACCGGCAATCTCACGCGAAGTTCTTCGACGCGAATTCCCAATTGGCAATGTTCCAGTACGCTTCGACGAACTTCGGACGCGCATTGCGGTAGTCGATGTAGTAAGCGTGTTCCCACACGTCGATCGTCAGCAGCGCCTTCGCGTCCGTGGTCAGCGGCGTGGCGGCGTTGCTCGTCGACACCAGGTCGAGCGAACCGTCGGCCTTCTTCACCAGCCATGCCCAGCCCGAGCCGAACGTGCCGACTGCGGTCTTGGCGAACTCTTCCTTGAACTTGTCGAACGAACCCCACTTGGCGTTGATCGCGTCAGCGAGCGCGCCGGTCGGCGCACCGCCACCTTGCGGCGACAGGCTGTTCCAGAAGAACGTGTGGTTCCACACTTGAGCGGCGTTGTTGAACAGGCCGCCCGATGCCTTCTTGACGATTTCTTCAAGCGACAGGTTCTCGAACTCCGTGCCCTTGATCAGATTGTTCAGGTTGGTCACATAGGTCTGGTGATGCTTGCCGTAGTGAAACTCGAGCGTCTCTTCCGACATGTGCGGAACGAGTGCGTTTTTCGCGAACGGCAGCGGCGGGAGCGTATGTTCCATGGTGCTTTCCTTCTGTCTGTATCTGTTGTGGGGGAGTCTGCGGATAACGCTTTTGAGCACTCGATTGTAGGCGAGTTGGAATAACCCCGCAAACCAACGGACTTTATGTCCGGCATCGGCGAACATGCCGCATTCATAGCGCAATTAGTGCTTGCGCACACAGTGTGCCCGGCCCTCGCAACAGTCAAAAGCACGGCAGCGGACGCCGTCGGCGAAGTGTCAGAAACCGTCGGTCAGGCGCGGTTGCACATCGGCCAGCGCGATGTCCGCGGCGCCTTCCGCGAGATGCACCGTGAGGCGCCGCCCCGGCTTCAACGACGACGGCGCGCGCACCGCTCGCCCGCTCTGCGCATCGAGCACGGCAGCGTAACCACGCTCCAGCGTACGCTGCGGACTCAGCACTTCGAGACGCGCGGCGAGCGTGTCGATGCGCGCGGTCTGACGTTCATGCTGACGTAACAAAGCCGCGTCCAGACGTTGCGAAAGATTACCGAGTTTCGCCTGATGCCCCGCGAGATCCGGACGCCAGCGCTGCCAGCGCATCTGTAGCAGCGAAAACCGCGCTCGCGCGTCACGCACCGGACGCGCGCCTGCCGACGCGAGCCGCACGCTCAATTGCTGCAAGTGCGTGCGTTGCCGCGCGAGCCGCTCGGCCGGCGACACCAGCCGGCGCGCGAGCCAATCGAGTTGCTGGGCGCGCCGCTCCATCATGCGGCCGAAGCCGCGCGCGAGTGTCGCGTGACGGTGGTCGAGTTCGCGCAACAGCAGCACGCGCTGCGGGCTGACGAGTTCGGCGGCGCCGGTCGGTGTCGGCGCGCGTACGTCCGCAGCGAAATCGGCGATCGTGAAATCGGTTTCGTGGCCCACGCCGCTGACCACGGGAATCGCGCTTTCCGCGATCGCGCGCGCCAGCACTTCTTCGTTGAACGCCCACAGGTCTTCGATCGAGCCGCCGCCACGACAGACGATCAGCACGTCGACCTCGCGCCGCGCGTTGGCGGCGTCGACCATCGCGGCGAGCTTGCTGCTCACGCCCACGCCCTGCACCGGCGCCGGATAGACGATCACCGGAATGTGCGGCGCGCGCCGCGATAGCGTGGTCAGCACGTCGCGCAACGCCGCGGCCTGCAACGATGTGACGACGCCGATCGCCCGCGGATGCGACGGCAACGCGCGTTTACGTTCGGCGGCAAAGAGACCCTCGGCTTCAAGCTGCGCTTTCAGCCGGAGGAACGCTTCGTAGAGACGCCCCTGCCCGGTGCGCCGCACCGCTTCCACATTCAGTTGCAGTTCGCCGCGCGGCTCGTACATCGTCACCAGCGCGCGCACTTCGATACGGTCGCCTTCGCGCGGCGTGAATTCGGCGTATTGCGCCCGCCCGCGGAACATCACGCAGCGCATCTGCGCCTGCGCGTCTTTGATCGAGAAATACCAATGGCCGCTCGCGGCGCGCGTGAAGTTCGACACTTCGCCGGCGACCCAGACGAGAGGAAACGAACGTTCGAGCATCGTGCCGATTGCGCGATTGAGCGCCGAAACGGGAACGACGACCTCACCGCCGGGCGTCGTCGACGAGGAAAAAGGGCTTTCGGGATTCATGCGAGGAATATGGGTGGCTGGCCGGACAGACGATAGACCGAGCGGCCATCGCCGTCCAGCGCGGCGCTCGAATCGTTAAAAGTGTCCACATGGCGGGACCTGCCAGACGGATCCCGCCAGATTGCCCGCCCGGTCGCATGAATTCCAGGCATGTCGTTGATTTATATGGTGTTTACATCTCGTTAAAGAGAATGATTGCCGATACCGGGCGCGCGGAACGGCCCTCTCCGCCCGTCGGACGGCAGGTTCTCCACAAAGTTATCCACAGGCTGTGAGCCACGCCGGAAGCGCCGTTTCGTCGCGCGGTGCAGGGCGCGCGACTTGCCGGGCGGGACGCCAGCGCGCTAGAGTGGCGGGTTCGACGGCATGCCGAACGCCCCGCGGCGTCCAGCATTGCGGCACACTGCGCAAGTGCGCCGCCAAGCCGCCCAGATTCATTTTTCGCCTCACTTTCGATAGTCCGGAGAACCGCGTTGATGCTTGCCCCGCGTATTGCGCCTAGCTCCTTCACGCCGCCGCCCGGGTGCCTATGCCCGAGCGGCGCGCCGCTCGTCCGCGCGACGTGCTCATGAGCGACGTCACCCACCGTCTCGAGGCACGCCTCGCGCGCGAATGGCAGCAGCGCGGCCCGCTCGCCTGGGCACTGTCGCCGCTCGCCTGCGTGTTCGGCGCAATTTCCGCCGCGCGCCGCGCCGCCTTTTCGTTCGGCTGGTTGAAATCGGTGCGCATCGGCGTGCCCGTGGTGGTGGTCGGTAATGTGACCGTCGGTGGCACCGGCAAGACGCCGACCGTGATCGCGCTGGTCGAGGCGTTACGCGCCGCGGGCTTCAAACCCGGCGTGGTGTCGCGCGGCTACGGCGCGCGCGTGAAATCGCCGACGCGGGTCACGCCGACGTCGGCGGCAAGTGTCGGCGGCGACGAGCCGCTCCTGATCGCGCGCCGCACCGGCGCGCCGGTGTGGGTCTCTCCGGATCGCGTGGCGGCCGCGCAGGCGCTGTGCGCCGCGCACCGCGAAGTCGACGTGATCGTGAGCGACGACGGTTTGCAGCATTACCGGCTCAAACGCGACGCCGAACTCGTCGTGTTCGATCACCGGCTCGGCGGCAACGGTTTCCTGCTGCCGGCCGGACCGCTGCGCGAGCCGCTGTCGCGCCGCCGCGACGCGACGCTCATCAACGATCCTTACGCGCGCACGCTGCCGGCGTGGCCGAATACCTTTGCGCTGCAACTCGCGCCCGCCGACGCGTGGCATCTGGACAATCCCGCGTTGCGCCGTCCGCTCGCGCAATTCAGCGGCGATCGCGTGCTGGCCGCGGCCGGCATCGGCGCGCCGGAGCGCTTTTTCGCCACGTTGCGCGCCGCCGGTCTCACACCCGCCACGCGCGCGCTGCCGGATCACTACGCGTTCAAGCGCAATCCGTTTACCGACGTGGACGCCGACGCCATCCTGATAACGGAAAAGGATGCGGTAAAATTAGGGTCCTGGCACGATGCGCGCATCTGGGTTGTCCCGGTCGAAGCCGCGCTCGATCATCGCCTCATTGCATTAGTTGTGGAGAAAGTCCGTGGACGCTCGCCTGCTTGAAATTCTCGTCTGCCCGATGTGCAAGGGCCCGCTCAGCTACGACCGTGCCGCGCAGGAGCTGATCTGCAACGCGGACAAGCTGGCGTATCCGATCCGCGACGGCATCCCCGTCATGCTGGTCGACGAAGCGCGGCAGACGGTGGAAGGCACGCCGGTGGATCTGAATCCGGGCTCCGTGGCCTGAGTCAGACTGGTTCACACGGGCGGCCGCCATGTCAGCTTGCCGCGTGTCGCGAACTGCATTCGTCGTCTTGTCCGCCCGCGGCCGCGCTGCATGCCCGGCCGCTTTCTTCCGGCTCCATCGCCGCCCGTCTTTGCGCTTGCCTTGCCGATGACCCACGCCAACACCACCACTCCCCCGTTCATCGCCGTCGTGCCGGCCCGGCTCGCCTCGACGCGTCTGCCCAACAAGCCGCTCGCCGATATCGGCGGCAAGCCGATGGTGGTGCGGGTTGCCGAACGCGCGCGCGAATCGGGCGCGCAGCAGGTGCTGGTCGCCTCGGACGCGCAAGCGGTGCTCGACGCCGCCCGCGATCACGGCTTCGAAGCGGTGTTGACGCGCGCGGACCATCCGTCCGGCACGGACCGTCTCGCGGAAGTCGCGGCGCAATTCGGCTGGAGCGACGACACGATCGTGGTCAACGTGCAGGGCGACGAACCGCTGATCGATCCGGCGCTCGTGTGCGGCGTTGCGTCGCACCTTGCGGCGAACAATGGCTGCGCGATCGCCACCGCCGCGCATCCGATCACCGACCCCGCTGAAATTTTCAACCCGAACGTCGTCAAGGTCGTGCTTGACGCGCGCGGCGTCGCGCTGTACTTCTCGCGCGCGCCGATTCCCTGGGCACGCGACGCCTACCAGCCGCACTGGCCCAATGTCGCGTCGATGCCCGCGCCGCCCGCGCCCGCGGTGGTCCATCGGCATATCGGCCTGTATGCGTATCGCGCGCAATTTTTGCGCACGTATCCCAGCCTCGCGATCTCGCCGATCGAACAGGTCGAAGCGCTCGAACAATTGCGCGCGATGTGGCACGGCGAACGCATCGCGGTGCTCGTCACGCACGACGTGCCGCTGCCCGGTGTCGACACGCCCGCCGATCTCGCGCGCGTGCAGGCTTTATTCGGGTCTTGAGCGGAAAAACCCATGGCATAATCAGACGGTTGTGCGCGCCTCCCGCTACACGCGAGAGTCAGGGTTTGCCCGGTCGCGCCGTTACCGTCTTGCAGCGCCGTCGTCGTCGACGTGCAGCGCGAGACCCAAAACGGCAGCCGACGCGGGTCCCCTCGACGCATCGTGGGATGTCCGCAGCGCCACCAAAGAATTCACATAGATCTGGAGATATCACATGCGTTTGATCCTTTTGGGCGCACCCGGCGCGGGTAAGGGCACTCAGGCAAACTTCATCAAGGAAAAATTCGGCATTCCGCAGATTTCCACCGGCGACATGCTGCGCGCGGCCGTCAAGGCCGGCACGCCGCTCGGCCTCGAAGCGAAGCGCTTCATGGATGCCGGCGAGCTGGTCACGGACGAACTGATCATCAACCTGGTGAAAGAGCGTCTGCTGCAGCCGGACTGCGCGAACGGCTATCTGTTCGACGGTTTTCCGCGCACCATTCCGCAAGCTGAAGCTATGAAGCAGGCCGGCGTCCCGATCGATTACGTGCTGGAAATCGACGTGCCGTTCGACGAGATCATCGTGCGCATGAGCGGCCGCCGCTCGCACGCCGCGTCGGGCCGCACGTATCACGTCAAGTTCAATCCGCCGAAGGTCGAAGGCGTGGACGACGTGACCGGCGAACCGCTGATCCAGCGCGACGACGACAAGGAAGAAACGGTCAAGAAGCGTCTGGAAGTGTACGAGGCGCAAACCAAGCCGCTGATCGAGTACTACAACACCTGGGCGAAGAACGGCGATTCGTCGACCCCGTTGCACGCGCCGCAGTATCGGCGCATTTCGGGCCTCGGCAGCGTCGACGAAATTCGTGACCGCGCGTTCGAGGCGTTGAAGTAAGCTCGTTTCCGTCTGTGTTCGCTTCAGGAGAGACCCGCCCTTGCCGGCGGGTTTTTTTATGCAACGGATGGTTCGAGCGCAGTGAACGTTTTCTCCGTGCCCACGCTTGATATTAATTAGCCATCCGTAACGGTTTGCTTTGCCGGCGCGCCGCCGACAGCGCGTGAATCAGCCGCCTGCCCGCTTCGCTTTCCGCATTGCAGCATAGCCGTTACAATCGATCATCGAAAAGATATTCGATCTAGACATTACTGAACCGTAGCAAAGGAGAGAAGACATGGAGATTCGTGACAACGTTTTCCTGATCACCGGCGGTGCATCGGGTCTGGGCGCAGCCACGGCGCGCCTGTTCGTCGAAAACGGCGGCAAAGTGGTGCTCGCCGACCTGAATGTGGATGCCGGCGAGGCGCTCGCGAAAGAACTCGGCGGTGTGTTCGTCAAATGCGATGTGAGCCGCGAAGACGACGCCACTCAGGCCGTCGAAGCCGCCACCAAGCTCGGCACGCTGCGCGGCCTCGTCAATTGCGCGGGCGTCGCGCCGGCCGTCAAAACGGTCGGCAAGGACGGCCCTCATCCGCTCGACTCGTTCGCGCGCACCGTCTCGATCAATCTGATCGGCACCTTCAACATGATCCGGCTCGCCGCCGCGGCTATGTCGAAGAACGAACCGAACGCGAATGGCGAGCGCGGCGTGATCATCAACACGGCGTCGGTGGCCGCGTATGACGGCCAGATCGGCCAGGCGGCCTACGCGGCGTCCAAGGCCGGCGTGGTCGGCATGACGCTGCCTATCGCACGCGACCTGTCGCGCAACGCGATCCGCGTGATGACGATCGCACCGGGCATTTTCGAAACGCCCATGCTGCTCGGCATGCCGCAGGAAGTGCAGGACGCTCTCGGCGCGATGGTGCCGTTCCCGCCGCGTCTCGGCAAACCGGCCGAGTACGCGATGCTGGCCAAGCAGATCTTCGACAATCCGATGCTCAACGGCGAAGTGATTCGTCTGGACGGCGCGATTCGGATGCAGCCGAAGTAAGCTGGCAGACAGCGCGCGGTTTTACAAAGCAGCCCGCGCTAAAGTGAAACGCCTGCACATGATCATTCATGTGCAGGCGTTTTTTTGAGCGGTGGTTGCAATGCCGGTTGCGTGGGCGCGCTTTTACTCGCGGTCGTCATGCTGGGTGCGCTGACGCAGTTCTTGCAGTTGCGATTCCACCACGGTCGCGTCCTCGGCATCCGGCCGGTCGCCGAGATAACGCTCGAGGTCCTCGAGCGCGGGCCGCAGATAATCGAGCCGCGCATAAGCGAAGCCGCGATCGCGCACTTCCTCGATACTTTCAGGCAGCAGGATCACGAGACGCTGCTGCACCGCCAACAAACGCTGCCAGCGTTCCGTCTGAAGATACGTGGACTTCAGATTGCGCAGCATACGCGCGATGATCTCGCGGCGCGTGGCCGGCTGCAGCAGCATGCGCAGCGCCCTGCTCACCGATTCGCCCGCCGACGCCACATACGGCTCCAGCATTTCCACCATCTCCGATTCGGACAGCGAGTGGCCGCTGGTCGGATCAAGCATGACGTCGCCGTCGGGCGTCGTGACGCGCAACAGAAAGTGACCGGGAAACGACACGCCGCGCGCAGGGACGCCGATCTGTTCGGCCATTTCCAGATACAGCACCGCCAGCGAAATCGGAATGCCGCGGCGACGCTTGAGCACCGCGTTCAGATGGCTGTTGTCGGGGTCGTAATAATCGTTGAGATTGCTGGCGAAACCCAGTTCGCGAAAGAAGAACCGGTTCAGGATGCCGACCTTCTGCTTGATGTCGGCGTCGTCCGGCATGCGCCGCTGCAAGCGCACCACCAACTCGTCGATCTCGGCGAGCGTGCCTTGCAGATCGAGATCGGGATAGGCGTCCTGCGCGAGCGACAGCGCCGCCTCGGTCAGTGGAAGACTGTCGTCTTCGGCGACGAGCGTGCTGAAATAGTCGAGAACTCGCGTCATCGTGATCACTTCACTCGCCTTTTGAAATACGCGTACTTGAAGCCCATCAGCCAAAGCATACCGAAATATAGCGCGGCGAACAGCACGAGGCACGCTGCGAGCAACACCATGCGGTCGACCGGGCGGCTGTGCATGCCGATCCAGTCGAAGCTGATGGCCAGCCAATGCATCGTGCCGGCCAGCACCAGACAGGCGCCGAACAACTGCACGAAGAATTTGAGCCAGCCGCTCGACGGCGTATAGATGCCACGCTTGCGCAGACCGAGAAACAGCAGCAGCGCATTACCGCAAGCGCCGAGCCCGACGCTCAGCGTCAAACCCGCATGCGCGAAAATCGGCACGAACAGATAGTTGCTCAACTGCGTGAGGATCAGCACGCCGACACCGATCTTCACCGGCGTCTTGATGTCCTGCTTCGCGTAGAACCCCGGCGCGAGGATCTTGATGAGAATCAGGCCGATCAGGCCGACGCCGTACGCCGACAGCGCGCGGGCGACCATAACCACGGAATTGCCGTCGAACTTGCCGTAGTGGAACAGCGTGGCGGTCAGCGGCTGCGCGAAGAAAAACAGCGCGACGGCGCTCGGCGCGGCCAGCAGGAAGGTCACGCGCAAGCCCCAGTCGAGCAGCGACGAATACTCGTGCGGGTCGGCGTCGACGTGCGCCTTGGAGAGACTAGGCAGCAGGATCGTGCCCAGCGCGACGCCCAGCAGCGCGGTCGGAAACTCCATCAGCCGGTCGGCGTAGTTGATCCACGACACCGCGCCCGGCCCGATGCGCGACGCGATATTCGTGTTGATGATCAGGCTGATCTGCGCGACCGAGACGGCGAACATTGCGGGCACCATCTTGGACAGCACGCGCTTGACGCCGCGATGCGCGAGCGCCTTCACCGGGTCCAATCCGATGCGCGGAATCATGTCGATCTTCTTCAGACCCGGCAGCTGCACGAGGAATTGCAGCACGCCGCCGGCGATCACCGCCCACGCAAGCGCGTAGACCGGCGTTTGCAGACGCGGCGCGACGAACACCGCGGCGACGATGAACGCGAGGTTCAGCAGAACCGGCGCGAACGCGGGCAGCGAAAAGTTCTTGTACGTATTCAGCACGCCCGACGCCAGCGATGTCAGGGAAATGAAAATGATGTACGGGAACATGATGCGCGTCATGGTGACCGCGAGGGCGTACGCCTGACCTTCGTGCGCGAGACCCGAGGCGACGATGAACACCACGCCCGACGCGCCTACGACCCCGATCAGCGAGAGGACCGCGAGCGCCCAGGCGAGCACCGTCGACGTGGCGTCGACCAGCGCTTTGGTGGCGTCGTGACCTTGCTGGTTCTTGAACTCCGCGAGGATCGGCACGAAGGCCTGCGAGAACGCGCCTTCGGCGGAGATACGGCGCAGCAGGTTCGGAATGCGGAAGGCGACGTAAAACGCGTCAGTGTATTGACTGGCACCAAACGCGCGTGCGATCAGCGTTTCGCGGGCCAGTCCGGTCACGCGCGACAGCAGCGTGAAGCCGCTGACCGTCAGCAGGGCTCGGAATAGATTCATGGGGCGCTTATTATACGGGTGCCGCGAGTGCGGACGACGAGCCGGAACGCGATTCGGACCGATTTGCCGCGAGGACGTTCGATCGGATAAGCGAATCAGCGCGTTTTTTGTAGCGCGGCCACGCCGTTCTGGGCCCGCCGGGCACGCCCTGCGGCAGCCTTGTGCCCGCCCTGCGACAGGTTTGCGCGATCTGGCCGCCGACCCGGCGCCGGACTTTACGCAACAGGGCGGCAAAGCTTCCTGGCGCTTTCCCGTTGCCACGTGCCTGATTTTGTTGCTATAATCGCCGGTTTCGAAGCTCGCTCAATTTTCGGACGGGGTTCAGATCGGTCATACGCTAGCCACAGTTAGCCGCGCGCCATCTGCCAACACCCTTGAGTAGCCCGAAAACACCGGCCTGCCTTCGCGTAGTCCAATCGATTTTTTTCGACACTTTTGCGCTCTTGGGCAATCGCTTCCAAGAGTTCGATCTAAAAGCAGCACCTCACCACTTGAAGGTCAGGTACTGGAAACAGGAACAGGATAAGGAACCGTCATGGCTAACTCCGCACAAGCACGCAAGCGCGCCCGCCAGGCCGCCAAGGCAAACTCGCACAACTCGGCACTGCGCTCGAAGTTCCGCACGGCTATCAAGGCTGTCCGCAAGGCGATCGACGCCGGCGACAAGGCTAAGGCCGCTGAAATCTTCCAGGCATCGTCGAAGACCATCGACATCATCGCCGACAAGAAAATCGTTCACAAGAACAAGGCAGCTCGCCATAAGAGCCGTCTCGCTGCAGCCATCAAGGGTCTGCAAGCGTCCGCAGCGCAGTAATTCCGGTCAGCCCGCTTCGGTGGGCTACCTCCTGTTTCCGCTGCACAGAAAAGCCCGCCTCGGCGGGCTTTTTTGCTTCGGACCGACAGATCCGCACTGTATCGCGTAGTTCGTCGCGCTCGTGACTAACGGACTGCCCGTAAAAAAACCCGCTGCCAGCGGGTTTTTTGCTTTTGATTTTGCCTTTACCGATCCGGCAGGCTCGCGCTAGATCACGTGCCGTTTCTCTTGCGGCGTGGCGTGCTCGAGTTGCAACTCGCACGCCTCCGTCACGACGAGGTCGTTGTCTTTAGCGAAGTTGAGGACGAAGTCGAAAGCCATCGGTTCGATGTCGCGCAAACGCGAATCGAGAATCACGCATTTGAGGTCGCCAATCATGGTCGGCCGGACATACACCGAGTACTGCAAATAAGCGTTCGGCCCCTTCCTTGCGCCGGGGCCGAAGCAGGCCATGACGCCTGCGAGACGCTCCGACCAGTCGCTCGGCCGAAACTTTTTTCCCGTCGACGTGATGCCCTGAATGAAATATTCGGTTGGAGCTGCTTCGGCCATGTAGGAATACCTGTGTGACTGCCCAGCGGGATGACGGCAAAGCGGACGGCGGAACGGCTCTGAATTGCCTGGGACTTGCCGACCGTGCCGACCGTGCCGCGATGGCGAACCACACCACCAGAAACCGCGAAGAGCCGGCTAAGCCGCCTTGTCGCTTGTCATGACGGCGCACCGCGAGCAGGTTGTTCCGAACCGCGCGAGCCGAGGCCGGCCAAGCGGAATACCGGCCTGCTGAGCTTTGGGATAACCCGCGGATTATAGCGCAGCGGACCCTTTTCCGCAGCGCACACAAGACATGTCTGAGGGTTCCACAAGGCTTTCAGACAGCTTGCCCAGCCTTTTGGCCGACTCGTCAAACCGGGCGAAATCCTTTATGCTGCATTGAGTTACCACAAACGACGGCGGCGCCGTCCGGCAATCCTGCCGGGTGAGACCGCCGTATTTGTTTCATGACCGCCAAGAAAATTCGCCACTACCTGCAGTTCAAGGATTTCTCGCTGGAAGACTACGAGTACGTGCTGGAACGCGCGCGTATTCTGAAACGCAAATTCAAGAACTACGAGACCTACCATCCGCTGCACGATCGCACGCTGGCGATGATCTTCGAAAAAAATTCGACACGCACGCGCCTGTCGTTCGAAGCCGGCATCTTCCAGTTGGGCGGCCACGCCGTTTTCATGAGCACGCGTGACACGCAGCTCGGCCGCGGCGAACCGATTGAAGACGCCGCGCAAGTGATCTCGCGCATGGTCGACATCATCATGATCCGCACGTTCGGCCAGGACATTCTCCAGCGCTTTTCCGAGAATTCGCGCGTGCCGGTGATCAACGGGCTGACCAACGAATATCACCCGTGCCAGGTTCTGGCGGACATCTTCACGTACTTCGAGCATCGCGGCCCGATTCGCGGCAAGACGGTCGCGTGGGTCGGCGACGCCAACAACATGCTGTACACGTGGATCGAAGCCGCGCAGATTCTTGGCTTCAAGCTGCGTCTGTCCACGCCGCCGGGCTACAAGCTCGACCGTTCCATGGTCGCCGCCGAAAGCGCGCCGTTCTACGAAGAATTCGACGATCCGAACGACGCCTGCATCGGCGCCGACCTCGTGACCACCGATGTCTGGACCAGCATGGGCTTCGAAGCCGAAAACGAAGCGCGCAAGAAAGCCTTCGCCGACTGGTGCGTCGACGCCGACATGATGGCGCGCGCCAATGCGGACGCGCTCTTTATGCACTGCTTGCCCGCCCACCGCGGCGAGGAAGTCAGCGCGGAGGTGATCGACGGCCCGCAAAGCGTCGTGTGGGACGAGGCGGAAAATCGTCTGCACGTGCAAAAGGCCTTGATGGAATACCTGCTGCTCGGCAAGCTGAATCACTGAGCGAGCCGCTCAGTCAGCACGTTGAGTAGCATCTGCGTGAAGCGCGACGGGGCCTTGAATACGAGGCAAGGCATCCACGTTTAGCGCCACGCATCGAGCCGGCGTCCACGGTGGTAGCAGACCCGGCTTCAACACCGCAGGGCCCCAAAAACGCGGGCAACCTGCGGTTTAGTGTCAAAATAGTGGTTTTCCGCGCTCCGGGACCGCCGGCGCGCCTTGTTTTCCCGCTTTCTCCAGCTACGAGTTCACCATGAGCGATATCAAGAAAGTCGTGCTCGCCTATTCGGGCGGCCTCGACACCTCCGTCATCCTGAAGTGGTTGCAGGACAATTACGACGCCGAAGTCGTCACGTTCACGGCCGACATCGGCCAGGGCGAAGAGTTGGAACCGGCGCGCAAGAAAGCCGTGCAACTCGGCATCAAGCAGGACAACATCTTTATTGAAGACCTGCGCGAAGAATTCGTGCGTGACTTCGTGTTCCCGATGTTCCGCGCCAACACGATCTATGAAGGCGAGTACCTGCTGGGCACGTCGATCGCGCGTCCGCTGATCGCCAAGCGCCAGATCGAAATTGCCCGCGCCACCGGCGCACAAGCGGTGTCGCACGGCGCAACCGGCAAGGGCAACGACCAGGTTCGCTTCGAACTCGGCTACTACGCGCTGGAACCGGGCATCAAGGTGATCGCACCGTGGCGTGAATGGGATCTGCTGTCGCGCGAAAAGCTGCTCGCATACGCGGAAAAGGCCGGCATTCCGATCGAAATGAAGCACAAGCAAGGCGGCGCGCCGTATTCGATGGACGCGAATCTGCTGCACATTTCGTTCGAAGGCCGTCACCTGGAAGACCCGAAAGCGGAAGCCGAAGCCGATATGTGGCGCTGGACCGTGTCGCCGGAACAGGCGCCGGACCAGGCTGAATTCCTCGACATCGAATACGAGCACGGCGATCCGGTCGCGATCAACGGCAAGCGTCTGTCGGCTGCGGAAATGCTCACCGAGCTGAACCGTCTGGGCGGCAAGCACGGCATCGGCCGTCTGGATCTGGTGGAAAACCGTTACGTCGGCATGAAGTCGCGTGGCTGCTATGAAACGCCGGGCGGCACGATCATGCTGAAGGCGCACCGCGGCATCGAGTCGATCACGCTCGACCGTGAAGTGGCTCACCTGAAAGACGATCTGATGGCTCGTTACGCGTCGCTGATTTATAACGGCTACTGGTGGAGCCCGGAGCGCCGCGCGATTCAGGTACTGATCGACCATACGCAAGAGAAGGTCAACGGCTGGGTGCGCGTGAAGCTGTACAAGGGCAGCGTGTCGGTGGTTGCGCGCGATTCGAAGGAAACGCTGTTCGACAAGACCATCGCCACGTTCGACGACGACGGCGGCGCCTACAACCAGGCCGACGCTGGCGGGTTCATCAAGCTGAACGCGCTGCGTATGCGGATCGCGGAGAATGCGCGTCGTCAGCGCGACTGATGGCGGGCGTTTCGGTGAAGGCTAACTTCGTGCAATCGAAGTTAAGCGCCGTCAGGCGCGGCCGAAGCCAAAACGCCCACGCAAAAAAAGGCGCCGGGAGGAAACTCCGGGCGCCTTTTTTATCATCAGCAAATCATCACAAACAAACCGGTTCCGCCTCCAATTCCACCCCAAACCGCTCCAGCACATCGCGCTGAATGGCTTTGGCGAGCGCCAGCACTTCCGCGCCAGTGGCTCCGCCGCGATTCACCAGCACCAGCGCCTGACGCTCATGCACGGCCGCCGCGCCCATCGCGCGACCTTTCCAGCCGCATTGATCGATCAGCCAACCCGCGGCAAGTTTCACCCGCCCATCCGGCTGAGCGTACGACACGACGTCGGGCTCCCTGACCTTCAGCGCCTCGAACTGCGCCGCGTCCACCACCGGATTCTTGAAGAAGCTGCCAGCATTGCCGAGTTCCAACGGATCGGGCAGCTTGGCGCGTCGCACTGCTACCACGGCATCGAAAATGGCCTGCGCTGTCGGTGGCGCGTCGGCATGGCCGTTCGCGGTCAGTTCACGAGCCAGATCCGCGTAGCCGGCGCGCGGCTGCCAGACCTTCGGCAAACGGAACGTCACCGACGTGATGACGAAACGGTCGCGCCCTTCCCGCTTGAAAGAACTGTCGCGATAGCCGAAGCGGCACGCCTGAGCGTCCATTTCGATCACGTCGCCGGTGGCCAGCTCCACGGCGCGCAGCGACGCAAAGCGCTCGCCCATCTCCAGCCCGTACGCGCCGATGTTCTGAATCGGCGCCGCGCCCACCGTGCCCGGAATCAACGCGAGGTTTTCGAGGCCGGGCAACCCTTGCGACAAAGTCCAGGCGACGAACTCGTGCCACGGCTCGCCGCCGGCCGCTTCGACGTACCATGCGTCATCATCCTCGCGCACGACGCGGCGGCCCTGCAGCGCGATCAGCAGCACGAGTCCGCCAAAGTCGCCGGTCAGCACGACGTTACTGCCGCCGCCCAGCACGAGGCGCGGCAGGCCGGCTGCGCGCGGATCGCGCACCGCGGCCATCAATTGCTCTTCACGCTCGATGCGGCACGCAAACTGCGCGCGCACATCGAAGCCGAAGGTGTTGTGCGCCTTCAGCGGAAAGCCGGCAATGAACGCGGCGGAATCGGATTGGGCCATCGGAATGAGAACCGTGAAACGATAAATGAAACAACGAATAAAGCAGCCGATGAAACCGGCTTCGGGCCCCGGCCGGGCGACAATGCGCGGCGGCCTTGGGCAAAAGGGAGTGGCGTCGGTAAAATGACGTCCGGTCCGTGATTATAGCGAGTGCCCCGTGAGCAGCCGCCCGGTTGCGTCACGCACCGCAGCACTATTGGGAGAAAAAAATGCCATCGTTTGACGTCGTCTGCGAAGCGAACATGATCGAAGTCAAGAACGCGATCGAGCAGTCCAACAAGGAAATTTCAACGCGCTTCGACTTCAAAGGGTCGGACGCGCGCGTGGAACACAAGGAAAACGAAATCACGGCCTACGCGGACGATGACTTTAAACTCGGCCAGGTGACAGACGTGCTGCTGTCGAAAATGGCGAAGCGCAACGTGGACGTGCGTTTCCTCGACTACGGCAAGACCGAGAAGATCGGCGGCGACAAGGTCAAGCAGGTCATCAAGATCAAGAAGGGTGTGTCGGGCGATCTATCGAAGAAAATCGTGCGCCTCGTGAAGGACAGCAAGATCAAGGTCCAGGCGAGCATTCAGGGCGACGCGGTACGCATCACCGGCGGCAAGCGCGACGATCTGCAAAGCGTGATCGCCGTGCTGCGCAAGGACGTGACCGACACGCCGCTCGACTTCAACAACTTCCGCGACTGATCGCCTGGGGCGCGAGTGCGCGCCCGGCTAAAGCGTTCGCGCGATGCAGTTCGGCGGTTTGCGCGGGCCGGCAAACGCGCGGCGCCGCGCAAAGTCGGTGCACTGGGCACGGCGGATTGCATAGCGCGCCGCCTGGCCAGGTAGAGCACAGCCAAGCCAAGCACGAACGCACGAACGCAATCAACGCGTCTACGCGTCAACCATCAAAGATCACTACCCCCCGCCGGCTTCGCCGCCGCATCCGCCTTCTTCTTATGCCCGATGCGGCTCTCCTGCCCGCGCATCAGCTTGGCGATATTGCCGCGATGGCGCCACACCAGCAGCGAACTCATCACGACGATCGCCAGCGCGATGACGTGCGGCCCGAACAGAAAACCGTCGAAGATCGGCGCGAACACCGCAGCAGCCAATGCCGCCAGCGACGAATAGCGCGTGAAAAACGCCACGATCAGCCACGTCAGCAAGGTCGCAACGCCAAGAATCGGGTTGATCGCGAGCAGCACGCCGGCCGCGGTCGCCACGCCCTTGCCGCCCTTGAACCGGAAAAAGACCGGATACAGGTGACCAAGAAACACGGCCACCGACGCAATCGCCACCGCCGTCTCGTCGAGCCCGTAGCGCGCGCCGTAGTGCACGACGAACCACACCGGCAGCCAGCCCTTGAATGCGTCGCCGATCAGCGTGAGAATCGCGGCCTTCTTGCTGCCGCTGCGTAGCACGTTGGTGGCGCCCGGGTTGCCCGAGCCGTACGAGCGCGGGTCGTCGAGGCCCATCGCGGCGCTCACGATCACGGCGAACGACACCGAACCGATCAGGTAGGCAACGACAGCAACGATCAGGTTTTGCATCTGGGACTCTTATAAGGATCGGCGGTCTGAAACTCGATACCCCAACCGCAACAGGGCGCGCAACTCGGAACAAGGCGGCGCACATTCTACCGAACCCGCGCGCCCGCAAAACATTCAGGCAAACGTCAATCGACGCTGGCGCACTGCACCGCCTTCGCCGCCAGCAATTCCGTCAGCACCTTGGGATCGATGCTCACCAGAAAACCGCGCCGGCCGCCGTTCAGCCAGATCTTGTCCGTCTCGAGAATGCTCGACTCGACGTACACCGGCATCGGCTTCTTCGTGCCGAACGGCGAGGTGCCGCCGATCAGGTAGCCGGAATGCCGGTTCGCCACCTCGGGCTTGCACGGCTCGACACGCTTCGCGCCGATTTGCCGCGCGAGGTTCTTGGTGCTGACGGTGCGGTCGCCGTGCATCAGTACGATCAGCGGCTTGGCGTGCTCGTCTTCCATCACCAGCGTCTTCACGACGTGATGTTCGTCCACACCGAGCTGGCGCGCCGATTCCCCGGTGCCGCCGTGCTCGACATAATCATAAGGATGTTCGCCGAAAGCGATGCCATGGCGGCGCAGAAACTGCGTGGCCGGCGTTTCGGAGACGTGTCTGGATTTGCTCATCGGCGCATTGTAATGGCGACTTTGCACAACGGCTATTTGCCGAATGGTCAATTGTGCGCGTCGGGCGATTGTGGCACGATCGTTCGAAAATCTTCCGGCGCACTGCATGCCGAGCACCGAATCGTTTTTAGGAGACAGCGTTGAGCTTCGATTCGCCTACCCGTTCCACCATCGACATTCCCGCGCTGCTGGCGGCCCTGCCCGCACGCATCGCCGACATTCCGGCGCTGGCCGCCGCGCGCGATCCACAGCACATCGCCTTGATCGAGGACGCGCGCCGCCTGACCAGCGCGCAACTGCTGGAGGCCGTCGACGCCGCCACCGCGCTGCTGCGCGAATGGGGCGTGCGCGGCGGCGATCGCGTGATGATCGTCGCGGAGAACAGCATCGTGCAGATCGTACTGCTGTTCGCGACCGCCCGACTCGACGCGTGGGCGCTGGTCTCCAACGCGCGCCTGTCCGCGGCTGAACTCGACTCGATCCGTGCGCACGCGCAGCCTCGCGTGGTCGCCTACGCCACGGAAAGCTCGGCCGACGCCAAGCGGCACGCAGAGCGCCATCACGCCGCCAAGGCACCCACCATCACGCCGGACATCGGCGCCTGGTCGTACACGGTGGACAGCGCGGCCGTCGCCGAGCCGGTCGAAGCCGCAAGCGACCGCCAGTGCGCCGCGTTGATTTACACCACGGGCACCACCGGCGCGCCAAAGGGCGTGATGCTGTCGCATCGCAATCTGCTGTTCATCGCCGCGATTTCGAGCCGGTTGCGCAAAGTCGGCCCGGACGATGTCGTCTATGCCGTGCTGCCGATCTCGCACGTGTACGGTTTCGCGTCCGTCTGTCTGGGCAGTCTGCATGCGGGTGCGACCTTGCGGCTCGTGCCGCGCTTCGCGCCGGAAGCCGTGCGCCGCGCGCTCGCCGAGGAACGCGTGTCGATTTTCCAGGGCGTGCCGGCCATGCACGCCAAACTGCTCGAACATCTGCAGACGCACGGCCACTCGTGGTCCGCGCCGCAATTGCGCTTCGCCTATTCGGGCGGCTCGCCGCTCGACGCCGCCTTGAAAGCGCAGGTGGAAAGCGTCTACGGTCTGCCGTTGCATAACGGTTACGGCATGACCGAGAGCAGCCCGACCGTGTCGCACACCATGCTCGATGCGCCGCGCAGCGATTGTTCCGTCGGCGAGGTCATTCCCGGTGTCGATGTGCGTTTCGTCGGACTCGACGGCATCGACGCCGCAAAGGGCGACATCGGCGAACTATGGGTGCGCGGCCCCAACGTGATGCTCGGCTACTATCGCAGCCCGGAGCAAACACGTAAGGTCGTGACCGAAGACGGCTGGCTCAAAACCGGCGACCTCGCGCGGCAGGACGCGGACGGCGTGTTGCATATCGTCGGGCGCAGCAAGGAACTGATCATCCGCTCGGGTTTCAACGTGTATCCGGCCGAAGTCGAACATGCGTTGAATGCGCATCCGCAAGTCGTGCAGTCGGCGGTGATCGGACGCGCGGTGGAGGGTAACGAGGAAGTGGTCGCGTTCGTCGAGTTGCTTGCGGGCGCGACGGTGACGCCCGCCGAATTGATCGACTGGTGCGGCGAGCGTCTGGCGCCGTACAAGCGACCGGCCGAAGTCAAAGTGCTCGCCGCGCTGCCTGCGGCATCGACGGGCAAGATTCTCAAGCACCGGCTGCGCGAGTTTCTCTGAACGAAGCGCAAGCTCGCATCAGCCTCGCGGATGATGCTGCGCATGCAGCGATTTCAACCGTTCGCGCGCCACGTGCGTGTAGATCTGCGTAGTCGAAATATCCGTGTGGCCGAGCAGCATTTGCACGACACGCAGGTCGGCGCCGTGATTGAGCAGATGCGTCGCGAACGCATGCCGCAAGGTATGCGGCGAGAGCGGCGCATGCACGCCGGCCGCCGCCGCGTGACGCTTGATGATGTTCCAGAACTGCTGGCGCGTCATGCCCTCGGCGCGGCTCGTCACGAACAGCGCGTCGGTCGCGCGCGCGCCGAGCAACGCGGGCCGCGCCTCGCGCAGATAGCGCTCGATCCAGCTATGCGCTTCCTCGCCAAACGGAATCAGCCGCTCCTTCGAGCCCTTGCCCATGACGCGCACCACGCCTTCGTTCAGGCCGACTTCCACCGTCTTCAACGTGACGAGTTCAGTCACGCGCAAACCGCTCGCGTACATCAACTCCAGCATCGTGCGATCGCGCAAACCCAAAGGCGTATCGACGTCGGGCGCACCGAGCAGCGCTTCGACTTGCGCTTCGCTGAGCGTCGAGGGAAAACGCGGCGGCTGTTTCGCCGAACGAATGCGCACCGTCGGATCGACCTTCGCGCGATGCTCGCGCACCGCCCAGCCGTAGTAGCGGCGAAACACGGAAAGCCGGCGGTTCGCCGAAGTCGATTTGTCTTTTTGCCGCGCCGCGCTATACGCGCTCAGATCGGCTTCGCTCGCGGTGTCGAGCGAGGCGTTGCGGCTCTGCGCCAGCCATTCGCAAAAGAGACGCAGATCGCGGCGGTAGGCATCGAGCGTGTTGCGCGACAGTCCGTGTTCGAGCCACAGCGCGTCGCAGAATGCATCGATCGACGCCGAGCTGGCGGCGAACAGAGGTGACGCGGCTGCCGCGTCGTCGATCAACGTATCGCTCATGCGTAGGGAATGCCTTCATGCGCCAGCAACCAGCGCTTGATGTTGCGGAAGAAACCCTCTTCGGCGTGATTCGCGAAGCCGCCGATGCCGCTCGAACTCACCACCCGATGACAGGGAATCACAATCGGAAAATAATTGGCGCCGCACGCCTGACCGACCGCGCGCGGCGCGCTGCCAAGTTGCCTCGCCAGTTGACCATAGGTCAGCACGACGCCCGGCGGAATGTCGCTGATGGCCTGCCAGACACGCTTCTGAAATACGGTGCCGACCGAGGCCAGCGGCAACTCGAACTTCGCCGAAGCGCGCTCGAAATATCGCTCGATCTGCTCGGCTGCCTGTCTCGCCAAAGGCGTGTCGGGCGCGACGCTTTGGATCGAATCCGGCAGATAGACGATCTCGCGCACGGCCTCGCCTTCGAGGCGGATGCCGACCTTGCCGAACGGCGCATCGATCACTGCGTTGAACATGATTGCCCACTCCTCACTGGCGCGGCGCTACGGCTGGCAGAGCAGCGTACCTGCATGGGGTGCAGGCGCTCCAAACACGCAACGCACCGCTACTTTACGCCGCTTCCAAAGCCCATTCCACATGCTCGCGCACGACAGCGGAAGCATCATCGACACGCATTTTCAGCGCCTCTACGATCGCCTCGCGCGCCGGCCCGCTCAAACTGTCCGACGACGCACGCAGCGCGTTGCCCATGCCCACCGCGAGATTGCGCAACCAGCTCTCGTAGCCGATGCGGCGAATCGCGCTGCCCTGCATGCGCGTATCGAACTCGTCCGCGCTCCACGCGAACAACTCGACCAACGACGCGCGATCGAGCCCATGCCGCACGTCGAAGTCCGCGACCGGCGCGGCCTGCGCGAATTTGTTCCATGGACACACGAGTTGACAATCGTCACAGCCATACACACGATTACCAATCAGCGGCCGCAACTCCAGGGGAATACTGCCCCTCAATTCGATCGTGAGATAGGAAATACACAGGCGCGCATCGACCTTGTAGGGCGCGACGATCGCGCCGGTCGGACAGGCGCCGATACAGCGCGTGCAACTTCCGCAATGCGAGCCCGGCGTTTCAGGCGCGAGTTCAGGCACGGTCTCGGCGTCGGTCGGCAACGGCACATCGACATAGATTTCGCCGAGGAAAAACAGCGAACCCGCGTCACGTTGCAGCAGCAGCGTATGCTTGCCGCGCCAGCCGATGCCGGCCTTCTGCGCAAGTTCTACTTCCAGCACCGGCGCCGAATCGGTAAATACGCGGTAGCCGAACGCGCCGATCTCAGCTTCGATTTTCTCGGCCAGATGTTGCAAACGGTTACGCATCACCTTGTGATAATCGCGGCCGCGCGCATAGATCGACACGACCGCCGCCGACGGGTCCGCGAGCCGCGCATGCTCGGCTGCGCGCCAGTCCTGCGTGAGTGGGCCGTCCTGCAAAGCGCTTTCGTGCGCCTTTCCGCTCAACGTCTGAACGGGCAAATAAGCGATGCGCGCCGTAATCACACGTCGCGTGCCGGCCACAAGCTCGGCGGGCCGCGCGCGTTTCATGCCGTGTTTCGCCATATAATCCATCTCGCCGTGGCAACCCGCTTCCAGCCAGGCTGCAAGCGGCGCTTCGGCGGCGGAAAGATCGGTGTCGCTAATGCCGACCGCTCCGAAACCCAGTTCACGGCCCCACGTTTTGATGTTTAGCGCGAGCGCATTCAGCGCCGCTTCATCGAAATGACGTTCGGCACGCGCATCGTCGTTAGACGCAGGCGGGCAGGAAACAGGGGACTCCGGACTTCGGTTCATCACGCCATTTTACGAGAATGCCTGTCAATCCCGATCTCGCGATCCAACCGCCCGCCAACGTCCTGCTCGAACGCACCTTCGCGCTCGCGGACGAAGCCGCCACGCTAGCGTTCGGCGAGCGCTTCGCGCAGGCAATCGAAAGCGTGCGCGAAGCCGCGCAACAGGCGCCCGGCGCGGACGGCGACAAGGCGTTCTACGGACTGCAAGTCCAACTCGTCGGCGATCTCGGCGCCGGCAAAACCACCCTCGTGCGCGCGACCTTACGCGGCCTCGGCCACACCGGCCGCGTGCGCAGCCCCACTTACACACTTGTCGAACCCTACGTGCTCGAACGGCCCGCTGGGGAACTCGCGCTCTATCACTTCGATCTGTATAGATTCACCGATCCGGCCGAATGGGCCGACGCGGGCTTTCGCGAGTACTTCGACAGCGGCGCGATCTGCCTCGTCGAATGGCCGCAGCGCGCAGGACGTCTCTTAGGCGTGCCGGATCTTGTCTTCTCGCTCGACCTCGATAATGACAACGAGAACGAAAGCGACGGCCGTGTCCTCGTCGCACGGGCATACAGCGAATCAGGAAAGGCATGTCTCGAAAGATGTTGATCAAACCGTTCCGCTCGATCGAATCGGCGGCTACCGCGACGCATAACTGGCGGCGCCGGCAGATTCTGCGCGCGGGTGCGTCCACGCTCGTGCTCGGCCTCGTCGCGCCGCGTCTCGCGTGGGCCAGTTCGGTGCTCGGCGTGCGGGTCTGGCCGGCGCGTGACTACACGCGCGTGACGATCGAATCCGATCAGCCGCTGCAGAACGCACAGCAGTTGTTGCAGGGACCGGACCGGCTGGTGGTCGATCTGAGCGGCCTCGATCTGGATCAGGCGTTGAAAGACCTTGTGTCGAAGATCACGCCGAACGATCCGCAGATCTCGTCGGTGCGCGTCGGGCAATATCAGCCACATGTGGTGCGCATGGTGTTCGACCTGAAGGGTTCGGTGAAGCCGCAGGTGTTCACGCTGCCGCCGGTCGGCGCATACAAGTACCGGCTGGTGTTCGACCTGTATCCCGCGGTCGCGCCCGATCCGTTGATGGATCTGCTCGCGCAGACGGAACACAAGCAGCAGACGTTCAACGAAGAGAACGGCGCGCCGCCGCCCGCCACGCTGAGCGGCCCCGGCACCACGCCGCCCACCGCCGACAACAGCGAGGCGTTCTTCGAGCGTTACGCGCAGAACGGCGGGAGCGGGTCCGCGCCGAGCGTGCCGCGTCCGCCGGTGCGTGTCGCGCCGACGCCTGTTCCGCCTATCCTCGGCAAGCCCGCCACGCCTGTTGCGCCAGTGGCGCCGCCCACGGCCATCGCCCGCAACAAGGGCAACAGCGCCAGCACGCTAGGCGCGGACGATGCCGGCAGCGACGATACCTACGCCTTCACCAATCCCAAGTCCGGCAAGAGCAACACGGTGCGTCTGTTGACCGTCGCGATCGATCCGGGCCACGGCGGCGAAGATCCGGGCGCGATCGGCGGCTCGGGCACGTACGAGAAACACGTCGCGCTCGACATCGCGAAGAAGCTGCGCGCGAAGATCGACGCGCAACCGAACATGCGCGCCATGATGACGCGCGACGCCGACTTCTTCGTGCCGCTGAATGTGCGCGTGCAGAAGGCGAGGCGCGTCGGCGCAGACCTGTTCGTGTCGATCCATGCCGATGCGTTCACCACGCCCGACGCCAAGGGCTCGTCGGTGTTCGCGCTGTCCGAGCATGGCGCCACGAGCGCCGCGGCGCGCTGGATGGCGAACAAGGAAAACTCGTCGGATCAGATCGGCGGGATCAACATCAAGTCCGCCGACGCCACCGTGAACCGCGCGCTGTTCGATATGTCCACCACCGCGCAGATTCGCGACTCGATGCGTTATGGCAACTTCGTGCTGAACGAAATTGGCGGCATCAACAAGCTGCACAAGGGCTCGGTCGAGCAGGCAGGGTTCGCGGTGCTGAAGGCGCCGGACATTCCGTCGATCCTCGTGGAGACCGCTTTCATCAGCAACCCGGACGAAGAGCGCCGCCTGAACGACGACGCGTATCGCGAGAAGATGGCCGATGCGATCATGACCGGCATTAAGCGCTATTTCGCGGCGAATCCACCGCTCGCGAAGAACCGCATGACGTGATGCTCACGCATGCAACGCAATGATGCGATGGAAAACGGCCGCTCGAAGCGGCCGTTTTTTCGTCCTCGTTCAGGCCTGCCGGCCGCTCAGCGCGCGGGTGAAAACCACTGCACGACCCTGCCGCCGAATACGTTCACGACCAATCCCGCCATCACCAGCAAAGCGCCCGCAATCTGCGCCTCGGACAATTGCTCGTCGAGAAACAGCGACGCCGACGCGAGACCGACGATCGGCACAAGCAGCGAAAACGGCGCGACCTGGCTCGCCGGATAGCGCGACAGCAGACGGCTCCACAACCCGTAGCCGATCAGCGTGGCGATGAACGCGAGATACACGATGGCGAAGATCGACGTCGCGCTGATGCCGGACAGCGCCGCGGCGATCCGCTGCGGACCCTCGAACGCGTACGACAGCGCAAAAAACGGCAGCGGTGGAATCAGGCTGCCCCACACCACCAGCGCGACGAGATCGACCTGGCCGACCTTCTTCGTGACGATGTTGCCGAGCGCCCACGAACACGCGGCGCACAAGGTGAGGACAAAGCCGGCCAGCGTCATGGCGTGGCCGCCTTGCACGCCGATCACGGCGAGGCCGCCCGCCGCGATCAGTAAACCCACGACATTCGGCAAGCGGAACCGTTCATGCAAGAAGATCGCGGCGAAAATCAGCGTGAAAAACGCCTGTGCCTGCAACACCAGCGAGGCGAGCCCGGCCGGCATGCCGACGTACATGGCCGAGAACAGGAACGCGAACTGGCCGAACGAAATCGTCGCGCCGTACGCAATCAGCCAGCGCCACGGCAAGTTGGGCCGTTTGATGAAAAACGCCGCCGGCACGGCGGCGAGCGCGAACCGCAGCGCGCCGAGCAGCATGGGCGGCACGCCATGCAGACCGACCTTGATCACGACGAAGTTAACGCCCCACACCAGAACCACGAGCATCGCCAGCAGCAAATCCCTCGGCGACATCCCAGTCTCCAATTGATTGTTCGATCCGGCAGTTTAGCGGAGCCGGCGCCGCTTGGCGCCGCCCCGCGCTACGGATTCCCGGAGCTTCGACGTGTCGCCCAGCCGTCGTCATCGCGCCCTCCGCAGTAGAATCGTCCATTAAGCAAAAATCCCCACCCACCATTCCAACCGAGCCTGCCCATGTCCTCCTCGATCAAAGCAGTCCTCAAACCGCATCTGCGCGACGTCGGCAGCCTGACCGTGCGGCGCGTGCTGCCGGCCATGGCGGCGCGCCTGATCGGTCCGTTCATTTTCTTCGACCACATGGGCCCGGCCACCCTCGAACCCGGCGTGGGCCTCGACGTGCGGCCGCATCCGCACATCGGCTTGGCCACGGTGACCTATCTGTTCGAAGGCGCGATCATGCATCGCGACAGCCTCGGCTCGGCGCAGAAAATCGTCCCCGGCGACGTCAACTGGATGACGGCCGGGCGCGGCATCGTCCACTCCGAGCGCACGCCGGACGAGGACCGCGCGAGCGGCCAGACTATGCACGGCATTCAGACGTGGGTCGCGCTGCCGCTCGACGACGAAGAGATCGAGCCGTCGTTCGCGCATCACGCCGCTGACACGCTGCCGGTGGTCGAGCGCAACGGCGTCACGCTGCGGGTGATCGCGGGCACGGCGTTCGGCGAAACCTCGCCGGTCGCGACCTTCTCCGGCACGCTGTATGTCGCCGGCGAATTCGCGCCGGGCGGCGCCTTCGCGCTCGAACCGGAACACGAGGAACGCGGCGTCTATCTCGTCGACGGCGATCTGGAGATCGACGGCACGTCGCTCGAAGTCGGCCAGATGGCGGTGCTCGCGCTCGACGAAACGGTGACGCTGGCGAGCACTCACGGCGCGCGCGTCATGCTGCTCGGCGGCGAAAAGCTGGATGGCGAGCGCTTCATCGAATGGAATTTCGTCGCCAGTTCGCGCGAGAAAATCGAAGCCGCGAAGCTGGCGTGGACTCATCAGGAAATGGGCAAGGTGCCGGGCGAAACCGAATGGATTCCGCTGCCCGAGCGCAAGTAAGCCACGCAGGTAAGCCACGCAAATAAGCGCAAGCAGTTCGGGCAGCATTGAATCCCCGGTGTTCGGCCCCAAATAATCAACAGACCGTTTTATCGACGAGGACGCAATGGACACCACTCTGGCCACTTTCGAACAGGACGTCATCACGGCGTCGACACTGGCCCCCGTGCTGGTCGATTTCTGGGCGCCCTGGTGCGGCCCGTGCAAGACCCTTGGCCCGATGCTGGAGAAGCTCGAAGCCGAAGCCGCCGGCAAATGGAAGCTCGTGAAGGTGAACGTAGACGAGAACCAGGAACTGGCCGCGCACTTCCAGGTGCGCAGCATTCCGCACGTCATGGCCTTTGCCGACGGACGGCCGGTCGATCAGTTTGTCGGCGTGCTGCCTGAAGGTCAGTTGCGCGAGTTTATCGAGCGGCTCGTGCCGCAAGGCGCGGACGCCTCGCGTGTCGAGGCGCACACCGCACTGGCCGAAGGCCGCCGCGAAGATGCCTACGACGCGCTGCAAGCCGCCCTCGCCTACGACCCGGGTTTCGACGAAGCGCGCATGGACCGCATTGAAATGCTGCTCGAAGACAATCGTCTCGACGAAGCGCGCAACGAAGTCGAACTGCTGTCGCCGAAAACGACGCAAGGTATCGACGCACGCTTCAACGCGATCAAGACGCGCCTCGACGCCGTGGACGCCGCCGCGGATCTGCCGCCCACTGATGCGCTGGAGGCGAAGGTCGCGACCGATCCGGCCGATCTCGAAGCGCGTTTCGATCTGGCTAGCGCGTTTATCGCTCGCCACAAATACGCGGAAGCGCTCGAACAATTGCTGGCGATCGTGCAACGCGACCGCACGTTCCGCGACGATATCGGCCGTAAGACGATGCTGTCGGTGTTCGATCTGGCCGCGCATCAGCCGGAGCTGGTGTCGCAATGGCGGCGCAAGCTGAGCGCTTCGTTGTTCTGATCTGATTGGCTCAATCGGTATTCAGGCGCGGCGCCCCAGCCGCGCCTGAATGCGCCGCGGCATCCACCGCGGCTTAAATCACCTCAAGCCGTCGCCTGCTTCGCCAACGCCCGCAACACATGCGCGGCCGCGGCAAAACCGAAGCTCGCCGTCACGCACACGCTCGAACCAAATCCCGCACAGTTCAAACCGACCGGCCCGGTGTGGCCCGGCGACGTGGTGACGTGCTCAGCTTCCTCGTCGATATCGCAGACGGCGGCTTCCGGGTAGATCAACGGTTCGTCGGAATACACCGCGCTCACCTTGAACTTCGCCTTCGGGGCACGCGGAAAACCGTGTTGCTTGCGCAGCTGTCCGCGCACTTTCGATAGCAACGGATCCTGGATCGTCAGCGCGAGATCGTCGATGCGAATGCGCGTCGGGTCGAGCTGACCACCCGCGCCGCCGACCGTGATCAACGGCTGCTTCTTCTCCACGCACCATGCGATCAACGCGGTCTTGGTGCGCACGCTGTCGATCGCATCGATCACGTAATCAAAGCCGCCGCCGAGCGTCGCGTCGAAGTTATCCGGCTCGACGAAGTCCTCGATCAGGCGCACGTCGCAAAACGGATTGATCGCCGCGATGCGTTCGGCCATGGCTTCGACCTTCGGTTTTCCGTAGTTGCCGTCGAGCGCGTGGATCTGCCGGTTAGTGTTGCTCTCGGCGACATTGTCGAGATCGATCAGCGTCAGCGTGCCGACCGCGCTGCGCGCCAGCGCCTCGGCCACCCACGACCCCACTCCGCCGATGCCGATCACCGCGACGTGCGCGCCTTCGAAAGCGGCGAGCGCCGGCGCGCCGTACAAACGGGCGATGCCGCCGAAGCGCCGCGCGCGGTCGGCCATTTCATTCCCGTCGGGGCTGGTAGTAAGATCGGTTTGCGGGGTGGTGCTGGACATGATGGCAGGGCTCGGTGGTCAGGCAAAAACACGACGTGGCGACGCAAAGGCGTACGCAACCCCGTATTTTGCCTGAACGCGTCGAATTGCATCGCCGCGAAAAGCGCAGCACCGTGGGCCACACGCGCGCCGGCAGGCATGAATACACCGCGCCAGACCTTGACGTGGTTGCGGGCAAAAAACCAGCGGCTTAGCTATACTGATTGAACTGTAGCGTTCGCATAAGAACATGACCTCACTTGCCGAACTTCGAAAAAACTATTCGCTAGGTTCTTTGGACGTTGCCGATATCGACCGCAACCCGTTTCGTCAATTCGATACGTGGTTTCAACAAGCGGTCGACGCCAAACTGCCCGAACCGAATACCATGACGCTGGCCACGGTCGACTCGCGCGGCCGGCCGTCGGCGCGCATCGTCCTGATCAAGGGCGTCGACGAGCGTGGCTTCGTGTTCTTCACCAATTATGAAAGCCGTAAAGGCCGCGAACTGGCCGCTAATCCTTACGCCAGCTTGCTGTTCTACTGGATCGAACTGGAACGCCAGGTGCGCGTGGAAGGCCGCATCGTCAAAACCAGCGCGGAAGAAAGCGACGCGTATTTCGCGTCGCGCCCGCTCGGTTCACGCATCGGTGCGTGGGCATCGAATCAGAGTCAGCTAATTGAAAGCCGTTCGCAGCTCGAAACACGCGAACGCGAAATCAGCTTGCAATACGGCGACCAGCCACCGCGTCCACCGCACTGGGGCGGTTATCGTTTGGTGCCCGAAGCAATCGAATTCTGGCAGGGCCGGCCGTCACGTCTGCACGATCGCTTGCTCTACACGCGTTCAGGCGAACACAGCGACTGGCAGATCTCCCGCCTATCGCCTTGATACGGAATACAACGCCGCCACCGCGTTGCCAACGCAGCAGCGCGCGGCGCGCCGGATGGCATCTCGCGGCATGGGAGTCGCGCCGCATTGAGTTGCGATCCACACAGGCTTTGCTTTAATTCAACGGACACGGAGAGATCACATGTTCTGGGAGAAGAAGCTGGCGCAGTGGGTGGAAGAAGTAAAAACCAGGGCTAACGTTCCTGCACGCCTCGTGCTGTGGGACGGTCAGCAACATGACTTCGGGCAGTTCGCCGCGCCTCAGGTCACGCTACATGTCAAAAGCGCCACGGCGCTGCCCTATCTGCTCGAACCGAGCCTCGACAATCTCGGCGAGGCGTACGTGAAGGGCAAGATCGACATCGAAGGCAAGCTGTCGGACATCATCAATATCGGCTACCAGCTGGCGCGCAATACCGTCACCAGCGCGGGCAAGCTGGCGCGCGTGCGGCGCTACTTCAATCATTCCAAAGCGTCGGACAGGAAGGCGATCGAGTATCACTACGACGTCTCAAACGAGTTCTACAAGCTGTGGCTCGACGAGAACATGGTGTACTCGTGCGCGTACTTCGAGAACGGCAACGAGGATCTCGCCACCGCGCAGATCAAGAAGATCGACCACATCCTCACCAAGATCCAGTTGCAACCGGGGCAGCGCCTGCTCGATATCGGCTGCGGCTGGGGCGCGCTCGTCCTGCGCGCGGCGCAGAAGTTCGGCGCGCAGTGTGTGGGCGTGACGCTCTCGCAGAACCAGTTCGACCTCGCCACCGCGCGCGTCAAAGCGGCGGGCCTGGAAGGCCAGATCGAGATTCGTCTACAGGATTACCGCGACGTCGAAGGGCAATTCGATCGCATCACGAGCGTCGGCATGTTCGAGCACGTGGGCCGCAAGAATCTGCCGGGCTACTTCGAGAAGATTCACGATCTGCTGGTCGACGACGGCATCGCCCTGAATCACGGCATTACGTCGAGCGATTCGGACAGCGGCGAGGCCGCGCTCGGCGGCGGCGAATTTATCGACCGCTATGTGTTTCCGGACGGCGAGCTGCCGCATATCAGCCTTGCGCTCGAATCGATGCAGCGCGGTGGCCTCGAAGCGTTTGACGTCGAAAGCCTGCGCCGTCACTATGCGCACACGCTGGACCTTTGGGCGGAAAATTTCGAAGCGCATGCGGAGGAAGCCCGCAAGCTCGTCGACGACGAAAAATTCCGCATCTGGCGCTTGTACCTCGCCGGTTGCGCCTACGCGTTCGAAACCGACGACGTCTCGATCTACCAGGTGGTCTGCCGCAAAGCCGGCCGCAGCGCGAAAACCTTGCCGTGGTCGCGCGGCTTCATGTACGAGAAACCGCTGTGATACGGTTGCGCCGCGGCGCCGTGCATGAGCGGGCGACGTGGCGCAAACCTTTGAACAGCAGGTTGAACACCGATGGACCCAAGCGGGACAAACGAAGTTGAACAGCCGGTCGAGGGCGAATCTGGCGCCGATGGCGAAGCCGTGCAGTTCGATCTGTTCGGGATGCCGGTGGACGCGGCGACGGCGAAGGGCGATGGCGGGGTGAAGTTATCGCACGGGGCGACAGGGACCGCTGACGCAGATGCGGACGCCGCTCAGCAGACAGTGGAGCGGGTGACCTCACCGGCTGATGCAGCCGCCGCACCCGCCGCCGCGACGCAGCCCGAGCGCCGGCGTCAACCGCGCGCGACGAAGACCTCAAGCGCCGGTTCTTTGTGGCAGGAAGACGAAGCGGCAGCGCCAAACGACGCCATCACCGCGCCCGAAGCCAATACCGCACCCGCCCCCGCCGACGCCCCCAAAAAACGCCGCACTCGCGAAATCGTCGCCGCCCCGCCCTCGCCCGAACTCCTTGCGCTTGCAGCGCAACTACCACCGCAAATCCACCTCGGTACCTCGACATGGTCGTTTCCGGGCTGGAACGGCATCGTCTACGGCGACGAGTACAGCAACAGCAAATTGTCACGCGAGGGTCTCACCGCCTACGGTGCGCATCCGCTGCTGAAGACGGTCAGCATCGACCGGTCGTTTTATCAGGCGCTCACGGTCACCGAGTATTTGCGTTACGCGCAGCAAGTGCCCGAGCACTTCCGCTTCATCGTCAAAGCCCCGATGACGATCACCGACGCCACCGTGCGCGCCGAACGCGGCGAGCCGGTCTCGATGAATCCGTGCTTTCTGAACGCGCAAATGGCGATCGACGATTTCGTCACGCCGTGCCTCGAAGGGCTCGGCGCCAAGGCCGGCGCGCTCGTGTTCCAGCTTTCGCCGCTGCCGGATCAGATGCTCGCGCAGCCGGCGGTATTCATCGAACGGCTGGCCGAATTTTTGATGGCCTTGCCGAAGCTGCCGGGCAGCGCCTGCTACGCGATCGAAATCCGTGATGGGAGTCTGCTAACGCCGCGCTTCATCCGCACGCTCAAAACGGCGGGCGTGCGTTATTGCGTCGGGATTCACGCGCGCATGCCTGACCCGCTGCGCCAGTCCGCGGCGCTCGCGTTGCTGGACGGTGAACCGGCCGGGCCGCTGATCGTGCGCTGGAGCCTGCACGGCGGCTTCAAATACGAACAGGCGAAGGCCAAGTACGAACCGTTCAACCAGTTGGTGGATGAAGACCCGGCGACCCGCGCGTCACTCGCCGAACTGGCCGCGCGCTACGCGCTGGCCGGCCAGCCGGTGGTGATCGCGATCAACAATAAAGCGGAAGGCTCGGCGCCGCTTAGCTGTGTGGAGTTGGCGCGGGCGATCATCGAAGCGTATGCACGGCTCGCCCATGAGCATGAGGACGACGACCATGAGCCTCCGTCATCTGAAGAGAACGAGCAGCCACCCGACTCCGACGTTTAGGTAAAGCGCAAATGGCCGCTCGTCCCGTTAGCTCGCCTTGATCCGGTGAGCAAACTTCTGACGAAACTTCGCCACCTTCGGCGCCACCACGACCGAGCAGTACCCCTGATTCGGGTGCTGCGCAAAATAGTTCTGGTGATAGGCCTCGGCCGCCCAGTAATTGCCGTCGAGCGGCAGCACCTGTGTGACGATCTGACCGTCGTAAATGCGTTGTTCACCGATCTCGCGAATTGCCTGCAACGCCGTTTCCCGCTGCGTGTCGGAATGCGTGAAGACCACCGAGCGGTATTGCGTGCCGACGTCGTTGCCCTGCCGGTTCAATTGCGTCGGATCGTGGATCGCGAAGAAGATATCGAGAATCTCGCGATAGCTCATCTTCGCCGGATCGAAGTCGACCTTCACGACTTCGGCATGACCGGTTTCGCCATCGCACACCTGCTCGTAGGTCGGGCGCTGGGTCTTGCCGCCCGCGTAGCCCGACTCCACTGCGTTCACGCCGTCGACGCCCAGGTACACCGCTTCGAGGCACCAGAAACACCCGCCACCGAGGGTGGCGACTTCGCCTGTCTGACTCATGCTGCTCGCTCCTTGAAACTCATAGTCGGCCGATGCCGGTCCACGGTTCGCCGCAACGCTCATGCCACCATCCGAGCTTTCCAGCTTAGCGGCTTTTTCACTCATCGGCTGGGGTCGCGGCCGATCCGCCGCGATTGCAGTTAAAATTGGGGCAAATCGACGATTTTCACTATGACTTTCGAATCATTTATTTCCAGCGGCACGCGAGATGGATTCAACCCGGCGTTCACCCGGTTTGCGCCAGGGACTTGCGCCCGATGAAGCACGCCAGCCCGCCCAACTTCGACCAGAACGCCTTCAAACAGGCGCTCAGCCAATTTGCCACCGGCGTCACCGTCATTACAACGCGCGCGGCGTCCGGCCAGTTGATCGGCATCACGGCCAGCTCATTTAATTCGGTTTCGCTCAATCCGCCGCTGGTGTTATGGAGTCTCGCCACGCGCTCGGCGTCGATGCAGGTGTTCCGCGCCAACAGTCACTACGTGGTCAATGTGCTAGCTTCGTCGCAGCTCGATCTGTGCAAGCGTTTTGCGACCGTGAAGGGCGATCGCTTCGAAGGCGTGTCGCACGCGGAAGGCGACACCGGCATGCCGGTGCTCGACGGCGCGCTCGCGTGGTTCGAATGCCATAACCGCAGCCGTTACGAAGAAGGCGACCACGTGATTTTTGTCGGCGAAGTGGAGCGCTGCGGCGTGCACGAGAATGCCGCGGAGATTTCGCCGCTGGTTTTTCAGAACGGCTTGTTTCACGGACTCGACCCGCTTTGAACGCGCCGCCGCGTTGAGATGCGGTGCGAACGGTTCGAGCGGTTCGAGCAATGACATGCGGCGCCAGGCGGTCGCCGCCAGAAATAAATCGCCGCGCCCCCATGCCGGCGCGGCCGCCCTCTCACTCAGCGATCGTTATGCGCGGCGCTATGCCCACCGGTTTTCTTCACCAACGAAACCGGCACGCCCGAATCTTCCTTGAGCGTCTGCAGCACGATATTCGAACGAATATCCATCACACCCGGCGCCTTGTAGAGACGCTGCAGGACGAAATCCGAATAGTGTTTGAGGTTGTGCGCGAGGACCCGCAGCAGATAGTGGGTCTCGCCGGTCACGACGAACGCGCCGACCACTTCCGGCCAGTCGCGCACCGCTTCCGCGAAGCGTTCGTGCCAATTCTCCTGGTCGTTGCGCATGGACACCTGCACGAACGCTTCCAGTTCGAAACCTAGCACTTCGCGATTCAGACACGCGCGGTAGTGTTCGATGACCCCCTGCTCTTCGAGCAGGCGCAGGCGTCGCAGACAGGCTGACGGCGAGAGCGAAATGCGCTCCGCGAGGTCGAGATTGCTGATCCGTCCTTCTTGCTGAAGCACCGTCAAGATACGGCAATCGGTGGCGTCGAGCGAGATCGCGTTCATATTCGGTCTCCCTTTCCCGTTTGTCTCAAATTATGTTCCAAGACACGGCGCAGAAGGAGATTTTTTCGCAATCACATTTCGCGGCAAGCCACCTATCATTCCCGGATAGACACAAACCGCTGATGCGACTATGCCAACACTTTGGGACATTACCCCCGCCGTCGATACCGCCACGCCCGTCTGGCCGGGCGACACGCCGGTGGCCATCGAGCGCGTGTGGCGCATGGAGGCGGGCTCGCCCGTCAATGTCGCGCGGCTGACGCTGTCGCCGCACACCGGCGCGCACACCGACGCCCCGCTGCACTACGACGCCGAAGGCGCCGCCATCGGCGAAGTGCCGCTCGATGCGTACCTCGGCCGATGCCGCGTGATTCATTGCATCGGCGCATCGCCTGTTGTGACGCCACAACACCTGGCCGGCTCGCTCGACGACCTGCCGCCGCGAGTCTTACTGCGCACTTACAGAAATGCGCCGACCACCGCTTGGGACAGCGCGTTCTGCGCGGTCGCGCCGGACACCATCGACCTGCTGGCGGCGCGCGGCGTGAAGCTGATCGGCATCGACACGCCATCGCTCGACCCGCAGGAATCGAAGACGATGGACGCTCATCACCGGATCCGCGCGCATCGCATGGCGATTCTCGAAGGCATCGTGCTCGACGACGTCGCGCCCGGCGACTACGAACTGATCGCGCTGCCGCTCAAGCTGACCACGCTCGATGCAAGCCCGGTGCGCGCGATTCTGCGCGCACTGCCCGGGTCTCGGCCCAATTCTCACTGAACACCTCTGATCTGACTGACGGAATCACCATGAACAACCGAGACGAAGCACTGGCGCTCGACAGCGCCGATCCCCTCGCGACGTTGCGCGACCAGTTCGCGCTGTCGCCGACCACCATCTATCTCGACGGCAATTCGCTGGGCGTGCCGCCCGCGGCCGCCGCGCAGCGCGCACAGACCGTGATCGGCGCCGAATGGGGCGAAGGCTTGATTCGTAGCTGGAACACCGCCGGTTGGTTCGAGCTGCCGCGCCGCCTCGGCAACAAGCTCGCGCCGTTGATCGGCGCGGGGGAAAACGAAGTGGTCGTCACCGATACGATTTCGATCAATCTGTTCAAGCTGTTGTCGGCGGCCGTGCGGGTCGCGAATGCACGCGATCCCAAGCGTCGTGTGATCGTTTCCGAGCGCTCGAATTTCCCGACGGATCTGTACATCGCGCAAGGTTTGATCGAGCAGCTCGATCGCGGCTATGAACTGCGCCTCGTCGACGATCCTTCCGAACTGCCTGCCGCGATCGGCGATGACACCGCCATCGCGATGATCACGCACGTGAACTATCGCACCGGCTACATGCACGACATGGCTGCGCTCACCAAGCTGATCCACGACAAAGGCGCGCTCGCGTTGTGGGACTTGGCGCATTCGGCGGGCGCGGTCCCGGTCGATCTGAACGGCGTCGGCGCGGACTATGCGGTGGGCTGCACGTATAAGTATCTGAATGGCGGTCCGGGTTCGCCTGCGTTCGTGTGGGTGCCCAAGCGTCATCAAAACGAGTTCGCGCAGCCGTTGTCGGGCTGGTGGGGACATCGCGCGCCGTTCAAGATGGATCCGGCGTATCAGCCCGATGACGGCATCGGCCGATTTTTGTGTGGCACGCAGCCGATGGTGTCGATGTCGCTTGTCGAGTGCGGGCTCGATGTGTTTTTGCAAACCGATATGCAGGCGGTGCGCAAGAAGTCGCTGGCGTTGACGGATCTGTTCATCGAACTGGTCGAAGCGCGTTGCAGCGAATTTCCGTTGACGCTCGTGACGCCGCGTGAGCATGCGCAGCGTGGGTCGCATGCGAGCTTCGAGCATCCGCATGGCTATGAGGTGATGCAGGCGTTGATTGCGCGTGGGGTGATCGGCGATTATCGTGAGCCGCATGTGTTGCGGTTTGGTTTTACGCCGCTGTATACGCGCTTTGTCGATGTATGGGATGCGGTGGAAACGTTGCGCGAGGTGCTTGTGAAGGAAACCTGGCGGGCACCCGAATTCGCTGCACGCGGCGCAGTGACCTGAGGAGCGCGCGATGACCGATCACATGCAAACACCGGGGTTGCCCGAAGAGAAACCGGCACAGGGATGTCCGTTTGGGCATGGGAGTGTTGCGTCGCATGCGGCTCCCCCGGCCGCCGATTCCGGCGATGGCTGGCATGATGCGCAGCTCGATTTTTCGGACTCGATGAGTTACGGCGATTATCTTTCGTTGGGGACGGTGCTGGATGCGCAGCATCCGTTGTCGCCGGATCACAATGAGATGCTGTTCATCATTCAGCATCAGACGAGCGAGTTGTGGATGAAGCTTGCTTTGTATGAGTTGCGGGCGGCGTTGCAGGCTGTGCATCGGGACGAATTGCCCCCGGCGTTCAAGATGCTTGCGCGTGTGTCGCGGATCATGGAGCAGCTCGTGCAGGCTTGGAGTGTTCTCGCGACTATGACGCCGTCTGAGTACACGGCGATGCGGCCTTATTTGGGCAGTTCTTCCGGGTTTCAGTCTTATCAGTATCGGCAGATTGAGTTTTTGCTCGGGAATAAGAATGAGCAGATGCTGAAGCCGCATGCGCATCAGGCTGATGTGTTGGCTGAGGTCAAGGCTTCGCTGGAAGCGCCTTCTTTTTATGATGAAGTTGTGCGGTTGCTCGCGCGGCGGGGGTTTGCGATTTCATCTTCCAGGTTGGAGCGGGATTGGAGTCAGCCTACTGTGCATGATGCTTCTGTTGAGGCGGCATGGTTGGAGGTTTATCGGAATCCTTCCCAGCATTGGGAGTTGTATGAGATGGCTGAGGAGCTTGTTGATCTCGAGGATGCTTTTCGGCAGTGGCGGTTTAGGCATGTGACTACCGTTGAGAGGATTATTGGGTTTAAGCAAGGGACTGGGGGGACCAGTGGGGCCACTTATCTGCGCAAGATGCTGGATGTGGTTTTGTTTCCGGAGCTTTGGCATGTTCGGACTATGCTGTAGGTGCGTTGTTTTTCCTGCTTGGTCGCTTGGTTTGTCTGGGATCCTAAGGGGTTGGCCTTTCCTTGATTTTTTTGTGGTCTATTAGCGTTGCCCCTGTGCGGGGCGGCACCTACTTCTCTTTGCCGCCGTGTATAGACCGCCGCAAAGAGAAGTAGGCAAGAGAAAGCGGCTCATACCGCTAATTCTTAAGTGGATCCCTCGCGCAGCCTCGGTAGTGGTGCATCTGGAATCTGTGTTCTCGCACGTTCCGCGTTCGTGACAAGGCCGTCATACTTCCCGCCTCGCGCTCCGCGCTCGCCGGAACGGTCTGCTTATAACCTGTGGCTTCGATTGTGTACGGTGGGGGCCATCGGCTTCGCCTCGGCGATGACGCGAACAGTCCATCGTTTGATGGTGCACCGGGCAATGGACGAATGTCTCGCTTAGCAAGACCGTCACATTCGCGAAATGGCTAGGCACGGCATTCACCAAACTATGCGTTCTTGCGCCGAAGCTTCTTTGGCGCCGTAGTCTTTCAGGTGCCGGTAAAACCGGAAGCCTTTAACGGCATTTCGCCGAGGCGGAGCGACGGCCCCCAACCACGCACAAACGCACCCACTGGTTTTACGCGGACCGTTCCGGCGAGTGCGGAGCGCGAGGCGGGAAGTATGACGGCCTTGTCACGAACACGGAATGTGCGAGAACACAGATTCCAGATGCACCACTACCGAGGCTGCGCGAGGGATCCACTTAAGAATTAGCGGTGTGAGCCGCTTTCTCTTGCCTACTTCTCTTTGCGGCGGCAAAGAGAAGTAGGTGCCGCCCCGCACAGGGGCAACGCTAATAGACCACAAAAAAATCAAGGAAAGGCCAACCCCTTAGGATCCCAGACAAACCAACCGCCGAGCAGGCAAAAACCCTCACTTCGCCGTATACCCCCCATCAACAGGCAA
Source organism: Paraburkholderia aromaticivorans (assembly GCF_012689525.1). Classification (NCBI taxonomy): domain Bacteria; kingdom Pseudomonadati; phylum Pseudomonadota; class Betaproteobacteria; order Burkholderiales; family Burkholderiaceae; genus Paraburkholderia; species Paraburkholderia aromaticivorans. The sequence continues at coordinate 3,768,096 of NZ_CP051516.1, forward strand.
ACAAACCCCACTAATCATAGAAGCCGCATCACTCAACAAAAACAAAATCGGCGCCGCAACCTCAGCAGACTCAGCAAACCGCCGCAACGGAATCGCCCTAAGCGCAGGATCCCGCTTAACCGGATCACTCCAGGCCAGCACTGCCATAGGCGTCAACGTAACCGTAGGATTCACACTATTAACCCGAATCCCAAAAGGCCCCAACTCAACACACAAAGCCCTCGTAACAGCATCAAGCGCCGCCTTGGAAGCCGAATAACTCAAATGATCATCCAGCGCCACCAGTGCAGCCTGACTGGAAACATTAACGATACTGCCACCGCGTTGAGCATCGATCATCCCCCGCGCCACATGCTTGGCCACCAGCACCGCGCCCCGCGCATTCACCGCCATCACACGATCGAAACTCTCACCGGTCGTATCCACAGCACGCTCAAGCAACGCAATCCCCGCGCAATTCACAAGCCCATCGAACGTATCGAGCGAACCAAACGCGTCATCGATAGCCGCTTCATCGCTCACATCGAGCGTTAAAGGCTCGCAACCCGTTTCCTCCGCCAACCGCGCAAGCTCATTCACATTGCGAGCCGCAGCAACTACATTCGCGCCGGACGCGCACAACGCTTCAACCGTCGCACGCCCAATCCCGCTCGAAGCACCCGTAACCAGAATCGACTTACCAGAAAAATCAAAAGTAGCATTCATGATGTCTGCAACCGATGCATGACCGGTTTCAACGCCGGATACAAATCCGTATAAACGCCGAAGCGTTGCTCATACAACGCCATCCGTTGCGCGTTCGGCTCCGCACGTTCAATCAGCGTGACCCATCCGCTCTGCGCCTCTTCACGCGATACCAAACCGACACCGACGCCCGCCAGCAACGCCGCCCCCATCGCCGCCTCCACATCCTGCTCGATGGTATAAACCGGATAGCCGGTAATGTCCGCGATGATCTGCATCCACAAATCCGAATGCGCGGCGCCGCCCACTACGATCAACTTGTCATCCAGCGACTGCGCGCCTTTGCGTCCCGCCTCGATGTTGTGCTTCAGCGCGAACGTTACGCCCTCCAGCACGGCGCGGTACAAATGCGCGCGCGTATGAAACAAGCTCAGTCCGACGAACGCCCCGCTCGCCTTGGCATCCCACACGGGACTACGCTCGCCCATCAGATACGGCAGGAACATCACGCCGTCCGAGCCGGCCGGCACCTTCTCAGCCGACTCTTCCAATAAGCGATGTGGATCGCCATGCGGCGTCGCGCGCGCGGCCTCGATCTCCGCGTGACAGAACTGCTCGCGATACCAGGTCACGGACGCGCCCGCCGTAATCGCGCCACCGAACACATAAATATCGCGCTGTCCATTGAACACATGCGGCATGCTGATCAACCCATGCCGCGCGTCGACACTCTGGTTGATATAGCCCCAACACATGCTCGTGCCGATCATCGCGACGTGCTGTCCCGCGCGCGTGACGCCGGCCGCGAACGTCGCCATCGCCGCGTCCACGCCGCCCGCGACGATCGACGTGCCCGCGTCGAGGCCAAGTTGCTCGACCCACTGCGACAGCAAGCCGCCCACCACGTCCGACGATTCGACCAGCCGCTCCGGCATCATCGTCGCGGGAATGCCGAGCATGTCGAGCGCTTCGTCGGACCAGTCGCGTTTGCCAATGTCGTAGATGCCGCCGATATTGCCCGCCGAACTATGATCGACCGCCACCTCGCCGGTCAGCATGTAGATCACGTAAGCATTCGGCGGCAGGAAGTAGCGCGTATGCGACCACACCTCCGGCTCGTGATCGCGCAGCCACAGCATCTTCGTGTAGCCGTAGTAACTATCCACGCCGTTGCCCGTGATCGTATAGAGCCGTTCGAGATCGACGTTATTGCGTACCCATTCCACCTGCTCGGTGGCGCGCCGATCCATCCAGATCAGACAGGGATAGAGCGGCCGCATGTCGCTATCCACCGGAATGCCGGAGCCGCCGTACAGGCTGCTCACGCACACGGCTTTGATCGACTTTGCCGCAACACCCGCCTCCTTCGCTTTAGCGACGCATGCGGCGATGCACTCCAGGACCGCCTTCAGCCAGACCGCGGGCCATTGTTCGGCCCACAACGGCTTGGGCGTATCCGGCTGGTAGCTCGACGCATGCTGCGCGACGATCGCGCCGTGCTGATCGACCAGCAGCGCCTTGGTGCTCTGCGTGCCGATATCGACGCCGATGACGTAATCCATACTGTCTCCGTTTATATGCCGCTCGTTCACTGCCTGCGTTCGACGTTCAGGCGCGCGGCTTCAGCAACACCTTGATCGAATCGAGCGAGTTGGCGATCTTGATCGCCTCGTCCCATTCTTCCAGCGAAAAGCCGTGCGTGACAATGCCTTTCGATGTAACCAGCCCGCGCGCCAGCAGATCGATCGCGATCGGGTAGCAATACGGTCCAAGATGCGCGCCGCGCACGTCGAGTTCCTTGCGATCGCCGATCACCGACCAGTCCAGCGTCGTATCCGCGCCGAACACCGAAAACTCGACGAACCGCCCAAGCTTGCGAATCAGGTCCATGCCCTGATTCACGCCGATCGGCGCGCCGGTGGTTTCAATATACACATCGCAGCCGTAACCGTCCGTGAGCGAATGGATGATCGCCAGCGCGTCGTCCTGTTTCGGGTTGATCGTCACGTCGGCGCCGTATTCGCGTGCGAGTGCCAGGCGCTCTTCGACCAGATCGATCACCACCAGCTTCTTCGGTGTTTTCAGATGCGCGATTTGCGTCATCATCAGACCGAGCGGGCCGGCGCCGGCGATCACCACCACGTCGTCGAGTTGCACTTCGCCACGGTTGACCGTGTGGATCGCGCAGGCGAGCGGCTCGATGATCGCGGCATCTTCCAGCGAGATGCCGTCGGGTATCTTGTGAACAATCGCTGTCGGCGGAATGCGCATGTATTCGGCCATGCCGCCGTCGGCGACTTCGCGCTGGAAGCCGAAGATGTTGTGCACCTCGCACATCCAGTATTGGCCTGATTTGCAATAGCGGCATTTGCCGCACGGCACGATCTGTTCGGCGATCACGCGGTCGCCCATCTTCACGCCGAAGTGATCGGCCGCACCCTCGCCAATTTCTTCGACGAAACCGAAGAACTCGTGACCGGGAATCACCGGCGCTTTTACCCATGGGCTCGGGCCGCCCCAGAACATCTTCGCGCCCGAATGACATTTGCAGTCGCTCGCGCAAATGCCGCACGCGGCAATGCGGATCACTAGCTCGTGCGCGCCCGCGCGAGGCTTCGACACCTGTTCGACGCGATAGTCTTTCGGTGCGTGACAGACGATAGCTGTCATGTTCTGCTTGTCGGATTGAGTCGTCATTGCATGGTCCTGCTTAAAAAGTGGAGGTCGTTGAAGAGTTACTTTCTGCGGTCGCGGCTGATGTAAATCGCGAGCAAAATGATTCCGCCCTTGATCACGTTCTGTACATACGGATTCACGCCGACCATGTTCAGGCCGTTGTTCAGCACGCCGAGCAGCAGCGCGCCGATCAGCGTGCCGATGATCGAGCCGCGGCCGCCAGAGATCGACGTGCCGCCCATCACGACGGCGGCGATGGCGTCGAGTTCGAAGCCGACGCCGGCGTTCGGCTGGCCGCTCATCAAACGCGCGGTCAGGACAATGGCGGCGAAGGCGGACGTCAAACCAGCAATCGTGTAGACGATCAGCTTCACGCGCGCCACGCGCACGCCGGACAGACGCGTCGCCTGTTCGTTGCCGCCGATCGCATAGACATAGCGGCCGAACGGCATGCGTTCAAGCAGCACCCACGCGATCACATAGATCACCGCCATGATCACGACAGGTGCCTGCACGCCGAGAATCTTGCCGCTGCCGAAGAAGCTGACCCAGTCGGGCAGGCCGTCGATCGGATAGCCGCCCGTGTAGATCAGCGCGAGGCCGCGCGCGATGCCCATGGTCGCGAGCGTGACGATGATCGGCGGCATGCCGGCGAACGCTACGAAGAAACCGTTCGCCGCGCCGAAGCCGAGCCCGACCGCGACACCGATCGCGAGCGCGGCCACCGCGTTCATGCCGGCCACCATCAAACCCGCCGCGAGCGTGCCCGCCAGCGCCATGACGGAGCCGACAGAGAGATCGATGCCACCGGTCAGAATCACGCACGTCATCCCCACGGCGATGATCGCGTTGATCGACACCTGGCGCAGCACGTTCTCGATGTTCGCCCCGGACAGAAAACTGTCGCTCGCGAACACCATCACGACGCAGACGACCAGCAGGCCGATGAACGGGTAGAACAGCGTCGAGCGTTTCAACGCGGCCCACGTGAAGCGCACCGGCGCTCCCGGCGTGTCACTGCTGACAGTGGATGTCTTGGGTGAAGAAGAAGGATTAGGCGTGTTCATGGGTTGCTCCACGAGAGCCGGCAGTTGCATAGGTCATCACGGCGTTCGAGTCGATCGCGTCGCCTTCGAGCATCGCTTCGATGCGGCCCTGCCGGAACACGGCGACGCGGTCGCACATGCCGACGATCTCCGGCAGTTCGGACGAGATCATGATGATCGAGTAGCCGCGCGCGGTGAGTTCGCGCATCAGCAGATAGATTTCGGCTTTGGCGCCGACGTCGATGCCGCGCGTCGGTTCGTCGAAGATCAGGATGTTGGTGTGATGATTCAGCCAGCGCGCGATCACCACCTTCTGCTGATTGCCCCCGGAGAGCGTCGCGACTTCGGTATGCATGGTCGGCGCTTTGACGCCCACGCGTTTCATGATGTCAGCGGTCGCGCGCGCTTCGCTGCGCTGGTCGATAAAGAAACGCAACGAGCGATACTTGCTGAGGTTGTTGATCGAGATGTTCTGCTTGATCGAGAAGTCGGTGATCAGGCCTTCGGTCTTGCGGCTCTCGGGCAGGATGCCGACGCCGGCGCGCAACGCATCGGCGGGATCGGACAGCTTCGCCGCCGCGCCGTTGATGCGAATCTCCTTCACGTAGGCCGAATCCGCGCCGATCACGGCGAGCGCGGTTTCCGTGCGCCCCGAGCCGACCAGTCCCGCGAAGCCGAGAATCTCGCCTTCACGCAGCGTGAAGCTCAACACGGGGCTGTCCTTGAGCAACTGCAGCTTGTCGACGTCGAGCACGATCTTCGCATCGGCACGTATCGGCGGCTTCGGCGGAAAACTGTTTTCGATGCGGCGCCCCACCATCATCTCCACGAGATGCCCCACGTCGGATTGCGATACCTCGGTCATGCCGACGTACTGGCCATCGCGCAGCACGGTGATGCGGTCGCACACTTCGAAAATCTCTTCGAGGTGGTGCGAGATGAAAATCATCGCGACGCCCTGCTGCTTCAGTTCGCGCATGATCGCGAACAGATGCTCGGCTTCGGCGGGCGTGAGCGTGGCGGTGGGCTCGTCCAGAATCAGAATGCGCGCCTCCAGCGAAAGCGCCTTGCCGATTTCGACGAACTGTTGCTGCGCCACCGACAGTTCGCGAATCGGCACCGACAGATCGATCGTCACGCCAAGCCGCTGGAAAATCGCCGCCGCCGCGCGCCGCATCTTGCCGCGTTCGAGCAAGCCCAAACCGTTCTTCAGTTCGCGGCCGAGAAACATGTTCTCCACCGCGTTCAGATACGGAATCAGGCTGAACTCCTGAAACACAATGCCGACGCCCGCGGCGACCGCATCGTGATAGTTGGTGAAATGACGCACCTCGCCTTCAATCGTGATCGAGCCTTCGTCCGGCTGATAGATGCCGCACAGGATTTTCATCAGCGTCGATTTGCCCGCGCCGTTTTCGCCGAGCAACGCGTGAATCTCGCCGCGCGCGATTTCCAGGTGAATGCCTTGCAACGCCTTCACGCCGGGAAAACTCTTGGTGATGTTGTCGAGCTTGAGTATCGTGTCCATCGGGTCCTCCTCTGCTGTCCGTTGCCGTGCTTTTTTCTCAGCGCGGCAACGGACATTCGCGTTACCAGCTGAAACCCTTGGCATTGCTCTTGTCGATCATCTTCACGTCGACAGGAATCGTTTTCGGCACATTGGCGCCCCACTTCTTCGCGAGCGCGATGCCGAGCGCGATGCGCACCTGGTCAGCCGGAAATTGCGCGGACGTTTCGATGAACTTCGAATTCGGCTTCTGAATGGCGGCAATCGCTTCCGGCGCGCCGTCGACGCTGGTCAGCTTGATGTCCTTGCCCGACGATTCAATCGCCGACAGCGCGCCCATCGAGCCGCCGTCGTTCACGCTGAACACGCCCTTCAGATTCGGATGCGCCTGAATCATGTTCTCGGTCACGGACAGCGCGGTTGCGCGTTCCTGCTTACCGTTCTGCGTATCCACGAGCTTCACGCCCGGCACTTTCGCGAGCGCCGCCTTGCAGCCGCGCACACGTTCAAGAATCGGCACGACCGGAATGCCGTCGAGGATCGCCACTTCGCCGCTGCCGCCGATCGACTTCACCAGATACTCGCAAGCCATTTCGCCCGCGTCGTAGTTCTTCGAGCCGACGAACGAATCGACCGGGCCGTTAGCATTCGCATCGACGGCGACCACCACCACGCCCGCCTTCTTCGCCGAGGTCACCGCCGACTGGATGCCGGTCGTATCGGTCGGATTCACGAGCAGAATGTCGATCTTCTTTTGCAGCATGTCTTCGACGTCGCTGACCTGCTTGCTGACATCATGGTGCGCGTCGGTGACGACCACCGTCGCGCCGATCGAAGCAGCCGCATCGTTCAGCGCTTTTTGCATCGTCACGAAGTACGGATTGTTCAGCTCCTGAAACGTCATGCCGATCTTCAGCGGCGCGGCTTGCGCAGCCGGCGCGGCGATGAACGACAGGCCGAAGGCGAGCGTCGCCAGTGCTGCCGTGCTGCGCGCGAAAGTCTTCAACGAAGTCGGCTTCGAAAGGGATTGCGTCAAGGTTGTCTCCATTATTAAAAGTGAGCACGTCCCTCACGCTGTCCTGGGACAGCGCGATACGTGTTGAAACGCGGGTGAAATGAAACGCTTCGGCTGGAACCGTGGGCTTGAGACTACGTCGGTGGATAAGCGGCGGCGGCGCTGCGCGGCAGACCCGGCGCGAGCACGATGGCGGGCGCATCGTCGATACCCACGCCGCGCGCTGCGGCTTCTTCGGAGGCGTCGCGACTCGCGTCGTTCAGTTGCTGGTAGCGGCGGAACTTCGAAGGCGCCATGCCCTTCACCGCGAGAAACTGCCGGTTGAAATTCGACAGATTGTTAAAGCCCGCCTTGAAACAGATATCGGTCACGCTCAGATCGTCGTCGGTGAGCAACTGGCACGCGAGGTTGATCCGCATGCGGTTCACGTACTGCACGAACGGCAAACCGGTATGGCGGCGGAAATAACGCGAGAACGCGCTGACACTCTGGCCCGCGAGCTGCGCGAGGTCCGACTCGCGCAATTCGTTCGCCAGGTTTTTGCCGATATACGACAGCACGTGATTGATGCGCGTCGACGCGAAACGGGTTGGGTCGGCCTGATAAGCGGGACTCGCGAGCGTCTCGCGGTCCTCGGCGTTCATCAGGATTTCGAGCATCGACATGAAGAGAACCAGTCGGCGCAGGCCGCGCGCCGCCAGCAATTCGAGGAACAACGGCTGGATCGCCGCGCTCGTTTGCGCGCCGAACGAGATGCCGCGGCGCGAATCGCCGAGCAGCGCTTCGACCTGACGCCACTCCGGAAAACTGTCGATGCAGCCCGACACGAACTCCTGCCCAAACTGCACGACCAGATTGCGCTGCGCGATCGTCTCGCCTTCCGGCACGTCGCTCACCCAGTTGTGCGGCAGGTTCGGCCCCATCAACACGAGGTTGCCGGGCGTGTAGCTGCTGATGTGATCGCCGACGAACATCTTGCCGGTCGTCGCCACGATCAGGTGAATTTCGTATTCCGGATGAAAGTGCCAGCGCACCGTACGGTACGGATAGCCGTGCGACCATACTTTGAACGATTCGTCACGGCGTACGGCCACGAGTTCGAGATCGGGTTGCACTGTCTGCCTCCATGAAGCGGCCTGCTGAACGCGCCGCTGGTCTTCGTCTTGTATAGCGAAAAGTAGTCCTCCGGCGCGCTATTCACCACTAGAAATGAAGCCGCGGACCGATACTTTTTTGCATTCGGGTTAGTCCTGGCACGGCCGATGTCAAATTTGGTGCAATGCAATACGCTCGGCAACACGCGTCCATCACGCTGTGGCGAACTGCCGATCGCGCCGAAAAGCCCCGCCACGCCGCGCTGCGCCACAAAAAACCGTACGCGGTCGCCTTGACTTTCGTTTCGCCGGGTACGATCATTCGCTCACATGCAGAGCAAATGCTCCAACCAGCGAACGCCGGGCCGCCCCAAGTTCGCTTCGCCCCCTCGGGGGGTCGGCGCGAAGCGTCAGGTTGGGGGCATTCACAAAAACGCACGCTACGAGCCGTGCGAGCAAGGACATTCAGGAGACGCACATGAACAGCGGGCAAGACAGCGGCGCGGCCGCACACGTGATCCTGCACATCGGCGCGGGATCGTTTCATCGCGCGCATCAGGCGTGGTATCTCCATCGATTGAACGAGGCCAACGTGCCGGGCGAGCCGCACTGGTCGCTGACGGTCGGCAATATCCGCAGCGACATGAACGCGGTGCTCGAAGCGCTCGCCGCGCAAAATGGCGTCTACACGCTCGAGACCGTCACGCCTCAGGGAGAGCGCGCTTACGAGACGATTCGTTCGATCGAGCGCGTCGTACCGTGGACCGAAAACCTCGACGCGCTGATCGAAGCGGGCGCCGACCCGGCCTGCAAGATCATCGCGTTCACCGTCACCGAAGGTGGCTATTACCTCGACGAGCAGGACGAACTCGACACGGATAACCCCGATCTCGCGGCCGATCTCAAAGGCGGCCACACCACCATCTACGGCGCGCTGGCTGCCATTCTCGACGCGCGCATGAAAGGCGGCGCGGGCCCGGTCACGCTGCAGACTTGCGACAACCTGCGCAGCAACGGCGAGCGCTTCCATGCCGGCATGAGCGAGTTTCTCGAACGGCGCGGCGCTGCCGACCTGGCGCAATGGTTCGACGACAACACCGCCAGCCCGAGTTCGATGGTCGACCGCATCACGCCGCGTCCCACGCCGGACGTGCGCGAGCGCGTCAAAGCGGCCACCGGCGTCGACGACGCCGCTCCGGTGATGGGCGAAGCGTTCATCCAATGGGTGATCGAAGACAACTTCATCGCGGGGCGTCCGGCATGGGAAAAGGTCGGCGCAGAACTCGTCGACTCGGTGATGCCGTACGAGGAAGCGAAGATCCGCATCCTCAATGCGACGCATAGCTGTATCGCCTGGGCGGGCACACTGGTCGGACTGAACTACATTCACGAAGGCACGCTCGACGCCGACATCAACAAGTTCGCCTACGAATATGTGACCGAAGACGTGATCCCGTGCCTCACGCCGAGTCCGCTCGATCTCGAACGCTATCGCGACGTGGTGCTCGAACGCTTCAGCAATCCTTATATCCAGGACACGAACCAGCGCGTCGCGGCGGACGGCTTTTCGAAGCTGCCCGGCTTTATCGCGCCGACGTTGTCGGAATGTTTCGAGCGTGGCGTCACGCCCGCGGCGACCGCCATGCTGCCCACGCTGTTCTTCCGCTTTCTGGATCGCTGGAACGCCGGCGAGCTGCCCTACGCGTATCAGGACGGCGTGATGGACGAGCGCGTCGCGCGTGCTTTCTTCGAGGCACCCGATCCGTTGAAAGCGTTCGCCGCCGATCGGCTGCTGTGGGGCAGCATGGCGCAGACGCCGGAACTGGAATCGGCGCTGGAAGGCGCATTGGCGCGCGTCGATGTATGGCTCGCGAAACGCGGCGCGGTTTGAACGCCGCTGACCTCACGATTCAGAAGGGCCGCGCACCGCGCGGCATCGAAGCGCGCACGTGCCACGCCAAGCCAGGCTCAGCCAGGCTTAATGCGCATGGCACCGCGCGCCATGTGCGGCTAAAGTAGCGCATCTCCAACGACGAAGGTTCCGCGCCCATGTATCTCGGCATCGACCTCGGCACGTCCGAAGTGAAAGTTCTGCTGCTCGCCTCCGACGGACGCGTGATCGGCACCGCAGGCTCACCGTTTACCGTTTCGCGCCCGCATCAGCGTTGGGCCGAGCAGAATCCCGAAGATTGGTGGGCCGGCACGCGTACCGCGCTCGCCGCGTTGCGCGCCAAACATCCCGACGAGTTCGCGCAGATTCGCGGCATCGGCCTGTCGGGTCAGATGCACGGCGCCGTGCTGCTGGACGCGCAGGACCGCGTGCTGCGTCCCGCGATCCTGTGGAACGACATGCGCAGCGACAAGGAATGCGCGGAACTGACCGAGCGCGCGCCAGAGTTGCACAGCGTGGCCGGCAATCTCGCCATGCCCGGTTTCACCGCGCCGAAGTTGCTGTGGGTCGCGCGCCACGAACCCGAGATTTTTGCGCAGACTGCCTGTGTATTGCTGCCGAAGGATTACTTGCGCCTGCAACTGACCGGCGGCAAGGTGTCCGATCCATCGGATGCGGCCGGCACGCTGTGGCTCGATGTCGCCAAACGCGACTGGTCGGACTCGCTGCTCGCGGCCTGCAACATGTCGCGTACGCAAATGCCGAGCCTGTGCGAAGGCAGCGAGCCGTCCGGCACGCTGCTGCCCGAAGTGGCGCGCGAATTCGGCCTGAGCGACGGCGTGATCGTCGCGGCCGGCGGAGGCGATAACGCCACCAGCGCGATCGGCATCGGTGCGACGCAACCCGGCGACGGCTTCGTCTCGCTCGGCACGTCGGGCGTGCTGTGCGTGGTCGGCGACAGCTTCCGGCCGAATCCAGCTTCGGCCGTGCACGCGTTCTGTCACGCGATTCCGGATCGCTGGCATCAGATGAGCGTGGTGCTCTCCGCCGCAAGCTGTCTGCGCTGGGTCTGCAAGCTCACCTCCACCGACGAGCCGACGCTGCTCGCCGAAATCGAGGCGCTCCCTGCGGACGCATTGAACACCGCGCCGCTCTTCCTGCCCTATCTGTCCGGCGAACGCACGCCGCATAACGACCCCTATGCGCAAGGCGTGTTCTTCGGCATGACTCACGCAACCGATCGCGCGTTGCTCGGCTACGCAGTGCTCGAAGGCGTCACGCTCGCGCTCACCGACGGCCTCGACGCGCTGCGCGCGGCCGGCACCGAAGCGAAGGCGCTGTCCCTGCTCGGCGGCGGCGCCCGCAGCGACTACTGGGCCCAGTTGCTCGCCGACGCGCTCGACACCGCCACCCGCAAGCACGGCGGCGGCGAGACCGGCGCGGCGCTCGGCGCGGCACGCCTCGGCTGGCTGGCCGCCGGTGGCGATCCCGCCACGGTGCTGACCAAGCCGCCGATCGCCAAGGAGTTCACTCCGAACCCGCGCCGCCATGCCGAACTGCGCGCGCGGCTCGAAGCGTATCGTGCACTTTACCGCCACGTGCGGCCGTTGTTCGACCCCGCGCGGCAGCCGCTTGCCTGACCGGCAATCCGTGGCCGGTTTCCGCGCTGGGATGAGTTGAAGCGTGGGGACCGGCTGCTATCATCGGCGCACTTCAAGCGAACCGTCACCGTGCCCAAGTCCACAGAAAAATTAGATCTTGCTACCCGCGCCGCGTGGCTCTACTACGTTGCCGGCAACACCCAGAACGAGATCGCCGAGAAGCTTCAGGTGTCGCGCCCGGTCGCGCAACGGCTGGTCGCCTTCGCGGTGGAAAAGAATCTGATTCGCGTGCGCGTCGATCATCAACTGGCCGATTGCCTCGCGCTCGCCGATCAACTGTCGAAACGCTACGGCCTGAGCATGTGCGAAGTGGTGCCGATCGACAGCGATACGTCCGAGGAAGTCGATCGCAAACTGGCGGTGGCCGGCGCGCAGGTGATGGAGCGCTACCTCGGCGAGGAAAAACCGATGGTGGTCGCGGTGAGCAGCGGCCGCACGCTAAAGGCCGCCGTCGATCAGATCGCGCAACTGGACCGTCCGCAGCACCGGCTGGTATCGATGGTCGGGGCAATCGCCCAGGACGGCTCCTCGAACCGCTATGACGTCGCGCTGCACATTTCGGAGAAGACGGGCGGCAAACATTTTCTGCTGCCCGCGCCGCTGCTCGCCGATAGTGAAGCGGAACGCGCGCAGTGGTGCAATCACCGGCTCTATCGGATTGTCGAATCGCTGTCGGCACAGGCCGACGTGGCGTTTGTCGGCATCGGCAATATCGGGCCGAAATGTCCGCTGCACGAAGACGGCTTCATTACGTCGGCGGAAGTGAAAGAGTTGATGCAGAGCGGCGCAGTGGCTGAAATGCTCGGACTGCCGATCGACGCAGCCGGCGCGCACGTCGAATCGCCGACCGGCCGGCGCGTGACGAGCATCGCGCTCGACTCGCCGCCGCGGCGCCCGACCATCGGTTTCGCCGGTGGCCGGCGCAAGCGTGAGGCGCTGATCGCGGTGCTCAAAGGCGGCTGGCTTTCTGGACTCGTGACCGACGAATCTTGCGCGAAGGCCGCGCTCGAGGCGTGAGCGTTTCCGTAACGTGGAGGAGCGGAAAACTACGAGGAAAGCGGCGCGCGCACCGCTTTCCCAATCATCACGCGGATAGCACTTCGGCGATCTTACGCTGCAATGCTTGCCCTGCGCTGTCGAACAGATGACAGTGCTCCGGCGTGGCGCCGAGTTTTGGGGTCGCCGGTTCGCAGCGAATCATCACACGGTTGCTTGACCGACCGCATGCGAAAAAATCAGGTCCGTGTCGAAGACGATTCGCCGCGCACCCACTCGTGTTCGAAGTGGTAGTCCGGCGAGCCAGTGCCGCCGAGCGCCTCACCAAAGCCGGCGACCGCTTTGGAAACGGCATAACCGCCGAGATCGGGTACGAGATGACACAGTTGCCCGCAAAGGCCGAACTTGTTGAATATCTGACCCACCGACGAGACCAGCGGCGAGTTCAGCAAGTCGTTGCACTTCGACACGCAGCCAATGATCACGGAACCGATCGAACTCATGACGCCCTTCCCGCCGGCGTTAGCACATTTGTCGGGCTTGCCGCACGCGGGGAGATACGAACACGCCGACGCCCCGTTCTCGCTAGCGAGCACTGACGCCGTGCTCATGGCCGCCCGGTTGCCCAGCCATTCGCCATGTGCACCGGAGGTTGCGCAGCCGCCGGCTGTGCTGAATGTGGCGCTGAACCCCGATACCTGCCGCTCCTGTCCATGTCCGCCGGACGCGGCGCACGTCGTTGCCGAGGCATTCGAATACATGGATCCCGCGCTGGAGAACGCGTCGATTTTGATCAAAGTGAGTTGCGGCATATTTGTTTCCTTGCAAATTTACATGCCAGATAGCCCGTCTGGCCGGGTATTCGCCAGCGGCTCGAAGACGAGTCGCCGGTCAGTGCCGGTGCCTGTCGAGGGCCGGTCCGCAACTGGCCGCGCAGACAATCTGCCGTCGGCGTCAGGGAAGCAGCCAGTCAAGTAAAGCGGAAGAGAAGATGCGGTACGGGTCGTAGCGATTGAGCGTGTTGCGCGCCGTGTTCCAGGTGCTCCCTGGCGGTTGTCCGTCGGAGTGCAGATTCGGAATCGTGGTGCCGATCATCTCGCTGTCCTGCCACGGGGCGACATTTGTGTAGGCCCAGCCTTTCGACCATTCGGGGCGCACAGTCGCATATGAGCCAGCGTAGTTCGACATCATCCATTGCTCGATTTCCCGATAAAAACTGTTCGCCGACGGCGTGCCGGGCATCGTCAAAATGTCGAAGTAGACGGCGATGTTCCACTCAGGGTGGTCAAGGCGCGGCTTGAGCGCGGCAAGCGACAGCGTGACGGCGCCCGGCCCGGCATCGGCCGGTTGGTCGAGCCCTGTCACGCGGATTTCGACTGGGCCGTTCATCGGGTATTCGCCGCGCTGCCTGTAGACGTCGACCCGGTTCTGATAGAACTGGACGAACTCGTAGATGACGCGTTGCACGTCGGCACGCCGGGCAAGCACCGCGTAGCCATTTGCCGTCACACGCAGCGTCGAAGGACGGATGTATTGCAGCACGTTGCGCGACCAGCCCCAGATATCGGTACTGAACGTGACACCCAGACCCGCGACGACAATCCCCATCTGTAGCTGCCCAAAAAGCGGCGTCAGGTGGCGTTCGCCGCCGATCACGATGCGTTTGAGCAGATCCGACACCGGCTGCGAGATAGAATCGGAAAATGGGTAGTTGTAGGGTTGCGTCACCGTACGCGATAAGAGTGGCTTGCTGGATTGCACGGTCCAAACCTTGAGCCACGGGCAACTCGTGAACGGAAACCAGATCGCCTCCATCCGGCCGGAGCAGTCGAGGAACGACTCGATCGTACGTCCGCCGGACTTCGCCGACGCGAACAATTCGGATGCCGGAATATCCACATAGCTCCGGCAGCGCAGCCGCTGGTTGACGCCCGCTTCGAGCGTCGCCTCGACGATCAACGCGCGGCCGAGGTGAACGAGGAACGCGCCGATGTCCGGATCGGTTCGCTTGAACGTGCGCAGCGCATACTGCTGTTTCACGTCGTCGAACACGACCGCCGTGAGCGACAGGATCAAATTGCTCAGCGAGCCGTAGGTATGCCCCTTCAATGGCGTTTCGCGGGAAGCGGGTATGGCCGTTCCGTGCGCGCCGATCGCAAGAGCGCCGCCTAGTGTGATGTCGCCTGGAGCGGGTGCGGCCGTGACACCCAAACCAAATTTTTCCAGCGTGGCAAGCAGCGCTTCCATCGAAATGCCGGTTTGCGCCGTAACGCGTGCAGGCTGAGATGACGTGTCCACCGATATGGCATTGAGCGACTTCGTCATGTCGAGCAGGACGACTTGTGAAGTCCTGGTGGTCCGGTCGATCGTCAGCGGCGACCAGTTGTGCATAAAGCCGCGAGGTCGGATGCGATATCCGTTCGCGCGCGCCCAGTTGACGATCGTGACCACAGCGGCGGGCGTGTCGGGCGAAGCTGTCCAGACGTCCGCTACCGTGATTTCACCGCTCCAGTTTTGGAATGCCTGCTTGTAGAGGGGAATGCCGTCGGGGAAATTGGCTGGAACGGGCGCGGCGCCTTGCGCGTGCGCGGCAATCTGATAGACCGGCGTCCATCCGGTCACGACCCCGGCCGCCGAGAGCCGGGCGATATCGGCAATGAATTTTCGGCGGGGCGGCGGTGTAGAAGCATCTTGAAGGTCTTTGGTCACGGTTCGCTCGAGTGCCTGTTGCAGGGAAGAAGTTTTCAGTCCCAATGCTATTTTTCCGAGGCGTACGCGAGGCAATGACTATTCATGACATGGCCGTGCTGGCCACAATTAAGCAAACCGTTTTAAGCAAACCGTTGGTCGGATGCGGCAGTAAGTGAAGCAAATGGGATATGCGGGGCGTCGGCACACGCAGCACATGCGCGCGACTGAACCTGTCAGGGTCTGTCGAACATCAAAGGCGCGCGTCACTGATCGACGCAAAAAAATGCCGCGCTCGACTGGCGCGGCAAAGACTCGTTACAGGGTTCGGAGCAGGGAAGCCGCCTCGACGCGGCCCTTGGAAACCTTACGCGGCCAACACTTCGACGATCTTGCGCTGGAATGCTTTCCCAGCGCTGTCGAACAGATGGCAATGCTCCGGCGTGGCGCCGAGTTTTTGGGTCTCGCCCTTGGTATGCCGTTCGAGCGGCGGAATCCGCGCAATCAGTCCGTCCGGCGCGACGCTCGATTCCGCATACAGATACGCCGCGTCGCCGAGCGACTCGATCGCCATCGTGCGGGCCGAAATGCCGTCGTCGGCCATGCCCACATGCAGATGCTCGGGGCGAATGCCGACCGTCACCTTGTCACCCTGCTTCACCGCGGCCGGTTCCACCGCGACGCGCTGCGTCTCGCCGGTTTCGTAGCGCACCGTGACGCCGTCGTGCGTAACCGACTGCACCACGCCTTCCATGAAGTTCATCTTCGGCGAGCCGATGAATCCTGCGACGAAACGGTTGGCCGGCGCGTGATACAGCATGGTCGGGCTGCCGACCTGCTCCACATTGCCCGCCGACAGCACCACGATCTTGTCCGCCAGCGTCATGGCCTCGACCTGATCGTGCGTCACGTAGATCATGGTGGTCTTCAGTTCGTCATGCAGACGCGCGAATTCGAGGCGCATTTTCACGCGCAGGGCGGCGTCCAGATTCGACAGCGGTTCGTCGAACAGGAACACCTTCGGCTTGCGCGTGATCGCGCGGCCGATCGCCACGCGCTGACGCTGGCCGCCGGACAACTGCTTCGGCTTGCGATCGAGTAGATGGTCAATGTGCAGGATCTTCGCCGCGTTGCGCACGGCGGCGTCGATTTCCGGCTTCTTGGTGCCGGCGAGTTTCAGGCCGAACGCCATGTTGTCGTACAGCGTCATGTGCGGATACAGCGCGTACGACTGGAACACCATCGCGATGCCGCGCTTGGCCGGTGCAACGTCGTTCACGCGCATGCCGTCGATGGTCAGATCGCCGCCGCTGATATCTTCGAGGCCGGCGATCATCCGCATCAGCGTCGATTTACCGCAACCGCTCGGGCCCACGAACACGACGAACTCGCCGTCCGCGATATCGAGGTTGATGTCGCGCATCACTTCGTTTTCGTCGTACGCCTTCCTGATGTTGCGCAGAGTTACGCTTGCCATGATGTGTCTCCGTGTATTGCTATATGTTGCTTGTCCGATATTCCGGTTGCCTGAGCTGTTTGGGATGCCCAGGCTGCTACGTTTGATTCGCTTTTCGATGCCGCTACGGCGAGGCCGCCGTCGCACTCAGCGTCCATTGCGCGACCAGTTCCGGCAACTGCTGCATGTCGTCGAAGACGTGACGCGCGCCGGCTGCATGCAGTTTGTCGATTTGCGCGTCGCTCGCGTGACCGCCGCCGATGAAGCCGAGCACCGTCATGCCCGCCGCGCTCGCCGCCGTCACGCCGGTGACGCTGTCCTCCACCACGAGGCACGCCGAAGGCGCGAGTCCGAGACCCTTGGCCGCCGCCAGATAGACATCGGGCGCGGGCTTCGGATTCGGCACCGCGTCGGCGCAGAACAGGCGGTCGCCGAAAAATCGCACGAGGCCAGTGCGCGTCAGCACCGTTTCCACATACGGGCGAAAGCTGTTGCTCGCGCAGCCTTTGGTGAGCGGCACCTGAGCCAGCGCGGCTTCGATGCCTTCGACCGTCGGCGCCTGCATCGCCGCCGCTTCCACTGCTTGGCGGATCGCATCGATATCCTCGACGCTGAGGCTTTTGCCGAGCTGCGCCGCAGTGCCTTGCAGTACTTTCTCGATGCGCAGTCCGAGCAGCGGCAGCACGACCGGTTCGACGTCGGTGTCGGGCCAGCGCGCTTCGAGTTCGTGCACCAGCATGCGCGCCGCCACGGCTTCGCTGTCGATCAGCACGCCGTCGCAATCGCAGATCAGCGCGAAATTGCCGGCGAGCGTGCTTCCACTCGTGCCTGCCGTCATTTGACCGCCCCGAAGGTAAGGCCGCGCACCAGTTGCTTCTGCGACAGCCAGCCGACGATCAGGATCGGCGCGACCGCCAGCAGCGAGGCGGCGGACAGCTTGGCCCAGAACAGACCCTCAGGACTCGAATACGACGCGATGAACACAGTCAGCGGTGCGGCATTCGAACTCGACAGGTTGATGCTCCAGAACGCTTCGTTCCACGACAGGATCACGAGCAGCAGCGCGGTCGAGGCGAGGCCCGGCAACGACATCGGCATCAGCAGATAGACGATTTCCTGCCACGTCGCGGCGCCGTCGATTCGTCCGGCTTCGAGAATGTCGCGCGGAATTTCGGCGAAGTACGTGAACGACATCCACACCGCGATCGGTAAATTGATCAGCGTGTAGACAATCACGAGACCCGACACCGAATCCAGCAGCCCGCTGTTTTTCCACAGCAGATAGATCGGCACCAGCACGCCGACCGACGGCATCATCTTGGTCGACAGCATCCACAGCAGCACTTTCTGCGTGCGGCGGGTCGGGAAGAACGCCATCGCATAGGCGGCCGGCACGGCGAGAATCAGGCACAGCACCGTCACGCCCGCGGAGATCAGTATCGAATTCCACGCGAACGAAAAGTAATTGCTGCGCGCGAACACCTCGCGGAAGCTATCGAGCGTCGGGATGAAAAACAGCGACGACGCATAGGCTTGCTGCTCCGTCTTGAATGCGGTGATCGTCATCCAGAAGATCGGAAAGAACAGCAGCAAGGCGACGAGCCAGGCGATCACGCCGGGAATGCCGCGTCGGATTGCGGCGAACGGCGACTTCGCCGGCACCGTCATGGGTGTCGCGCTGGACACCGGAGTGGAGGCAACCTGGCTCATTTTTCGTACTCCCCTTTGAGGTTCTTCGCGAGCATCCGCACGAGGAAGAACGACACGATATTGGCCAGCACGACAGCGAGAATGCCGCCCGCCGACGCGAGACCGACGTCGAACTGTTGCAGGCCCAGCGAATAGATCAGGTACGACAGGTTAGTAGTCGCGGTGCCCGGACCGCCGCCCGTGGTCGTATAGATTTCGGCGAAGATCGACAGCAGGAAAATCGTCTCCATCATCACCACCACCGCGATCGCCCGTTTCAGGTGAGGTAGCGTGATATAGAAGAACATCGAGAACGGACCCGCGCCGTCGATTTTCGCCGCCTCCTTCTGCTCCTGATCGAGCGACTGGATCGCCGTGAACAGAATCAGGAAAGCGAACGGCAGCCACTGCCACGCGACGATCATGATCACCGCCGTCAGTGGGTATTGCGCGAACCAGTCGATCGGTTGCATGCCCATGGCGCGCATGCCTTGCGCGATCAGGCCATACACCGGATGCAGGATCATGTTCTTCCAGATCAGCGCGCTCACGGTCGGCATCACGAAGAACGGTGCGATGGCGAGCAGCCGCGCGATCCCCTGGCCGTAGAACTTGCGGTCGAACAGGATCGCCATCAGCACGCCGCCGACCACCGTGATCACGAGGACCGAGATGATCAGCTCGAGCGTGTGACCGATCGAAGGGCCGAACGACGGATCGCTGGCAAGGTATTTATAGTTGTCGAAACCCGCGAAGCCTTTCAGATCCGGATTCAACAGGTTGTAGCGCGAGAACGAAAACCAGATCGTCATCGCGAGCGGAATCGCCATCCACAGCACGAGTACCGCGACCGACGGCGTGACTAGCCAGCGGGCGGAATTGGCTTTACGGGTTTCGCGTTCTTTTTCTGTCTGGGGATGGGCATGCATGATAGGTAGGCGCAGAGGACGCATGATTGACCACCTGTTCGGTAATGCGCGGACCGCCGCCCGAAGCCGCGACGACACCCTACGATGTCGCCGCGCACGTGTGGCGGAAAGGCCCGCTGTGCCGCGTAAGCCGGCTGACGGGCGTCAGCCGGCGCGTGCCACGTAACGACCGTGGCTTACTTCTGATAGCCGGCCTGCTTCACCGCGCGATCCGCGGTGGCGTTGCCGGCTGCCAACGCCTGATCGATCGTCATCTGACCGGCAATCGCGCCGGAGATGCTCTGACCGACCACGGTGCCGAACGACTGGAACTCAGGAATCCCGACGAACTGCACTCCGGTGTACGGCACCGGCTTGAGCGTCGGATGCTCCGGATCCGCCGTTTCGATCGCCTTCAGCACGAAGTCGCCGAACGGTGCTGCCTGCTTGTACTCAGGGCGCGCGTAGGTGGATTTACGCGTTCCCGGCGGCACCGAGGCCCAACCTTCGTCCTTCGCGACCAGTTCGATGTATTGCTTCGACGTGGCCCACGTGATGAACTTCTTCGCCGCGTCAGGCTGCTTCGACGACTTCGGAATCGCCAGCGCCCAGGCCCACAGCCAATGCGAACCCTTCGGCGTGACCGCGATCGGTGCCGCGGCAAAACCGACCTTGTCCGCGATCTGCGATTGCTGCTTGTTGTAGAGCATGCCTGCGGCAACCGTAGCGTCGATCCACATCCCGCATTTGCCGGACGACATCAGCGTGAGGTTTTCGTTGAAGCCGTTCGAGCTCGCTCCCGGAGGGCCATCTTTCTTCAGCAGATCGACGTAGAAGGTCATCGCCTTTTTCCATTCCGGCGACGTGAGCTGCGCGTTCCATTTCTCGTCGAACCAGCGGCCGCCGAAGGTATTCACCACCGTCGTGCCGTACGCCATGTTCTCGCCCCAGCCCGCCTTGCCGCGCAGACAGATGCCGTAGATGCCGTTGGCCTTGTCGGTGAGCTTGTCGGCGAATTGCGCGATCTGGTCGTAGGTCGGCTGATCGGGCATCTTCAGACCCTTGGCCGCGAACAGGTCCTTGCGGTAATACGTCATCGAGCTTTCGACGTAGAACGGCAGCGCATACAACTGGCCGCCGCTCGAGAGGCCGTCGCGGGCCGTCTTCACGACGTCGTTCAGATCGTAATCAGCCGGCAGATTCGTGAGCGGCGTGAGCCAGCCGCGCTTGCCCCATTGCGGCGTTTCGTACGCGCCGATCGTCATCACGTCGAACTGGCCGCTGCCTGTCGTGATATCGGTGGTGGCGCGCTGACGCAGCACGTTTTCTTCGAGAATCACCCAGTTCAGCTTGATATCCGGATTCGCCTTTTCGAATTCGGGCGAGAGCTTCTTCAGCTCGATCATGTCCGGATTGTTTAGCGTGGCGATCGTCACCGTGGCCGCCGACGCGTTCAATGCAAAGCATGCGACAGCGCCGGCACTGACCGCCTTTAGCGTGGTTTTGAGAGTTGGTTTCATGTGTTGTCTCCTTTCTCGTACGTTATGTAATGCAGCGTTTGTTCTACGAAAATGACGATGAACGGCGCGGACTCAGCTCATCCAGTTGCCGCCGTCGACGTTCAGGGTTTGCGCGGTGATGTAGTCGGCGTCCGCCGACGCGAGGAACAGAGCGGCACCGGTCAGATCGTCCGGCACACCCATGCGGCCTAGCGGCACCGCTTCTCCGACGAGGCGTTTTTTTTCGCCGAGCGGACGGTTTTCATAGCGGGCGAAGAGCGCGTCGACTTCGTTCCACATCGGTGTATCGACGACGCCCGGCGCGATGCCGTTCACATTGATCTTGTGCGGTGCGAGCGCCAATGCCGCGGATTGCGTGTAGCTGAGCACGGCCGCCTTGGTCGCGCAGTAGTGCGACACGAGCGCCTCGCCGCGCCGTCCGGCTTGCGACGACATATTGATGATCTTGCCGCCGTGGCCCTGCTCGACCATCTTTTGTGCCACGGCTTGCATCAGGAAGAACATGCCCTTCACGTTGACCGCAAAAAGACGGTCGAATACGTCCCAGGATTCGTCGAGGATCGGGCGCATGTCGAAGAGCGCCGCGTTGTTGAAGAGGATGTCGATTTGACCGAAGCGCTCCAGCGCGCTCGCCACGATGCGCTGGATATGCTCGCGGCGCGTGACGTCGGCGCTCACGCTCAGCACGCGCTCGCCGTAAGCGGCGCGCAATGTATCGCCGAAAGTGTCCGCCGGCTTCACATCGACCAGCACGCAGCGCGCGCCTTCGTCCAGATACCGGCGAGCCACGGCTTCACCGATTCCGCTTGCCGCGCCCGTCAGAATGGCCACCTTGTCTTGCAATCGTGCCGCCACTGCTCGTCTCCGGTTCGTTTTGCTTCTTGAGGCGCGGTGAGCGAACGCCCATTGCGCGAACAATTGCTCTGTTAGTGATCGAATGATCGGATACGCACCGGGCCATGTCAAGGCGCCCGAGCAGATTTCGATGGTGCAGCGCGGCAGGATTCCGGCACCACTCATCTGCCTCGAACAACGCTAGTACGAGAAATCGAAGACAGCCAATCTGCTTTCTGCTCGCCCCGCTGACAAAATTTCGAGATACGTTATATCATTGCGACCTCGCTTCGCTTCGAAGCCGATTGGTTGCGATTTCGCTTGATTGCCATTTCGTCAGGAGCCTCCGCCGATGGCCACATCGACTGCAGAACACCATGCCGTACGGCTCGCGCATGCCGAAGCGCATGCCGCGTTGCACGGGCTCGCGCTGACGCCGCTGCGTCGTCAGGTGTATGCGGCGATCGTCGCGAGCGAGCGGCCGGTCGGCGCTTACGAATTGCTGGATGCGCTCGAGCCGGCACGCGGCCGTGTTCCGCCCACAACCGTGTATCGCGCGCTCGACTTTCTGCTCGCGCATGGCTTTGTGCATCGGATCGAATCGAAGAACGCGTTCGTGGCCTGCTGCGAAGTCGGTGTGCCGCATCGCAGCCAGTTTCTGATGTGTGACGGCTGCGGCGCGACCGTCGAAATTCCCGGTGACGACCTCGCCGAACAGTTGTCGCATAGCGCGCCCGCACATGGTTTCGAAGTGCATCGGCAGGTGGTCGAACTGAGCGGTCTGTGCGCGCTGTGTGCCCGCGCGGCGCGGCCTGCCGGTGCTTCCATCGGCACAAAGCCCGCCTAGAGCCGGCGCGCCCTTCCTAACGTCTGTGATTCATTCAACTCTCACGCAGCAGGACACAACAATGAAGAAATTCGGCTCGATGTTGAACGGGGCGCGGCGCGCGCTGAAGCTGTCGCAGTACGTCGCCGTAAGCGCCGCGGTGTTCGCGTTCGGCCACGCCGCGATGGCCGCGGATGCAAAAATCCCTGTGGTCGCAGCGGAGAATTTTTATGGCGACGTGGTGCAGCAACTGGGCGGCGATCGCGTCGACGTGATGAGCATCCTCAGCAATCCAGACCAGGACCCGCATCTGTTCGAAGCCAGCCCGAAGACCGCGCGTGCGTTGCAGCATGCGAGCCTTGTGGTCTACAACGGCGCCGACTACGATCCGTGGATGGCAAAGTTGCTGGCGGCGTCGAAGGGCTCGAAGCGCGTCACGATCGTCGCAGCCGATCTCGTTGGCAAGAAAGGCGGCGACAATCCGCACCTCTGGTACGACCCGGCGACCATGCCGAAAGTGGCGCGCGCGGTGAGCGACGCGCTCGTCGCCGCTGACCCGGCGCACAAGTCGGCGTACGATGCGAACCTCGCGAAGTTTCTCGATTCGCTGAAACCGGTCGACGCCAAGGTCGCCGAGCTGCATGGCCGTTACGCGGGCGTGCCGGTCACGGCGACCGAGCCGGTGTTCGGCTACATGTCCGACGCGGTGGGCCTGACCATGCGCAATCTGCGCTTCCAGCTCGCCACCATGAACGACACCGAAGCGAGCGCGGCCGATATCGCCGCGTTCGAACGCGATCTGCGCGAGAAGCGCGTCCGTGTTCTGATCTATAACAGCCAGGCAACCGAGGCCCTGACCAAACGCATGTTGAAGCTCGCGCAGCAATCGAAGGTGCCGACCATGAGCGTCACCGAGACCGAACCGGCCGGCAAGACCTATCAGACGTGGATGCTGACGCAGCTCGACGCGCTGGGCACGGCGCTGGCCGCGGGCGATGCGAACGGCGCAGGCGGCGCAAACGCAGCAGCAGCTTCAGGCGCGAAAGGAAAAACCCAATGACCCAGACTGGCCGCAGCGCGCCAGCGCGTGTTCCCACCACCGCACCCGTGCTCGAACTCGAACACGTGACGCTCGAACTCGGAGACCGCACGATTCTGCGCGACACCGGCTTCGTGGTGAACCAGGGCGAATTCATCGGCGTGCTCGGACCCAACGGCGCGGGCAAGACAACGCTGATGCGCGCCGTGCTCGGCCTCGTGCCTGCCGCCCAAGGCACGATCCGCGTGCTGGGGCAACCGGTCGAGCGCGGCAACGCGTCGATCGGTTATATGCCGCAGACGCGCAGCGCTTTGGCCGGACGCCGCGTGCGTGGCCGCGACTTCGTCGCGATGGCCGCCGACGGCCATCGCTGGGGTCTGCCGCATGCGGACGCCGCCACGCGCGCCGATGTCGAGCGTGTGCTCGATCTGGTCGGCGGCCGCAAGCTGGCAGAGCGGCCTTTGTCGGAACTGTCGGGCGGCGAGCGTCAGCGGCTGCTGCTCGCACAATGCCTGCTCGGCAACCCGAAATTGCTGCTGCTCGACGAGCCGCTGATCAGCCTCGATCCGCATCATCAGAAGAGCGTGGTCGAACTCGTGCGGCGCGTGCAGCAGGAACTCGGCATCGCCGTGCTGTTTTCGGCGCATGAACTGAACCCGCTGCTGCACGCACTCGATCGTGTGCTGTATCTCGGCAGCGGCGTGGCGGCGCTCGGCACCGTCGACGAAGTGATCACCCGGCCGGTCCTGTCGCGCCTCTACGGCTCGCCGATCGACGTCATGCGCGTGAACGGACGCATCTTCGTGATGTCGGGCGACGTCGAAGTGGAAAAGCACGATCACGAGCACGAACACGACGAGAACGGCGGGCACAGCCACGCGCATTCCCATTCGCATGGCCACGCGCACGGCCACTCACATCAGCACGACTCACGCGACGGACACACGCACGATGTTTGAATACGATTTCATGGTGAACGCATTCGCGGCGTCGGGGATCGTCGCGGTGCTGGCCGGCGTGGTGGGCTATTTTCTGGTGATGCGCGGACAGACCTTCGCGGGCCATGCGCTCTCGCACGTCGGCTTCACCGGCGCGACCGGCGCGGTGCTGATTGGCATCTCGCCGATCTGGGGGATGATCGGCTTCACGCTCGCAGCGGGCGTCGGCATGGGCGCGCTCGGCGAACGCCTCGCCGGACGCGATGTGGCGATCGGCGTGATCCTCTCGCTGTCGCTCGGTTTCGGCTTGCTGTTTCTGCACTTCTTCACCGCGTATGCGACTCAGGTCACCGCGCTGCTGTTCGGCAACGTGCTTGGCGTGAACGCGTCGACGCTCGGCGTGCTGGCGGGTTTGGGCGTCGTGAGTTTGCTGGCGCTCGCGGCGATCATGCGGCCGCTGCTGTTCGCTTCGTTGCAGCCAGAACTGGCCGAAGCCAAGGGCGTGTCGTTGCGCCTCGTGTCCGTGCTGTTTCTCGCGATTGCCGCGCTGGCCGTGGCGGCGTGTACGCAGATCGTCGGCGTGCTGCTGGTGTTCACGCTGATGGTCGGCCCGGCCGCCGCCGCGCAAAACATGACGACGCGGCTTTCAGCCGGCCTCGTGCTTGCCGCTGTGTTTGCGCTGCTGCAAGCGTGGCTCGGTCTGACACTCGCGTTCTACACCGATTGGCCGACGAGCTTCTGGATCACCGTGCTGTCGGCGGTGGTGTACGGCGGGAGTCTGTTGAGACGGCATTGAATCTCCAGGGACGATGGCGGCATCGCATCTGCACACCGCCATCATCGTCCTGCGAGACTTCAGCCGAGCAGCACCTTCGCGTGATGCGCGAGATGATCTTCGATGAACGTCGAGATGAAGTAATAGCCGTGATCGTAGCCCGCATGACGGCGCAGCGTCAGCGGTTGACCTGCGGCCTGACAGGCGGCTTCGAACACATCCGGGTTCAGTTGCTCCGCGAGGAACTGATCCGCGAGACCCTGATCGACCAGAATCCCCGCCGAAAATTTGCGCGACGCATGCGCCACCAGTTCGCTTGCGTCGTACTGCTTCCACGCTTCACGGTCTTCGCCCAGATAGCCGCTGAACGCCTTCACGCCCCACGGGCACTGTGAAGGTGCGGCAATCGGCGCGAACGCCGACACCGACCGATAGATCTCCGGATTGCGCAACGCGAGCATCAACGCGCCGTGACCGCCCATGGAATGCCCGAAGATGCCCAAACGCGCGCCGTCCACCGGCAGATTCGCGAGCACCGTTTCGCGCAGCTCGTCACGCACGTATGAGTACATCCGATAGTGCTGCGCCCACGGCTGCTGTGTGGCATCGACGTAAAAGCCCGCGCCCACGCCGAAGTCCCACGCCGCGCTTTCGCCCGGCACGCCCGCGCCGCGCGGACTGGTATCCGGCGCGATCAGCGCGATACCGTGCTGCGCCGCGAAACGCTGTGCGCCGGCCTTGACCGGAAAGGTTTCTTCCGTGCACGTGAGACCCGCGAGATAGAACAGCGCGGGTACGTTCGCATTGGCCTGCAAGGCCTGCGGCGGCAGATAGATGGAGAAGCGCATCGACAGACCGATGGTCTGCGAGTCGTGCCGATAGATGCGCTGCTCGCCGCCATGACAGGCGTGTGACGACAAGAGTTCGAACATGCCAGGCCTCCCGGTTCAGTACAGCACGACCGAGCGGATCGACTCGCCCTTCTTCATCAGATCGAAGCCCTCGTTGATGCGTTCGAGCGGCAGACGGTGCGTGATCAGATCGTCGATATTGATCTTGCCTTCCATGTACCAGTCGACGATTTTCGGCACGTCGGTGCGGCCGCGCGCGCCACCGAACGCCGAGCCCTTCCACTCGCGGCCCGTCACCAGCTGGAACGGACGCGTGCTGATCTCCTCGCCCGCCGCCGCCACGCCGATGATGAACGACTGGCCCCAGCCCTTGTGCGTGCATTCGAGCGCCTGACGCATCACCTTCGTGTTGCCGATACATTCGAACGAATAGTCCGCGCCGCCATCGGTGAGTTGCACGATGTGATCGACCACGTTCTCGACTTCGTTCGGGTTGATGAAGTGCGTCATGCCGAACTTCTTCGCCAGTTCGACACGTCCCGGATTGATGTCCACACCGATGATCTTGTCCGCGCCGACCATCTTCGCGCCCTGGATCACATTCAAGCCGATGCCGCCAAGACCGAACACCACGACATTCGCGCCAGCTTCCACTTTGGCTGAATACACGACCGCACCGACACCGGTCGTCACGCCGCAGCCGATGTAGCAGATCTTGTCGAACGGCGCGTCTTCACGCACCTTCGCTACCGCGATTTCCGGCACGACGATGTAGTTCGAAAACGTGGACGTGCCCATGTAGTGAAACAGCGGCTTGCCGTCGAGCGAGAAGCGCGAGGTCGCATCAGGCATCAAACCCTTGCCCTGCGTCGAACGAATCGCCTGACAGAGATTGGTCTTGCGCGACAGGCAGAACTTGCACTGACGGCATTCCGGCGTGTACAGCGGAATGACGTGATCGCCTTTCTTCAGCGTGCCGACACCGGGACCGGTATCGACGATCACGCCCGCGCCTTCGTGCCCAAGAATCGCCGGGAAGATGCCTTCCGGGTCCGCGCCGGAGAGCGTGTAGTAATCGGTATGGCAGATGCCCGTGGCCTTCACTTCGATCAGGACTTCACCGGCGCGCGGCCCTTCCAGATCGACTTCTTCGATCGTCAACGGCGCGCCAGCTTTCCATGCGATTGCTGCTTTGGTCTTCATCGTGAATGCTCCTGTGAGTCTGTCGAGGCAAGGCGCGTCGCGGCGGGCTACGTTGCGGCGCGCATGTGTTGCGATTCGGTGCTGCGGTTGGTTCGTGCGCCACTGAGGCAGTCATTGCCACGCGGCGCAATGCGCCGAGCTATACCTTAGCGCGCGGAGAACGTAATGGTATTGCAAAGTGCGTCACGGCATTGTCTGAACCTGACATGACATTCGCTCATCGCGACGGCGTATCAGCGAACCATGTTTCGACTCGTCCGTAGAGATCGAGAAAGCGCGCATAGCGTTCGGCAAGCGCCGCGTCGCCTTGCGGACCCGCAACACGCGTCGCGCCCGGCGCGAGCGCGGCGAGATCGCGCGCGTGCCAGTGCCCGCTCGCGAGGCCGCCGAGAATCGCCGCGCCACGCGGCGCGGCGTTCGGACAATCGACCGCGTGCAGCTCGACATTCAGCGCATCGGCGAGCAACTGGCGCCAGCGGGCGTCGACGGAACCGCCGCCCGCCAGCTTCAACGCCGTCACCGTCGCGCCGCTCGCGCGAATCGCGTCGAGTCCGGCGCGCAGCGAGAACGCGACGCCTTCGAACGCGGCGCGCATCATCGTGCCGCGTGTGTGATCGAGCGCGAGGCCGAGCCAGCCGCCGCGCGCCATCGGGTTGAGCCAGGGCGTGCGTTCGCCTGTGAGGTACGGCAAGAACGTGAGACCGGATGCCGCCGCTGTGTTCGCGCTGGATGCGCTGGATGCGTTGGTCGCGTTGAATGCGCTGATTGCGCTAGTCGCATTGGCCACATTGGTCGTATTGGTCGCGTTGGTCGCGTCACCGAACGCATCACGATACGCATCGGCCCATTCATACGACAGCCACCCGCGCGTGCGTTCGAGCGCGATGCCGACGTTCTGCATCGCCGCCATCCGATACCAGTGATCGCTCGCCGCGCGATAACGATGCAAGCCCTTGACCGCCGCGGGCGCGTGCTCGGCCAGCACGACGATCTGTCCGCCGGTGCCGGTGGTCAGCAATGCGTCGCCGTCGTGCGCCAGTCCGCTGCCGAGCGCGGCGCAAGGCGTATCGGCAGCGCCGGTCGCGAGCACGATGCCGGCGCGCAAACCCAGCGCCTGCGCCGCCTTCTCCGACAACACGCCACCCGCCGCATAGGATGGCGCCAGCGGCGCGAACCACTCGCGCGGAATCTCGAGCCGATCGAGCAACGCCGCGTCCCACACGCCGGCCGGATCGGCGAGCGCGGTCGCGCAGGCGTCGGAGGGATCGGTCGCCACCGCGCCGCCCAACGCGACGCGCAGCCAGTCTTTCGGTTGCAGCGCCCAGCGCGTGCGGCTCGCGGACTGCGGTTCGTGCAACACGATCCAGCGCAGCAGCGGACCCGCCATGCCCGGCGCAACCGGATTCGGTTGCGGCTCAGGCCACGCATCGAGCAACGCCAGCGCGCGCGTGTCGGGCCACAGCATGGCGGGCCGCACGGCCTCGCCGGCTGCGTCGATCAGCACGACACCGTGCATCTGTCCGGAAAATCCGATGGCCCGCACATCGCGGCGCAATTCGTCGGGCAAACGCGCGGCGGCTTCGCATAGCGCGCGCCACCAAGTTTGCACCGATGTCTCCGCCCAACCCGCCTGCGGCGTTTCGATGGGATAAGCGACGCTCGCCACCGCCTGCTCGCGACCGTTTTCGTCGACGATTGCGATTTTGAGGGAACCGGTGCCGAGGTCGATGCCGAGAAAACTCATGGGCGATAGAGCGTCAAATTGAGGATGGATATGAGCACGCGAAAGCTGCCCGAAAAGCGTATTTTTCCGCACCGGCGCAGCGCTTGAGAATCGCGCCCAAACGCACGCCGAAAATCGCGAATCGCGGGTTAACCCACCCGCGCCGCGAGCCACCTCAAAACAGGACTATGCGGTGAGCGAGATACACCTCATTGATTCTCACACATATCGCGTCAATCTGGACTCGCGCGACGCACAGCCTCACATCGCCACTGCAAGGGGCTGACCGCCGATGGACCAGGTCCGCGCATTTCTTTTGGCTTTCAAACGGCCCCTACGCATATCGTCACCGGGAATGCCGGAATAGGCCCCAGTGGTCTTGTTGTGCTTTTTAGTCCCCGATACCTTGGAGCCATCCCAAAAACTCAGATGGTGGAGACAGACGATATGCAATCGAACACGGTTCACCCGTGCGACGAACGACTGCCCGCAGGCCAGTTGCTCACGCTCGGCATTCAGCACGTTCTGGTGATGTATGCCGGTGCCGTCGCGGTACCGCTGATCATTGGCGCGGCGCTCAAGTTGCCGAAAGACCAGATCGCGTTCCTGATCAGCGCCGATCTGTTTTCCTGCGGCATCGCCACGCTGATTCAGACGCTCGGTCTGTGGATTTTCGGCATCCGTCTGCCGGTCATCATGGGCTGCACGTTCGCGGCCGTCGGTCCGATGGTCGCGATCGGCACCAATCCCTCACTCGGCATTCTCGACATCTTCGGCTCGACTATCGCGGCCGGTGTCGTCGGGATTCTGCTCGCGCCCGCAGTCGGCAAATTGCTGCGGTTCTTCCCGCCGGTCGTGATCGGCGTGGTGATCTCGGTGATCGGTTTGTCGCTGATGGAAGTCGGCATCAACTGGGCGGCCGGTGGCGTGGGCAATCCTGATTACGGCAATCCGATCTATCTCGGCCTCTCGCTGACCGTGTTGATGCTGATTCTGCTGATCAACAAGTTCGCCAAGGGCTTCCTCGCCAATATCTCGGTGCTGCTCGGCATTGTCGCCGGCTTCGTGATCGCGTTGGCGATCGGCCGCGTCAACATGGAAGGTGTCACGCACGCGCCGTGGGTCGGCTTCGTCATGCCGTTCCACTTCGGCCTGCCGCACTTCGATCCGCTGTCGATCGCGACGATGGTCACCGTGATGTTCGTCACCTTCATCGAATCGACCGGCATGTTCCTCGCGGTCGGCGACATGGTGGATCGTCCGGTCGATCAGAAGACGCTGGTGCGCGGTCTGCGCGTCGACGGCCTCGGCACATTGATCGGCGGCATCTTCAACTCGTTTCCGCATACCTCGTTCTCGCAGAACGTCGGCCTGATCGGCGTGACCGGCGTGAAGAGCCGCTTTGTCTGCGCGATGGGCGGCGTGATTCTGGTGCTGCTGGGCCTGTTCCCGAAGATGGCGCAAGTGGTCGCGTCCGTGCCGGCTTTCGTGCTCGGCGGCGCGGGCATCGTGATGTTCGGCATGGTCGCGGCGAACGGCATCAAGGTGCTGTCGAAGGTCGACTTCGTGAAGAACCACCACAACCTGTTCATCGTCGCGGTCAGTATCGGCCTGGGTCTCGTGCCGGTGGTGTCGCCGCACTTCTTCTCGAAGCTGCCGCCGGCTCTCTCGCCGCTGTTGCATAGCGGGATTCTGCTGGCTTCGGTGTCGGCGGTCGTGCTGAATCTGATCTTCAACGGCGTGAAGAGCGAGAAGAAGGCAAGGTGCGAAATTCGCAGCGCCGGGCATGATTTCGACGGACGCGGCGGCGACGAACCGCGCGGCGACGACATGTTGCGCGCAGTTGACGTGCACTGAGCAGCACACAACCACGCGCCGCGCGAGCGAGATATCGCGTGAGCGCTGCGGATAAAAAAAACGCCACGGCATGCCGTGGCGTTTTTTTATGGCGGGCTGCGTAGGGCGGCTTTTCTGAAACTGAAACCTGCTCTACGCACCTGAAGCTACATCAAGTCTTAACCCACCGTGGCCGCCGAAGCCGCCACCGGCGCGCTCGCCGCGCCATAGTCAACCGGTGCATCGGCCGGACGCGGCTGCTCGCCGTTGTGTTCGATCCAGCCGCCGCCGAGTACCTGATACAACGTCACCAGGTTCTGCAGACGTTCCATGCGCGCGGTGACCAGCAACTGCTGCGACGAATACAGATCGGTCTGCGCGGTCAGCACCGTCAGATAGCTGTCGACACCGTTCGTATAACGCAGGTTCGACAGATCCAGCCGGCGCTGTTCGGCGAAGGTGTTGCGCTCCAGCGCCTGGATCTGCTGATCGTACGTGCCACGCGCCGCCAAGGCGTCTGCCACATCGCGGAAGGCCGACTGGATCGCTTTTTCATACGTGGCGATCTGGACTTTCTTCTGGATGTTGGCGAGATCGAGGTTGGCGAGATTCTCGCCGCCCTCGAAGATCGGCAGCGTGATCGACGGCGCGAAGCTCCACGCCGCCGAACCCGGCTTGAACAGACCGCCGAGCGACGGGCTCAGCGTACCGAAGCTGCCGGTCAGCGAAACCTTCGGGAAGAACGCCGCGCGCGCCGCGCCGATGTTCGCGTTGGCGGCCAGCAGATTCTCTTCGGCCTCCATGATGTCCGGACGACGCGTCAGCAGATCGGAAGGCAGACCCGCCGGAATATCCGTGAGGAGATTCTGGTTGTCCAACGTCATGCCCGGCGGCAGATCGTCCGGCAACGGCTCGCCGATCAGCAGCACGAGCGCGTTATCCGCTTGTGCGCGCAGACGCAGCTGCTGCTGCAGGTTAGCCAAAGCTTGCTCGACCACGGTTTGCGACTGACGCAGATCCAGTTCCGAACCGGTGCCGTTGTCGAACTGCAGCTTGGCGATCCGATACGATTCCTGCGAGGTCTTCAGCGTGTTCTGCGTGACCTTCAACAGATCGTCGAGTTCGAGCACGGTCATGTACTGGGTCGCCACCTGCGAGACCAGCGAGATTTCCGCTGCCTTGCGCGCCTGAGTCGTAGCCAGGTATTGCGCCAACGCCTGATCCTTCAGGCTCTGAATCCGCCCGAAGAAGTCGATTTCCCACGAAGCGTTCAGGCCGACCGAATACGTGTTGGTAATCGTCTGCCCCGCGACCGACAGATCCTTCGGCGTACGCTGCTTGCTTTGCGAAGCCGCGGCGTCGAGCGTCGGCAGCAGCCCAGCGCGAACGATCCGGTACTGCGCCGCCGACGCCTGCATGTTCAGCACCGACACGCGCAGATCGCGGTTGTTCTTCAGCGCGATCTCGATCAACCGCTGCATGCGCGGATCGATGAAGAAATCGCGCCAGCCGATATCGACCGCCGCCTGGTCATTGGCGCTACGCGCAGCATTCGTCGCGCCGGGCTGTTGCTTGCCCGCCTGGGTCGCGTCAGTCTGGCTCGCGCCCGGCTGGGTCGCGCCCGGCTGCGTGTCGTACACGCCACCGGTCGGGAAGGTGCTCGTCGTGGGCGGAGCCGGACGCTCGTACTTCGGCGCCATCGTGCACCCTGCGGCGAACAGCGCGACCGCCACTGCAATCAGAGAGTGTTTTTGCATCTCAATGTCCGTCCTTGCCCGAGCCTTCATCCGCCGACCCGCCAGTTGAACCGCCGCCTTGCGGATCATGCGGATGGTGCTGGTTGTAGTGTGCGAGCGCCTCATCCGGGTCTTCCTTCTCACCGCCGAATTTCGCGCGGATCACGACGAAGAACATTGGGATCATGAAAATGGCGAGGAAGGTCGCCGTCAACATCCCGCCGATCACGCCGGTACCGATCGCGTGCTGGCTAGCCGAACCCGCGCCGTTACTGATCGCGAGCGGCATCACGCCGAGAATGAACGCGAGCGAGGTCATCAGAATCGGACGCAACCGCAGACGCGCTGCTTCCAGCGCAGCCTCGATCGGCCCCATGCCCTCACCCTGCTGCAGCTCGCGGGCGAATTCCACGATCAGAATCGCGTTCTTCGCCGACAGACCCACCGTGGTCAGCAGACCCACCTGGAAGAACACGTCGTTCTCGAGTCCGCGCAGCGTAGCGGCCAGCAGTGCGCCGATCACGCCGAGCGGCACCACCATGATCACCGAGAACGGGATCGACCAGCTTTCATACAGCGCCGCGAGACACAGGAACACGACGAGGATCGAGATGCCGTACAGAATCGGCGCCTGCGAACCGGACTGGCGTTCCTGCAGCGACAGACCCGTCCACTCGTAGCCGACACCCGCCGGCAGCTTCGTCACGAGCGCTTCCATGGCCGTCATGGCCTGACCGGTCGACTTGCCCGGTGCCGCCGCGCCCTGGATTTCCACCGCGGAAATACCGTTGTAGCGTTCCAGCTTCGGCGAACCGTAGGTCCACGTGCCGCTGGCGAACGACGAGAACGGCACCATGCCACCCGCGGTATTGCGCACGTACCACGCGTTCAGGTCTTCCGGCTTCATACGGAACGGAGCATCGCCTTGCAGATACACCTTCTTGATCCGGCCGTCGGTATCGAGGAAGTTGTTCACGTACTGCGACGCCCACGCGATCGAGAACGTCTGGTCGATCGCGGACAGCGACACGCCGAGCGCCGAAGCCTTCTCGTGGTCGATATCCACCTTGAACTGCGGCGTGTCGTTCAAGCCGTTCGGACGCACCTGAGCCAGCGTCGGATCTTTCGCCGCCATGCCCAGCAACATGTTGCGTGCTTCCATCAGCTTTTCGTGACCGACGCCCGCGCGATCCTGCAATTCGAAGTCGAAGCCCGCGGCCGTGCCGAGTTCAGGAATCGACGGCGGATTCACCGGATACACCAGCGCGTTCTTGTAGCTGCCGAAGTGCATGAAGAGACGGCCCACCAACGCCTGCACCTTCTGATCCGAGTGCTGACGTTGCGAGTAATCCTTCATCCGCACGAACACGAGGCCCGCGTTCTGGCCGCGACCGGCGAAGCTGAAGCCGTTCACGGTGAAGGTCGATTCGACGATGCTCTTCTCGGTGTTGAGCAGATAGTCGGACACGTCCTTCAACGCGCGCGCCGTGGTTTCCTGCGTCGAGCCCGACGGCGTTTGCACCAGCACGAACATCGTGCCCTGGTCTTCGTCAGGCAGGAACGACTTCGGCAACTTCACGAACAGCAGGCCGACCGCGAAGATCACCACCATATAGATGATCAGCCAACGGCCCGAGCGCTTGATCACGTGGTGCACGCCCGAGTGATACTTGTCGCGGCTCTTGTTGAAGGTGCGGTTGAACCAGCCGAAGAAACCGGTGGTTCTTTCCTGATGCCCCTTCTCGATCGGCTTGAGAATCGTCGCGCACAATGCCGGCGTCAGAATCAACGCGACCAGCACGGACAGCACCATGGCCGCCACGATCGTCAGCGAGAACTGCCGGTAAATCGCGCCGACCGAACCGCCCGAGAACGCCACCGGCACGAACACCGCCGACAGCACGAGCGCGACGCCGACCAGCGCGCCGGTAATCTGATCCATGGCCTTGCGGGTTGCATCGCGAGGCGATAAGCCCTCCTCCTGCATCACCCGCTCGACGTTTTCCACCACCACGATCGCATCGTCCACCAGCAAGCCGATGGCCAGCACCAGCCCGAACATGGACAGCGTGTTGATCGAGAAGCCCACCAGGCCCATGACCGCGAACGTGCCCAGCAGCACCACCGGCACGGCGATCGTCGGGATCAGCGTGGCGCGCAGGTTCTGCAGGAACAGGTACATGACCAGGAACACCAGCACGATACCTTCGAGCAGCGTCTTGACCACTTCTTCGATCGACAGCCGCACGAACGGCGTGGTGTCGTACGGGTACTGCACCACCAGACCGTGCGGGAAGTACTTCGACAGTTCGGCGACCTTCGCGCGCACCGCCTTGGCGGTAGCGAGCGCATTCGCGCCGGTAGCGAGCTGAATACCAAAGCCGGCCGTCGGCTGACCGTTGTACTTGGTGTCGAAGTTGTAGTTTTCGCCACCCAGTTCGATGCGGCCCACGTCCTTGATACGGACCCGCGAACCGTCCGGGTTCACCTTGAGGAGCACGTCGCCAAACTGTTCAGGCGTATTGAGCAGCGTGGCTTCCGTGATGGTGGCCTGCAACACCTGGCCCGGCACCGACGGCGTGCCGCCGAGCGAACCGCCCGCGACCTGCACGTTCTGCGCTTGCAACGCGGTTTCGACGTCTACCGGCGTGAGGCCGAAGTTGGTCAGCTTGTTCGCGTCCAGCCAGATCCGCATGGCGTACTGCGAGCCGAACAGCGTTACCGTGCCCACGCCGTCGATACGGCTGACCGGATCCTGAATGTTCGACGCGACGTAGTTCGCCAGGTCGTACTTGTTCATGCTGCCGTCTTCGGACACGAACGCCATGACCAGCAGGAAGCTGCTGCTCGACTTCGTGACCTTGGTGCCCAACTGCTGCACGGCTTGCGGCAGGAGCGGCGTGGCCAGCTGCAGCTTGTTCTGCACCTGCACCTGCGCGATGTCAGGATTGGTGCCGGCCGCGAACGTCAGCGTAATTGTGGCCGTACCCGAGTCGTCCGAGGTGGACGACAGATACAGCAAGTGGTCGAGACCACTCATCTGCTGCTCGATCACCTGCGTGACGGTGTTTTCCACCGTCTTCGCCGATGCGCCCGGGTACGTTGCGCTGATCTGCACGGCCGGCGGCGCGATGGTCGGGTACTGCGCGATCGGCAACGTGAAGACCGACGCGATACCCGCGAGCATCAGAATAATGGCGATCACCCATGCAAAAATCGGGCGATCAATGAAGAACTTTGCCATGAGGCGGGCTCCCTGTTATTGCGCGCCCGATGCGGCGGAGGCAGGTTGTGCCGTCTGCGCAGCACCGCTGGCGGCCGGCGCGCCCTGAGCAGCTGCGCCGGAAGCGGGTGTGGCGGGAAGTTGCGCGGCAACGGTCTTGACCTGCATGCCGGGTTTCGCCTTGTCGGTGCCCTGCACGACCACACGGTCGCCCGGATTCAAGCCGCTTTCGACCACCCAGTTCGAACCGTACGTGCCCGAAGTGACCAACTGACGCAACACGACCTTGTTGTCGTTACCGACGACCAGCGCGGTCGGCTGACCCTTCTGGTCGTGCGTGACGCCGACTTGCGGCACGAGGAGCGCGCTCTCGTTGACGCCCTCTTCGATGCGCGCGCGCACGAACATGCCCGGCAGCAGCACCTTGTCCGCGTTCTTGAAGATCGCGCGCACGGTGACCGAACCGGTGCCCTGGTCGACCGTCACGTCGGTGAACTGCAGCTTGCCCTTCTCCGAATAGGTGCGGCCGTCTTCGAGAATCAGCGACACCTTGGCGGCGTCCGGACCCGTCGTCTTCAGACGCCCTTCCTGCATGTCGCGGCGCAGCTTCAGTCCGTCGAGGCTCGATTGCGTCAGGTCCACATAGACCGGATCCAGTGTCTGCACGGTGGCCATCAACGTGGCGGCGCTTGCCTGCACGTAGGCGCCCGGCGTGACCTGCGAGATGCCGACCTGGCCGGTCACCGGCGAAACCACATCCGTGTAACCCAGGTTGATCTGCGCCGTGTCGACCGCCGCCTTGCCCGCGGCGACGTCAGCCGCGCCTTGGCCTTCCGAAGCCACCGCGTTGTCGTAGTCCTGCTTGCTGACCGCGTTGGCGGCAACCAGCACCTTGTAGCGATTGGCCTGCGCCGTGGTCGAGACGAGGTTGGCCTGCGCCTTCGCCAGCGTCGCCTTGGCGTTATTCAGCGTGGCGATGTACGGCGCCGGATCGATCTTGTACAGACGTTGACCCGCTTTGACCTGGCCGCCTTCCGTGAATTCGCGGCGCAACACGATGCCGTCGACCCGCGCGCGCACTTGCGCGACGAGGAAGGCACTGGTGCGGCCGGGCAATTCGGTGACGACGGGCACGGCCGTCGGCTGAACGGTGACGACGCCAACTTCCGGCGTTTGTTGCGGCGGGGCAGATTGTTTTGGTCCGCACGCTGCCAGCAATACGGCAGCCGTCGCGGCACTAATTAAGCGGAATGGAACCCGTTCGACGCGCATGGAGCGACCTCTGTCAAAGACTGAGAATGAAAAAGTGCGCGCATCCCTACCCCGGGGACGACAGCGCACACATGCGTCTTGCGACGCTTGACCGGACACCCGCGGACGCAAACCGAACCTGCAGGGCATCCTGATGCGAAATGCGCCATACCGGGGAAATGCCGCACGGCGCCGCCCGTCTGGGCACGGCGCGAAGAGCGTTTTGAAAGGCAACAGTGACGGATATTAACGTTTCGTCACGGCTTGGGCTATCCGATCGTGGGATGCTATTATATATACATTCACGAATGCATGTAAAAGTGCATTTACATCTCTTGCTGGCGGGGGGCTTGCAAGATTGCTTCGCAATTCGCTCAACCGTAGACGGATTGTCATCGGGCGTACTTAAAAACGCTCGGGAAAACCCCACAATCAAGGCAGGTCATTACAATATGGTCAGAAGAACCAAAGAAGAAGCGCTGGAGACGCGCAACAGTATTCTCGACGCAGCCGAACGGGTTTTCTTCGAGAAAGGCGTATCGCGCACGTCGCTTGCCGACATCGCGCAGGCCGCCGGCGTCACACGGGGTGCCATCTACTGGCACTTCGCGCATAAAAGCGATCTGTTCACTGAAATGTTCGACCGCGTGCTTTTGCCGCTGGACGAACTCAAAGCCGCCTCGCAAGATCCCAACGAGCCCGATCCGCTTGGGCGTCTGATGGAAATCTGCACAGTCTGTCTGCGCGACACCGCCAACGATCCGCGTCGCCGGCGCGTGTTCGACATCCTGTTTCTGAAATGCGAGCTGGTCGAGGAAATGGGTCCGGTGATGGTCCGCTATCAGACCAACATGCGCGAAGGGCTCAAAAAAATCGAAGGCGGTCTGCGCAACGCCCTCTCCAAAGGGCAACTGCCCGCGGATCTGGATACAAAGCTGGCGGCGGCGATGGTGCATGCGTTTGTCAGCGGTTCGCTGCGCGACATGCTGTTTCTGCCCGACGCCACGGATTTCGGCGCCCATGCCGCGCAGATGGTCGAAGGCATGTTCGACGCGCTGAAGCTGAGCCCGGCGTTGCGCAACGGACGTACACAGCGGAGCGGCGGCGGTTAGTCGATTGCTTCACGAAAGCGGTTGACGCAAAAAGGCGGACGGGTGAGCAACCCGCCTCCTTTGTTTCATGCGCAGCGGCGTGATGCCGCATTCTCCACTTTGTTCTATCCGCCGAGCCGTAGCACCGCCTTCTTATATAGCAGCGCTCGGCGCGGCCACCGTCCGCGATCTCTTTACGCCGCGGCCCGCGTGGCCCTTGCCTTCTGGTTGGACGCATAGATATTGTCCCGCTCCAACGGCGCCCCACTCTGCACTGCCGAGATCCACTCGTCCGTGCTCGCCACCGCCGCGAAGCGCGACTGCAGTACCACGCTGAACACCCGGTGGATGTCCTGCGCGCTGGCGAAACCCGCACTGTTCTCATACGGCACCGAACCCGTCGCGTCGTGCAGAAATTCGACGCTGAGCCCCAAGTGAACCGCGTGGTTGATGGTCGATGCATCGCAGTTGTGGGTCATGTAGCCGGTGACCGTCAGCGTGTCGATCTGACGCGCGGCGAGCCAGTCGGCGAGATCGGTGCCGGTGAAAGCGCTTGGCAGCGACTTTTCCACGTAATGATCGCGAGCCCGCTCGCCCACCACCGGATGCAGCTCCGCCCCGCTGCTGCCACGCGCGAACAACGGCGAACTGGCCGGCGCGAAGTTCTGCACGACCACCACCGGCACGCCGGCGGCACGCGCCGCATCCATCGAGCGGCCGATGTTGGCGAGCGAGCTTTGCACGTTCGGGTATTCGATCGGCAGATCGCCGGTCACGTATTCGTTCTGCACGTCGATGACGATCAGCGCACGGCGCGGTGTGGTCATGGCAAGACTCCTCGGTCGGGTAAAGGGGGCCGCGCGGGCGGGTCCGGTTTGGACTCGAAACGAGCAGCGGCGATGACTGCATTGTTCCCCGACGGCCAACTTCACGACAGCGACCCGAATGACAAGATTCGCTAGAATCGGGCCATCGTCGGAATTCATGAGGTGACTGATGGCCACGCCCGCTTCCGCTTCCTCTGTCGCGACACGCGGCGAACCGCCCCGCCATGTCGTCGCGGTGGTCGCGTTCGACCGCATCAGTCCGTTCCATCTTTCAGTGCCGTGCGTGGTGTTCGGCGAAGACCGCAGCGGCGGCGGCGTGCCGGAGTTCGACTTCCGCGTCTGTGCCGCCGAAACGGGCGCGCTGACCACCACCGCCGGCTTTTCGATCGCCGTCACGCATGGACTCGAAGCGCTCGCCGATGCCGACACGATCATCGTGCCGAGTTGGCGCGACCCGGCCGAAACGCCGCCCGCCGCGCTGCTCGACGCGCTGCGCGCCGCCCATGCGCGCGGCGCGCAACTGGTCGGGCTCTGTCTGGGCGCGTTCGTTCTGGCGGCCGCCGGCATCCTCGACGACCGTCCGGCCTCGACGCACTGGGCGTGGGCCGACGACTTCGCGCGCCGCTACCCGCGCGTGCGCCTCGACCCCAACGTCCTCTACGTCGACGACGGCAACGTACTGACCTCGGCCGGCACCGCCGCCGGCCTCGACTGCTGTCTGCATGTGATGCGCAAGCTGTGCGGCGCTGAAGTGGCAAATCACGTGGCGCGCCGGCTGGTGGTGCCGCCGCATCGGCAAGGCGGCCAGGCGCAATACGTTCAGCAGCCGATGCCGCCGAATGTGCGCGGCGACCGGCTGTCGGGATTGCTCGATTGGGTGAGCGGCAATCTGACATTGCCGC
Source organism: Paraburkholderia aromaticivorans (assembly GCF_012689525.1). Classification (NCBI taxonomy): domain Bacteria; kingdom Pseudomonadati; phylum Pseudomonadota; class Betaproteobacteria; order Burkholderiales; family Burkholderiaceae; genus Paraburkholderia; species Paraburkholderia aromaticivorans. Next base: position 3,807,982 of record NZ_CP051516.1, read on the forward strand.
ATACGCTCGACACGCTGGCCGGGCGCGCGCTGATGAGCCGCCGCACGTTCACGCGACGCTTCCGGCTCGCCACCGGCACGACCGTCGGCGCGTGGCTGCTGGCGCAGCGACTGGCTCGCGCGCAGCAATTGCTGGAGAGTACCGACGAGTCGGTGGAAGCGATCGCGGGAATCGCGGGCTTCGGCTCGACCGCTTCGCTACGGCAACATTTCGCAGAGGCATTCCGCACGTCGCCATCGGCATGGCGAAGGGAGTTTCGCGGCGTGTGAGTGTGAATGCGCGAGCGCGGCGCTACTCAGCTAACGACGTTTCGTAGCAGGCCACCGGAATTTCGTAGTCGCATCGGCGCGACAGCGGCGCTAGCCGCCGCCCGCGCCACAGCTACGACTGAAACCACCAGAATCAGTGCTCGCTGACCCAGCGCGCGACATACAACAGCAGCGCGACCAGAAAGATCATCGCGGCCCAGGCCCAGTTCGGGACCGCGTGCGGACTAGGCTCGTGATGCGGAACCCCATGCGATACCCCATGCGCGGCTCCGTGCGACGCGCTGGCCGCGCGCCCAGGCAGCGCATTGCCGTGATCCGACCGCACCCGCCGCGCCATGCCGCCGAGCGTGATCGGTCGCAGAAACACATGCTGCCGACGCACCGCTGAACCCCGCGCGCGATTCGGACCTTGCCCATGCTTGGCGCGCACGACGGCGTCGAACTCGGTGAAAAAGTCGTCCGCCAGTTGATGCAGCGCGTTTTCGAGTTGCCGCGTCGGCAATTCCGCGAGCGGGCCGGACGAAGTCGCCCAGATCGTGTAATCGATCCGCGTGCCGCGCTCCCTGTCGGCACCGTGCGCGCTTTCGTCCGCGCGCAAGCGTACTTCGATCTGTCCACGCAAGGCGCCGATGCCTTCGGCCCGGGCTTTGAAATTGATGGTGCGGCGCTGCGCGTCCGCCGGTCCGGAATCCTGGCCGGCCACGTGGGCACGCGCCTGATAACGCGCGCGTAGCGGACCAAGCGGCACGGTCATGATCAGCTCGTATTCGCCGTGCGCAAGGCGGGTGAACGACTCGCAGTTGTCGAGGCTGGCGCGCAGTAGCGCGAGATCTTGCAACGCCTCCCAAACGTCGGACGGCGCAAGCGGAATCCGTAACGCGTCGTTCAGTTCCATGGCAGCCTCCCCGATGAACGCGCGACAGCGGGATCAGGACGTCTGATCGATGCGGTCGACGCGCGATGCGTAAAACGCGAGATACCCTTTGATCTTCATCGCCGACTCGAGCGGCGTTTCGTAACTCCACACGGCGTTCTCGATCAGGCCGTCTTCCGTGCGCAAATGGAAGTACGACGCGTCGCCTTTGAACGGACAGTGCGTGCTGTGCGTCGAGCGTTCGAGCCGGGCCATGTTCACGTCCGAACGCGGGAAATAGAACACGTCCGGCAGACCGGTTTCCGACAATGTCAGCCCCGCCTGCGTATCGGCCATGGTTACGCCGCCGTGGATCATGCGCACCCGGTGACTGTTGCCGGTGATGACGATGGTGTGCCCGCCCGTGCTCGCGCCAGGGCTCCCGTGAGGTGTCAAGGCATCGCTCATGTCTCGGCTCCGTAATGGTGTGCGGACGTGCAAACAGTAAAGCCACGGGGGGTGCCCGTGGCTTCATTATCGACCAAAGTCCGGCCGATTGCGCGGCCTTCCTGCACGGAGTGCGGCGCTAACCACACCGCCGCCCAGAACGGCGCCGCGCTTATTGCGTGTTCCAGTAGAACGCAGCCCTGGCGGTGCCCTTGGCCGGGATCGTCACCGGTTTGGACTGGTCGCGATCCTTGTATTGCGCATGCACCGTGTAGCGGCCCGGGCGCAATTTGACAAGCATGTACGGCCCGCGCGACGTAGTGCTTAGCACCTCGCCGTTGTGCGCGTCGACCACGCGCACGTGAACGTCGGCGAGAAAGTCGGAACCCGGGCCCGTGAAGCGCAGCGACAGTGGCCACTGGCTTTGCGCCTGCTGCAATGCCTTCGATTCGTCGAGACCGACGCCGCCCGACACGAACGAGACATCGCCTTGCTGCTGGATTTGCGGCAGGCCGCCGCCATTGGCGTTGCCCGCGCTGGATTCATCGGTGGTCGTGCCGCCGGTCGTATCGCTTGCCTGCTGTGCGTATGCGCCACCCGCCAGACCGAGCGTGAGCGCTGCGGCAACCGCGGCGGCTACGATCCTTCGCTGATTGCGTTGGGTTTTCATCGGTTCGCTCCTTGTTGAGGTCTTATCCCTGCTTCTCCGGTTTCCCGCGATGGGCCCGGATCAAGGCAGATGCAACCTGCGTGCCAAGCCGCCCGCCGCGTCATTGGAAAACCGCTGCGCGCCACGCCGGCTGGCGTACAACGCCCTTCTTCGGTGCGAGGATCCAAATAAAAATTGCCGGTCCGCTGGCAGTATCTGCAACGGACCGGCAAGCATTACTTCAATTCGCGGTGAGATCAGCCGCAGCGTCGGTCAAACTTCCAACCGGTCGAGCGACCGGGCCGTCCCGACCGCGCGACTCATCAGCCGAGATCGACCGGCACGAAGATCTGCGCGTTGTCGCGCTGGATCAGCAACGCGATGCTGTTGCCGGCACCGGCGATCATCTGCTTCAGCTGATCGACGCTCGAAATGGGCCGGCCGTTGACCGCGAGAATCACGTCGCCCGGCTGGATGCCGGCGCTTTCCGCCGCGCCGCCCGATTGCTGCACCAGCAGACCGTGCGAGACCGACGCGCCGCTCTTCTCTTCCGGCGTCAGCGGCCGCACCGCCACGCCGAGCCGGCCTTGCAACTGGGTCGGCTGATCGGCCTTGTCCGAGGCGACCTTCGCATCCGACAACGAGCCGATGGTCACCTTCAGGTCCTTGGTGGTCTTGTCGCGCCAGACCTGCACGGTCGCCGAGCTGCCCGGCGCGAGCCCCGCGACCTGCGCCGGCAGATCGGACGAGTCGCTGACCGGTTCGCCATTCACCGACAGGATCACGTCGCCCGGCTGCAAACCGCCCTTGGCCGCCGGGCCGCCCGGATCGACCGAGCTGACCAGCGCGCCTTGCGGCTTCTGCATGCCGAACGAGTTAGCGAGCGTCTGGTTCATGCCCTGCACCGCTACGCCGAGACGGCCGCGGCTCACGTGGCCGGTCTTGACGATGTCGTCCTTGACCTTGATCGCCTCATTGATCGGGATGGCGAACGAAAGGCCCTGGAAGCCGCCCGTCTGCGAATAGATCATCGAGTTGATACCGATCACTTCGCCTTGCAGATTGAAGAGCGGGCCACCCGAATTGCCCGGGTTCACCGGCACGTCGGTCTGAATGAACGGCGTGTAGTTTTCATTAGGGAGCGAGCGCGACTTCGCGCTGATGATGCCCGAGGTCACCGTGTTGTCGAAACCGTAAGGCGAGCCAATCGCGACGACCCACTGGCCGACCTTGCTCTGGCGCGGATCGCCGATCTTCACGGTCGGCAGATTGCTCGCGTCGATCTTCAATACGGCGACGTCGGACTGCTTGTCGGCGCCCACTACCTTCGCGCGGAATTCGCGCTTGTCGGTCAGCTTCACGGTGACGACGTTGGCGCCGTCTACCACGTGCGCATTGGTCAGGATGTAGCCGTCATTGCTGACGATGAAGCCCGAGCCCAAGCTCGCGCTCGGCTGATCGGCCGCATCGCCGCCGTCGCCGCCTTGCATGCCCGGCATGCCGCCGAAGAAGTGCTTGTAGAACTGGTAGAACGGATCGCTCGGATCGATCGGCAACTGATTGCCGTTGCCGCCGCCGTTGCCATTGCCGGGGTTGCCGCGCAGCGCCGTCTGCTTGACGACGTGCTTCGCGCTAATGTTCACCACGGCCGGGCCGTAGGTTTCGACGAGGCCCGAGAAGTCGGGAATGCCGGTTTTGGCGGCGGCTTCAGCGGGCATCATCGCGGCTTGCGCCGGCGAGATCACCTGCGGCGCGGGCACGTCGCGATGCCCCGCCACATAGCCGGCGGAAAGCGCTACGGCGACAGCTATTGCAACAGCGCTGCGGGACAAGGTTTTCGCGTTCATCGTGTACTCCTGACTGGGAGAAAGAGACTTTGGATGTCTCGAAGCGTACGTGGCATCGCTTAAAAGAGTCTTAAGCAGCGCCAGATCGCTTCTATCCGGTTTTCGAGGCTGTTTAAGCCTCGTTTAAGCCTCTTTACGAACAGAAAGCCTTGCTTTCAGAAACGCACGCTGACTTGCAAGCCGCCCGCCGGCGACTCGTCGAGCGATACGGCAGCATGATGCTGCACGGCGATGCGACGCACGATCGCCAGACCCAGACCGCTGCCCGCCACATCGGTACGGACGCGATTCGCGCCGGCGCCCGCGCGATAGAAACGATCGAACACGCGATCGCGTTCGGCCGGTTCGATACCCGGTCCGCTGTCCGCGATCCGCACGACCGGGTGCCCCTCCACGACATGCAGGCCGACGTCTACACGCCCGCCGCGTGGCGTGTATTTGGTTGCGTTATCCACGAGATTGTTGAACATCACACGCAGCGCGTCGGCGTTGCCGATCACGGTGGCGGGTTCCGTCGCCTCGATGCCGAGATCGACGCCGCGGTTCAGTGCAAGCGGCGCGTAAGTCACCACGCACTCCTGCAGCAGCGCGCGCAGATCGATCGCGTCGGTCGCGGCGAGGCCGTCCGGTTCGGAACGCGCGAGCGCCAACAGTTGCTCGGCAAGACGCGTGGCACGCGTCACGCCGGCTTGCAGATCGGCGAGCGCCTCGCTGCGGCCGCTGTCGTCCTTCGCGCGCGCCACCAGTTGCGCCTGAATCTGCACGGCGGCGAGCGGCGTGCGCAATTCGTGCGCGGCGTCGGCGACAAATGCTTTCTGAATATCGAGCGCGGTGGCGAGCCGTTCGAGCAGACCGTTCAGCGCGCGCACGAGCGGCTGCACTTCGAGCGGCAGACGCTGATCCGGCAACGGATCGAGCGCTTCGGGATGGCGCGCGTCGAGCGCGCTGGTCACGCGCCGCAACGGCCTGAGTCCGCGTCCGACGATCACCCACACCGCGAGCCCGAGCAACGGCAGCAGCACGATCAGCGGCCACAGCGTACGCAGCGCGACGTTCGCGGCGAGGCGGTTGCGCACGGAAACCGGCTGCGCCAGCTGCACCACGTTGTCGCCGACGATCGCGCCATACACGCGCCAATCGCCGCGCTCCGTGTGCTCGGTCGAAAAGCCGAGTTCGGCGCGCGGTGCGAGCGGCGCACGCGGACGCGAGTAGTACATCAGCACGCCGTTGCGGTTCCAGATCTGCAGCACGATGCCTTCGTCGCCGGTGTCGCGCGAAGCGAGCACTTGCGAGAACGGTTCCGACGGCAGCGCCGCGGCGATCTGCTCCAACTGGTAATCGAAGAGTTCGTTGGCTTCGGCAAGCGCTTGCCGGTAGATCAGCCAACCCGCGATGCCGACGCCGAGCAGCACCAGCGCCAGCAGCCAGACCAGCAATTGACGGCGAATCGAACGCATCGGCTCAGGCGTCCTTCGCGATCATGTAGCCCAGGCCGCGCACGTTGCGGATCAGGTCCGCGCCGAGTTTCTTGCGCAGCGCGTGAATGTAGACCTCGACGGTGTTGCTGCCGATCTCCTCGCCCCAGCCGTACATTTTTTCCTCGAGCTGGCTCTTCGAGAGCACGGCGCCGGGACGCGCGAGCAGCGCCTCGAGCAGCGCGAATTCACGCGCCGACAACGCGACCGGCGCGCTGTCGAGCGTGACCTGATGCGACGCGGGATCGAGCGTCAGGTTGCCATGGCGGATGGTCGAATCGCTGCGCCCGGACTGACGCCGGATCAGCGCGCGCATGCGGGCGCCGAGTTCGTCGAGATCAAAAGGTTTGACGAGGTAATCGTCGGCGCCGGCGTCGAGGCCTTTGACGCGATCCGCCACGGCGTCGCGCGCGGTGACGATCAGCACCGGCAGCGCGTGGCCGCGTGAGCGCAGCGTGCGCAACACGTCGAGACCGTCGCGTTTGGGCAGGCCCAGGTCGAGCAGCACGAGATCGTAAGGCTGGCTGCCCGCCGCGCTGAGCGCCGCTTCGCCATCTTCCACCCAGTCGACCGCGAAGCCTTCGCCGCGCAGCGCCTTGCGCACGCCTTCGGCAATCATCCGGTCGTCTTCGACTAGCAAGATGCGCATGGTTATCCGTTCCGAATCGTTCGATGATGCCGCATTCTAGCGCCCGCCTCCCGGCATGCGCGCCGCATGGCGCAATTTCCACCGCAGCCTGGCGGCATGTCTCTACAATGGGCGCTTTGCTTCGCGCGGCGGCGTTTCCATCCGCGCGCCAACGCGATCCATCGGCGCCGCCTGGATTGCCGCGTGCCCCACGCCCTGACATTTTGCTTTTTCGCCCGTCCATGACGCACGCTTTTCTGTTTTCTGTCGCACGCCGTTTTCATCATGTCCGCCACGCGGCGCTGCGTCCGCGATTTGATTCTGCGGCTTCTGCTGCTTCTGCTGCTTCTGCTGCTTCTGCTGCTTCTGTTGCTTCAACCACTTCCATTGCTTCGAACGCTGCCACCGCTTTGACCACCGCTATCGTTTCCACCGCTCGCCTGCCGCGCCGGTTCGCGCCGCGCGCAACGGCCTGGCTGCTCGCCTGCGCCGCGCTCAGCTGCGGCGCATCGCTGCCGCTCGCCGCGCAGGCTCGCGTCAAGGCCACGCGTCCGAGCGTCAACGTCACCACGGTCTTGCCGCAACCGGTGATGCTCGACTTGCAGCGCGCGCACGTGCCCTTGTCGTCGATCAGCGTGGTCGTGGAGAAAGTCGGCGACCGCACGCCGATCCTCGCACTGAACGCCGGCAAGCCGATGATGCCCGCCTCGACGATGAAACTCGTCACTACCTACTCGGGCCTGTCGATACTCGGCCCCGACTACCGCTGGCGCACCAGCGCCTACGCGGACGGCAGCATCGACGCCAATGGCGTGCTGCACGGCAATCTCTACATTCAGGGCACGGGCGATCCGAAGCTCGTGCCGGAAGAACTGATCGACCTCGTGCAGAAGATCCACAAGGCGGGCATCAACGGCATCGACGGCGCGCTGGTGCTCGACAAGCGCTACTTCGATCCGTCCACGCGCGACCTGCCGCCGTTCGACGACGACGCCACCGCGCCATACAACGTCGGTCCCGATCCGCTCCTGTACGCGTTCAAATCGCTGTCGTTCACGCTGACGCCGTCGCCCGACGGCAGCGTTGCGATCGACGTGCTGCCCGCGCTCGCGCAACTGCAGATCGACAACCAGATGCACGCGGTGAACGGCCCGTGCCGCGGCGACGCGGCCTCGGTGTCGCCCACTGTCACGCCGCAGCCGAACGGCACCGTCGTAGCCTCGTTCAGCGGCGACTATTCGATGCGCTGCGGCCCGCGCACGATCAACGTTGCGGTACTCGATCACTCGGCGTTTTTCGCGGGCGGTTTTCTCGCGCTGTGGCAGCAAACCGGCGGCACGTTCAGTGGCGCGACGCGCGAAGGCGCGGTGCCGGTCGGCGCCAAACTGATCGCGACGCATCAGGGGCCGATGCTGTCCGACATCGTTCGCGACATCAACAAATTCAGCAACAACACGATGGCGCGCAACCTGTTCCTGACGATCGGCGCAACCGAGGAAAAGGGGCCCGCGACGCCCGCCAAATCGGCGCGCGCCATCGAGGCGTTTCTGCGCCGCGACAGTATCGACATGGAATATCTGACGCTCGACAACGGCTCGGGCCTGTCGCGCGACGAGCACGTCACCGCGCTCTCGCTCGCCGATCTGCTGCAGCGGGCCAACGCGAGTCCGGTCGCGCAGGTGTTCGTGGAGTCGCTGCCGATCGCGGGCGTCGACGGCACCATGCGCAACCGCTTGACCAACCAGGGCGCGGGCGGCAATGCGCACATCAAGACCGGCACGTTGCGCGACGTTCGGGCAATCGCGGGCTATGTCGCCTCGGCGGACGGTAACAGTTACGTGGTCGTCAGCCTGATCAACGATCCGCATTCGGAAGCCGCGCGCGCCGCGCACGATGCGCTACTCGAATGGGTGTATCAAGGTCCGTCGCAGGGCTTCACCAAGGTGTCCGATCCGGTCGTCGAACCGCGCAGCATCAAGCCCAGGAAAAACCCGCACAAGCGTGGCGCTCACTGAGTGTTCCTTCTAGCGAAGCCGCGCGCGGCAACGTGCTCAAGCGTGTACGCTGTCGGGCAGTGTTTGAGGCGCGCGTAACACGCTAGACGTGGCGCCGGGGCCGTGCACCGGTTACGGATCCCGCTCGAACAAAAACGACAACACCCGCTGCGCGCAGCGCGGCGGCCAGGGACCACGGAGGAAGACACGATGCAATTCGATGCCGAATTGCTGCTGCTCGCCATGGCGCCGGTCTTTCTCGGATGCATCGGCTGGGAGGCGTGGCACCTGCGGCGCACGCAGCCGGGCGCGCAACTCTATAGCTGGCGCGACACGCTCTGCAACGCCGCGCTTGCGCTGATGCAGCAAGCCGCCGACAAGCTCGCGTGGCTCGCCATCATTCCGGTCTACGCGTTCTTCTACGATCACTATCGCCTCTACACGTGGCAGGCGAGCTGGGTCTCGTTCGTCGTGCTGTTCATCGCGCAGGATCTGCTCTACTACGTGTTCCATCGTTGCAGTCATCGCGTGCGCTGGCTGTGGGCCGCGCATGTCGTGCATCACTCGTCGGAGCGCATGAATTTTTCGACCGCGTTCCGCCAGAGCCTGATGTATCCGATCGCGGGCATGTGGCTGTTCTGGACGCCGCTTGCCGTGCTCGGTTTTCCGCCGAAGCAGATCGTCGCGATCGTGCTGATCAATCTCGGCTTTCAGTTTTTCGTGCATACGCAGGCCATCGGCAAACTCGGCTGGCTCGAATACGTGTTCAACACGCCGTCGATTCATCGCGTGCATCACGCGCGCAACGACCGCTATATCGATCGCAACTATGCCGGCGTGCTGGTGATCTGGGATCGCCTGTTCGGCAGCTACGTCGAGGAAGATTCGCGCGATGCGCCGGTGTATGGCATCGTCGAACCGCTTCACACGTACAACCCGCTGAAGGCGACGTTTCACGAATGGGCGTCGATGGCCGTCGACTTCGCGAGCGTGCGCGGCTGGCGCAACAAACTGCGGGCGCTGTTTGCGCCGCCCGCATGGGCTGCGGATTATCACGCGCGGCGCGCCGCCGGTTCATCGGTATCGCGCGTGGATTCAGATGCAAATTCAGGCGAGGCAACGCGCGTGAAGCAAGACCATACGGCCGCGTTTCAAACACCACGCAGGCCGTAGAAGATTCTGTAAGCTGTCGTCACGCCGCCTAAGCGGTGGGCGCTGCCTGCAACACATGGCATAAGGGCCACACATACGAGGAGATGTCGTCAACATGAAGCAAACAGCATCGCGGAAACAACATTGGCTGCGTGTCACGCAGATCGCCATGGCCAGCACGGCATTCGCTCTGCTCGCGGCTTGCGGCGGGGGCAGCGACAATAACAACAACGCGAGCAGCACGCCTGCAGGCGGAGTCAAATTGCAGGTCGTGTCGTTCGGCGACAGCTTGTCGGACGTCGGCACGTACTCGCCGGTGATTCAGGGGAGCTTCGGCGGCGGCCGCTTCACGACGAACCCGGGTGAAGTGTGGACCCAGAAGGTCGCGGAATATTACGGTGGCACGTTGACGCCGGCATACCTCGGCGGCTTCGGTCAGCCGCTGGTCGCAGCGGGCGGCTTCGGCTATGCGCAGGGCGGCTCGGACGTCGTCAACGCCCAAGGCCAAGGCTGGGCGCCCAACAGCATGGCCGCGACGACCGTGCCGGTTGTGACGCAGGTGGCCAACTACCTGGGCGCGCATACGAGCTTCAATGCGAATCAACTCGTGCTGGTCGCCGGCGGCGCGAACGACATCTTGCAGTTCGCGGGGACCACCGCCAATCTGACGGCACTCGGCGCCGCGCTACAGACGCAATACCCGCTGCTCGTGCAAGCCGGCACACTGCCGAACTCGCAAGCGGGCCAAGTGGCGTTCATCGTCGGCTACCTGCAGAAGTTGCCCAATCCGCAGATCGCCCAGGCCGCTACGCAGCTCGCCGCGCAAGTGCAGACCATGGTCAACTCGGGCGCGACTCACGTGGTGGTGTCGACCGTGCCGGACATCGGCAGTGCGCCGCTCGGCGTTGCAGCCAATGCGAGCACGCCGGGCTCGGCTGCATTGCTGTCCGGGCTTGCCGCGGCGTTTAACTATCTGTTGACCCAGAACCTGACGGCGCTCGGCCTGGTGGGCACGGGCAAGGTTATCGTGGTCGATGCGTTCAGCTGGTTGGATCAGCAATTGCCGAACTACCAGGCGCTGGGATTCACGGTGTCCAACACCGGCACAGCGTGTAACCTGACGTCGATGCAGAACAACGCAACCGCGTACGCCACCGCCAATCCGAGCGCAACGAACGGGCTGACGCCGGCTCAGTACGGCGCCAGTTTCGGCTCGTCGCTGTTCTGCTCGCCGCAGACTTATACGGTGGCTGGCGCTGACCAGACCTACATGTTCGCGGACTCGGTTCATCCGAGCACGCACTTGCACGCTTTGTTCGCGCAATACGTGCAGCAGCAGATCGCGGCAACGGGGTTGGGCAAGTAATCCGGCAACACGGCGCAAGCAAAACGGCGGATCGATGCGATCCGCCGTTTTGCTTTGCCGTAATGGATGAGAAGCCCGGCGGCTGATTCAGCCGGGCGCTGCAAAATTATCCCTGCGCTTCGAACGCAGCGGCCGCCCGCCCTAACCGATCATTAACAGCGATCCACTCGATCGTATCCGGCAGCTTCTCGATCAATATCCGCGTTACATTCGCGCGATCCAGCGCCCGCAGCAAGCCATACAGTTCACGCGCGTAGACATGCGGATCTTCAGGCGCGGCGATGAAATGCACGCCCTCGGCGTCGGCCCAATGTCCGGCTCGCGACGCACGCGCCACCAGCGCCACGCGCTCATCCGCTTGCCGCGCGGCAAGCAAAGGCTCCAGCGCGGCGAAGGGCAACAGCGCCAACGGCGTGCGCGGCGCATAGTGCGCCTTTAACGTGCCGGAAGCCCGCGGTGCGGTCGCGTCCGAGCCGTCCGGCAAACGCGGCGCCTCGCCGAGCACGTCGGCGATGTCTTGCGGTGTCACACGCCCCGGCCTCAACAACGCCGGAAAGCCGCGCGACAAATCCAGAATGGTCGATTCGATACCGACATCCGACGCGCCGCCGTCCAGCACATGAATCGCGTCGCCGAACTCGTCGCGTACATGTTGCGCCGTGGTCGGGCTCACATGTCCGAACCGGTTCGCCGACGGCGCCGCGACACCGCCATGCCCGCCACGCAAAGCGCTAAATGCCTGAAGCAACGCTTGCGCGACCGGATGCGACGGGCAGCGCAATCCCACCGAATCCTGACCGCCGCTCACCGCCGCCGGAATGCGCGCGGCGCGCTTCAGGATCAGCGTGAGAGGCCCCGGCCAGAACGCGTCGATCAACCGCTGCGCCTCCGCGGGCAAATGCTCGACCCAGTAGTTCGGATCGCCTTGCGGCGCGAGATGCACGATCACCGGATGACTCGCCGGCCTGCCCTTCGCCGCGTAAATGCGAGCGACCGCGTCGGGACTCTCGGCGTCGCCGCCGAGACCGTACACCGTCTCCGTGGGAAACGCGACCAGGCCGCCCGCGTCGAGCAGCGCCGCCGCGTGTTCAATCTGCGCGGCGCTCACAGGCAATGCACCTTCGGCGGGCTTCTGTTGATCCGGCATGGTGCTCGTGTCAGCTCGTGATGATGTGCAGAAGCCGCGCGCAATCGCGTCCGGCCGTGCGTGCTTCTTCGAGCGTGGCCGCCGTGAAGTTCACGTGGCCCATCTTGCGGCCGCAACGTGCCTCTTCCTTGCCGTACAGATGCAGACGCGCTGCCGGCATGGCGGCGACTTCGTGCCACGGCGGCGTGACGGCCGCGCGCTTCGGGCCGTCCGGGAACCACACGTCGCCGAGAATGTTCAGCATGACGGCCGGCGAATGCTGACGCGTGTCGCCCAGGGGCATGCCGGTCATGGCGCGCACCTGTTGTTCGAACTGGCTGGTCGCGCAGGCATCGACGGTGTAGTGGCCGGAATTGTGCGGGCGCGGCGCCATTTCATTGGCCACCAGCGAACCGTCTTCGAGAATGAAGAACTCGACGCACAGCACGCCCACATAACCGAGCTTGTCGGCGATTTGCAGCGCCGCCTGTTGCGCCTGCTGGACGAGCGTGGGGCTCGCATCCGGCGCCGGGACGATGGTGTGCGACAGCACGCCGTCGCGATGCGTGTTCTGCGCAAGCGGATAGACCACCGACGCGCCGCTCGCCGCCCGCGCGATCAGCGCGGACACTTCGAATTTCAACGGCAAACGCTTTTCCAGCACGCACGGCACGCCGGCGAGCGAAGCATGCGCCTCGCGCACTTCCTCGGCGTTGCGCACGCGAATCTGGCCTTTGCCGTCGTAGCCCATGCGGGCCGTCTTAAGAATGCCGGGCAGCACGGCTTCGAGCTTCGCGTCGTCGAGCTCGGCCAGCGCATCCGACGATTCGATCACCACGTGCGGCGCGACCGTCACGCCCGACGACGCGATGAAGCGCTTCTCGGCAATACGGTCCTGGGCCACGGCGACGCAGCGCCCAGCCGGACTCACAAACGTAGTCCGCGCGAGGAAGTCGAGGCTCGCAGCCGGCACGTTCTCGAATTCGGTCGACACCGCCGCGCACAGCCGCGCGAGTTCGGTCAGCGACGCTTCGTCGTCGTAAGCCGCGCGCAAATGGCGATCGGCGACGGCGCCCGCCGGACTGTTTTCGTCCGGATCGAGCACGGCGACGCGGTAGCCCATGGCCTGAGCGGCAAAACAGAACATGCGGCCGAGCTGGCCGCCACCGACCATGCCAAGCCATGCGCCGGGCAGAATCGGTGAAACCGGTGTGTTGTCTGGGTTCATCTTAGTGGTCGGTCGCGGCCGGGTGCTGTGTGCAATGCGTGCGTGCAATGCGATGGCAGGCACCCGGCCGGGGGTCGGACAGGGGGACGTCTTCAAGCAATCAGTCTGTGCGCTTACAGCGCCGGCAACACCATGGCGTGGGCCGCTTCGTTCTGGCGCACGCGGAATGCCGCCAGTTTCTCCGCATACTCGTCGCTCGTGCCGCTCAGGAGCGACACGGCGAACAGCGCCGCGTTCGCCGCGCCGGCCTCGCCGATCGCAAACGTGGCGACGGGCACGCCCTTGGGCATCTGCACGATCGAATGCAACGAATCGACGCCCTTCAGGTACTTGCTCGCCACCGGCACGCCGAGCACCGGCACCGTGGTCTTGGCGGCCAGCATGCCCGGCAGATGCGCCGCGCCGCCCGCACCGGCGATGATCGCGCGAATGCCGCGCTCACGCGCGCTTTCAGCATAGGCGAACATTTCGTCGGGCATGCGGTGCGCGGACACGACCTTCGCTTCGTAGGGCACGCCGAATTCCTGCAGAATGGCCACGGCGTTCTTCATGACTTCCCAGTCGGAACTGGAACCCATCAGCACGCCGATAACCGGCGCGCCATGCGTATGGGCGGTTTGTGCTTCACTCATCTTACGGCTTCCTTGTTTCTTGAGAGGGCCTCTGGCCTGTCGCTTCGCGCCAGGCCTCTTGAGGGAATCTCCCAAGGAGACTTCCTGCGGGGCGGAAAACTTGCCGCGGTCCGGCGCTCTGCTTAAAGCGCCCCCGAACCTGTCGCCTGGCAGCAACCGCCCGACGGATGCGAAATCACGAGGCCGCCTCGCGCTTTCTCATGCGGCGCGAATCCAACGGCTGCGCGCAATCAGGCGAGCTTATGCCCGGTCAAGCGTTCGAGCGCTTCCTGGTACTTTTCGCCCGTCTTCGTGACCACGTCGTCCGGCAGCTTCGGCGCCGGCGGCTCTTTCTTCCACGGCTGGGTTTCGAGCCAGTCGCGCACGAACTGCTTGTCGAACGACGGCGGGTTGGTGCCGACCTGATACTGGTCGGCCGGCCAGAAGCGCGACGAGTCCGCGGTCAGCGCCTCATCCATCAGATACAGCTTGCCGTGATTGTCCAGACCGAATTCGAACTTCGTATCCGCGATGATGATGCCGCGCGTGGCCGCATAATCCGCCGCTTCCTTGTACAGCTTGATCGAGATGTCGCGGATCGTGGCCGACAGTTCGGTGCCGATGCGACGCTCCATCTCGTTGTACGTGATGTTTTCGTCGTGATGGCCCATTTCGGCCTTGGCTGCCGGCGTGAAGATCGGCTCGGGCAGCTTTTGCGCGTTCTGCAGACCCGGCGGCAGGTCGACGCCGCACACAGAACCGGTTGCCTGGTAGTCTTTCCAGCCGCTGCCGGCCAGATAGCCGCGCACCACGGCTTCGACGAGGATCGGTTCGAGGCGCTTCACGACGACCGCGCGGCCCTTGACCTGCTCGACCTCGTCCGCCGCCACCACGGATTCGGGCGCGACGCCCGTGAGGTGGTTCGGCACCACATGCTTCAGTTTCTCGAACCAGAAGTTCGCCATTTCATTGAGCACGCGTCCCTTATTCGGAATCGGCTCGCCCATGATGACGTCGAACGCCGACAGACGGTCGGTCGTGACGATCAGCAACTGGTCGTTGCCCACCGCATAGTTGTCGCGGACTTTACCTCGGCCGAGCAGCGGCAGCGAGCGGAGCGTGGATTCGTAGAGGGTAGACATCGTCGTGGTTCGCTAAAAATGAGGCAAAAAGTGTGACCGGAACAAAAGGGAAACGCCGTTCCCCGGATGATGCGGGAACGGCGGTCTAACGACAACCTGGCCAAACGGCCAGGTGCAGAGCCTGTTGATAGCTTAGCGGACGACTTGCGAAAGCTCGCCTGCTTTGTACTTCTCCGCGATTTTATCAAGGGAAACCGGCTTGATCTTGCCAGCCTGGCCTTCGCAGCCGAATTGCATGTAGCGCTCGACGCAGATCTTCATCGCCGCTTCACGCGCCGGCTTCAGATAATCGCGCGGATCGAACTTGCCCGGGTTGGTCGCCATGTAGCGGCGGATCGCGCCAGTAATGGCCAGACGCAGGTCGGTATCGATATTGACCTTGCGCACGCCGTTCCTGATACCTTCCTGAATCTCTGAAACCGGCACGCCGTAAGTTTCCTTCATGTCGCCGCCGAATTCGCGGATTTCAGCCAGCAGTTCCTGCGGCACCGACGACGAACCGTGCATCACCAGATGGGTGTTCGGAATGCGCTGGTGGATTTCCTTGATGCGCTGAATCGACAGAATATCGCCCGTGGGCTTCTTGCTGAACTTGTACGCGCCGTGCGACGTACCGATCGCGATGGCCAGCGCGTCGCACTGGGTCAGCTTGACGAAGTCGGCAGCCTGCTCCGGATCGGTCAACAGCTGCTCGCGCGTCATCGTGCCTTCCGCGCCGTGGCCGTCTTCCTTGTCGCCCTTCATGGTTTCCAGCGAACCGAGCACGCCCAGTTCCGCCTCCACCGTGATGCCGATCGAGTGCGCCGCTTCCACGACCTTGCGCGACACGTCCACGTTGTACTCGTACGACGCGACCGTCTTGCCGTCGGCCTCGAGCGAACCGTCCATCATCACGCTGGTAAAGCCGCTGCGGATCGCCGCCATGCAGACCGCCGGCGACTGACCGTGGTCCTGATGCATCACGACCGGAATATGCGGATACGACTCGACCGCGGCTTCGATCAGGTGGCGCAGGAACGCTTCGCCCGCGTACTTACGCGCGCCGGCCGACGCCTGCATGATGACCGGTGCGTTGACCTTGTCGGCCGCCGCCATGATCGCCTGAACCTGCTCCAGATTGTTCACGTTGAATGCCGGAAGACCGTAGCCGTTTTCAGCAGCGTGGTCCAGCAGTTGACGCATTGATACGAGAGGCATGCATAACTCCATAGATTGAAACGAATTCTTGTGCCGTCGGCATCTTTTGGGCGATTTTATCGCGAGGCAAGCTGCATACCCGTTCACACATTCTCTAAAGCGCGGAGCGGTCCTTGCCGCCTCAACGCGCGATCTGAGCCTGTGCGCCGCCTCTCGCGGAGCATGCAGCCTGCTTCGCCCAATCAGGCCTGTGCCGATCGAGCAGTCTGTCGACCGAAGTTAGTCCTTCAGCACTTACTCCGGTCCCACGCAGAGCGCAGCGCGCTCAATACGGTTCGCCGACCCGCACGATCTTCAGCGTATTCGTGCCGCCGGCCTGACCCATCGGCTCGCCGACGGTCAGCACCACCATGTCGCCGCGCGAAGCGTAGCCCTTGCTGACCACGGTCTCCAACGCCTGCTGCAACGCGGTGTCGCGGTCGGTGTTGGTGTCCAGATGCAGCGAAGTCACGTTGCGGTACAGCGCCATGGCCCGCTCGCTGGCGACTCGCGGTGTGAGCGCGAAAATCGGCACGTGGGTCCAGTGACGCGACATCCAAAGCGCGGTCGAGCCGGATTCGGTCAGCGCCACGATCGCCTTCGCGCCGAGATGGAACGCCGTGAACAGCGCGCCCATCGCGATCGACTGGTCGATCCGCGTGAACGTGCGGTCGAGGAAATCCTTGTCCAGTTCCGACTGCTCCGACTTCTCGGCTTCGACACAGATCGCCGCCATGGTCTCGATGGTCTGCACCGGATACTTGCCCGCCGCCGATTCCGCCGACAGCATCACCGCGTCCGTGCCATCCAGCACGGCGTTGGCGACGTCCGACACTTCGGCGCGGGTCGGTACTGGCGCGTGGATCATCGACTCCATCATCTGCGTGGCGGTGATCACGAATTTGTTCGATTCGCGCGCCATACGGATCATCCGCTTTTGCAGCGCGGGGACTGCGGCATTCCCCACTTCCACGGCCAGGTCGCCGCGCGCGACCATGATGCCGTCCGATGCATCGAGGATGCCCTGCAGCGCCGGAATGGCTTCCGCACGCTCGATTTTGGCGATCATCTTCGGCTTGATGCCGAACGGCGCGCCGGCGATGTTCGCCAGTTGGCGGGCCATTTCCATGTCGGTGGCGTTCTTCGGGAACGACACCGCGACATAATCCACGCCAAGCGACATGGCGGTGCGAATGTCTTCCATGTCCTTGGCGGTCAGCGCGGGCGCGGACAGGCCGCCGCCCTGCCGGTTGATGCCCTTGTTGTTCGACAGTTCGCCGCCGATCGTGACGACCGTGTGGATCTCGTTGCCGATCACGCGCGAGACGTTCAGCACGATCAGGCCGTCGTTGAGCAACAGCACGTCGCCCGGTTTCAGGTCGCGCGGCAGGTCTTTGTAGTCCAGACCGGCGCGCTGCTCGTTGCCGAGTTCGCAGTCGGCGTCGAGAACAAACGGCTCGCCGGCGACCAGCATGATCTTGCCGTTTTCAAATTTGCCGACCCGGATTTTCGGGCCTTGCAGGTCCGCCATGATGGCGACTTCGCGGCCGGCCTGGCGGGCCGCCTCGCGCACGAATTCGGCGCGCTGGCGGTGGTCGTCGGCGGTGCCGTGCGAGAAATTGAGCCGCACCACGTCCAGCCCTGCCTGAATCATTTGCAGCAGGATTTCCGGCGTATTGGAAGCCGGGCCGATGGTGGCGACAATCTTGGTGGCGCGATGCATGAGTCTCCTCGTCTGGGTGAGTTCGCTGGAAAGAGCGCTGCGAGTCGGATGCGGAGGCTGCGCACCGAAGGATGCTGCCGGGGGCTGCGCGCCGGTTGAAACCAGCGTCGCTTTATAGGATGAAGCGGTATTCGATACCAGCACGGGGGGCGCCGGTGGAGGGGCGATTTCGTCGTCGGGGAGTTCCGCGGACGAGGCGGTTTGCACAGCGTCTGCGCTGGACAATTCCGCGGCCTCGCCGACGGTGGTCAACTCCGCGAGCGCGAGGGGCGACCCGGATTCTTCTTGCTGATGTTCGGCGCTAACTGGGCCGGTCGCGAATTCAACCGCGGGGTCGGCCGCTGCCGGAGTGGCGGCGGAGCGCGCCGCGCGCTCCCCTGCCGATGCTGCTGCGGTGTTACGCGGCTTGCCGCCGCGCGCTTTTGCAGACTTTGCCGTTGGGGAGCGCGTCGCCACGTTAAGCCCGCGATTCCAGAACTTCGACGGCCGGCAGCTTCTTGCCTTCGAGGAACTCGAGGAAGGCGCCGCCACCCGTCGAGATATAGCTGACCTTGTCGTGGATGCCGTACTTGGCGATCGCCGCGAGCGTATCGCCGCCGCCGGCAATCGAGAACGCCGACGACTTGGCGATGGCGTCCGCCAACGTCTTGGTGCCGTTGCCGAACTGGTCGAATTCGAACACGCCGACCGGGCCGTTCCACACGATCGTGCCGGCCTTTTCCAGTTGCGCGGCGAGCACCTTGGCCGTTTCCGGTCCGATGTCGAGGATCATGTCGTCGTCTTGAACGTCGGCGACAGCCTTGATTTCGGCCTTGGCGGTCGGCGAAAACTCCTTGGCCGTGACCACGTCGGTCGGGATCGGCACCGAGGCACCGCGCGCTTTCGCGGCGTCGATGATGGCTTTGGCATCGTTCACCAGATCGGCTTCGGCAAGCGACTTACCGATCTTCAGGCCGGCGGCCAGCATGAACGTGTTGGCAATGCCGCCGCCCACGATCAACTGATCGACCTTGTCGGCCAGCGATTTCAGAATGGTCAGCTTGGTCGATACCTTCGAGCCGGCGACGATCGCCACCAGCGGACGCTTCGGCGCACCCAGCGCCTTGCCGAGCGCTTCGAGTTCGGCGGCCAGCAGCGGACCGGCGCACGCGATGGGCGCGTATTTGGCGATGCCGTGCGTGGTGGCTTCAGCGCGGTGCGCGGTGCCGAACGCGTCGTTCACGTAGATGTCGCAGAGCTTCGCCATTTTTTGCGCGAGCTCGTCGGAATCCTTCTTTTCGCCCTTGTTGACGCGGCAGTTTTCCAGCAGCACGACCGAGCCCGGCGCAACGTTCACGCCGTTTTCGACCCAATTCGCCACCAGCGGCACGTCACGGCCGAGCAGTTCGGCCAGACGCTTCGCGACCGGCGCCAGCGAATCTTCCGGCTTGAAATCGCCCTCGGTCGGACGGCCCAGGTGCGACGTGACCATCACGGCGGCGCCTGCGTCGAGCGCGGCCTTGATGGCCGGCACGGAGGCACGGATACGGGTGTCTTCGGTGATGCTGCCTTGATCGTCCTGCGGCACGTTCAGATCGGCGCGGATGAACACGCGTTTGCCGGATAGTTTGCCTTCGGCGATCAGATCGGAGAGACGCAATACCTTGTTCATGGGCGTGTGTGTGCGAGTTGATGAGAAGGCGGTGGCGGACGGCGCGCGGTACTCAAGCGCGGTGAACTCCAGCGCTCAGGCACGGCAGCGGCTCCACTGAATCGGGTGCCGGCGGCAGAGCCGCGGCCCACGCGCCCTGCAACGGCGCGCTTATCCCGGAAACAAGCATTTTAACTGATCCACACAGCCTTCTGACCCGCGACCGGGCGAATGTCCCGTATTTGGTGAATGCCGCGCGCATGCCGCAACGCAACATTTCCAGCTTCTTCAATCATATGAAGAGGCGCAACAGCGTGAACACGACCATTCCGACGACAATCGTGCCGAGCATGGTGCGCCGCCACAAAAACCACGCGAGACCCGCCAGCGTCGCGTAGAACTCATGGTTCGACGGCGCGAACGACAGGCCGTCGGGCGTCGCCAGCACGTCCGGCAGGACCACGGCGGCCAGCGCTGCGGCCGGCGCATAACGCAGCATGCGCTGCACCCGTGCCGGCAAAACGGTGCGCTCGCCGCCGATTAGAAACATCGCGCGTGTCACGGCGGTGACGAAGGTCATGCCGAAAATGGCTAGCCAGATCTGTGTGGATGTCATCGGGAATCTCCGGCGCTGTTACGGATGCGGCGCAAGTCGGCGCGCTCGACCATCAGGTCGGCGGCGCTGCCGGCAATGATTGCCGCGATCACCGCGAGCGGCAGCGCGAGCCGGTACGGCAGATCGAAAGCGAGCAGCGACACCACGCCGGCAATCGCGACCGCGACCAGCGTGGAGCGCGTCGCGATCGCCGACACCATGATGGGCAGCAAGGCCAGCGTGCCTGCCAGCGCGAGGCCCCAGTTATCGGGAATCAGGCTCGCCAGCAGAATGCCGGCAATCGACGACACCTGCCAGGACAGCCAACTGCACACCGCCATGCCCCAGTAATACGCCTCTTTGCCCGGCACATAGCCGGTCGGGAAGCTCTTCTTCTGGAACAGCAGATAGATCACGTCGCCGTTGAAGTAGCCGAGCACAATGCGGCGCCACATCGGCAGATAGGAAAAATGCGGCGCGAGACCGACACTGAAGATCACGAAACGCGTGTTGACCATCGCCGCGGTGAGCAGCACGGTCCAGATCGGGAGCTTGGCAGCGAGCAGAGGCAGCACCGCCAGTTGCGACGAGCCGGCGTAGCACAGCAGCGACATGGTGAGCGCCTGCGGCAGCGTGAGCACCGATTTGCTCATGGCAATGCCGGTGACGAGCCCCCAGGAGAAAATCGCCATCAGCGTGGGCGAATAGTCGCGCGCGCCTTCGCGGAAGGCACGGCGATTGGTATCTGACAGGCGAGCGAGCATGGGGGCGAAACGCGGGCGCCCAAGGGCGCTGCAACGATGGGAAGTCGGCGCCAGGTCGTCAAGCACCCGCTGGCGCATTCGGATATGAATTATGCGTGCGCTGGATTATAGCGTCCGCAATGCGGCCAAATGCCCGTTCCGTGTGCAAAAGACGCTAAAATGACGGTCCTTGCACGCCCCGAAGGAAGCCCCCTTGGGCGACACCTCGCTGGAAAACGCCGGGCCGTCCCCAGGTTTTCCTGCCCCGCCGGGGAGCCTGACGCGAAAGCGCAGGGTTTGAGGGCACTCATAACGCACCCGCTGGAGAATCGTATGTCAATGGCCGACCGCGACGGCAAGATCTGGATGGATGGCAAGCTCATCGACTGGCGCGATGCCAAGATCCACGTGCTCACCCACACGCTGCATTACGGCATGGGCGTCTTCGAGGGCGTACGCGCCTACAAGACGGCGGACGGCGGCACCGCGATTTTCCGTCTGCAGGAACACACCAAGCGTCTGCTGAACTCGGCCAAGATCTTCCAGATGGACGTGCCGTTCGACCACGAAACGCTCGCCGCCGCGCAAGTCGAAGTGGTCCGCGAAAACAAGCTCGAGTCCTGCTATCTGCGCCCGATCATCTGGGTCGGTTCGGAAAAGCTCGGCGTGTCGGCCAAAGGCAACACCATCCATGTGGCGATCGCCGCCTGGCCGTGGGGCGCTTACCTCGGTGAAGACGGCATCGCCAAGGGCATCCGCGTGAAGACCTCGTCGTTCACGCGCCATCACGTGAACGTGTCGATGGTCCGCGCCAAGGCGTCGGGCTGGTATGTGAACTCGATCCTCGCCAACCAGGAAGCCATCGCCGACGGCTACGACGAAGCGCTGCTGCTCGACGTGGACGGCTATGTGTCGGAAGGCTCGGGCGAGAACTTCTTCCTCGTGAACAACGGCAAGCTGTACACGCCGGACCTCGCTTCGTGCCTCGACGGCATCACGCGCGACACGGTCATCACGCTGGCGCGCGACGCGGGCATCCAGGTGATCGAAAAGCGCATCACGCGCGACGAGGTCTATACCTGCGACGAAGCGTTCTTTACCGGCACCGCCGCCGAAGTCACGCCGATCCGCGAACTCGACAACCGCACGATCGGCTCGGGCGCACGCGGCCCGATCACCGAGAAGCTGCAAGCGGGCTTCTTCGATATCGTGAACGGCAAGAGCGACAAGTACGCGAACTGGCTCACCAAGATCTAACGCGTGCTGCGCCGGGATCAACCGGCGCGCCGCACGCACCCTGCATACAACGAGAACGTCTCATGAGCGAAATCAAGGAAATGCCGCTGGTCGAACTGTCGGCGAAAGACCTGCCGGCGTATTGCCCGAATCCGGCCATGCCGCGCTGGAGCGCGCATCCGCGTGTCTTTATCGACGTCACGCACGGCGAAGCCAAGTGCCCGTACTGCAGCACGCGTTACAAGTTGCGCGACGGCGAAGTGGTCAAGGGTCATTGAACACCGCGCACTGAGCACTGATTGCTTGTGGCGCCGCTTGCCGGGTCGGCTGCCCGCTTCGTTGCGGGTTGCGTTGCGGGGCTCGCTTCGTGATCGGCTGCATGTTGTTCCGCGGCGAGGCTCGTCGTTGCACGAGCCGGCGCCGGTCGTGCAGCAGACAGTGATCATGCCAACGCGAACGCGCAAACCGGTCCGAAAGCAGGCACGTCACAGCAGGGCCGCCACCGCGGCGCTTCCGGCCATGCCGGAAATGCGCCACGCGGCTTGCGGCTTTTCCCCTTTTACTTATCCGAATGCCACGCGCAAAACCTGCGCGAGGTTTCGTTTCGACACCGGACACTCACTCTGATGCGTCGCGCGTTGGTTATCGCACCGAACTGGATCGGTGACGCATTGATGGCGCAGCCGCTGTTTGCGCGCCTCGTGAAATTGCATCCGCGCATCGTCATCGACGCGGTCGCGCCCTCGTGGGTCGCGCCCGTACTCGAACGCATGCCGGAAATCCGCGACGTCTACGCCACGGATCTCGCTCACGGCAAGCTGCAAATGCTGCGCCGCTGGCAGTTGGCGAGCGACCTGCGCGATGTCGGCTACGACGCCGCCTACGTGCTGCCGAATTCGCTCAAGTCGGCGCTGATTCCGTGGATGGCGGGCATTCCGCTTCGCATCGGCTATACCGGCGAAAGCCGCTACGGCCTGTTGAACGTGCGTCACGCGAATCCGCGCAAGGACGAGCGTCCGCCGATGGTCGGCCAATACGCCGCGCTCGCCTACGCGCCCGGCGCCAAGCTGCCCGACGACCTGCCGATGCCGCGCCTCGACGCGGACCTGAACGAAGCGTCGCGCGTCTCGGCGCGCTTCAATCTCGACACGCGCGTGCCGCTGCTGGTGTTCTGCCCGGGCGCCGAATACGGCCCGGCCAAGCGCTGGCCGCCCGAGCACTTTGCGTCGCTCGCGCAAATAGTCGGCCAGTCGTTCCCGTACACGCAGATCGTCGCACTCGGTTCGCCGAAAGACGCGCCGCTTGCGCAGGCCATCGCCGAGCGAGCGCCGAACGTGCGCAACCTGTGCGGCCAGACCGCGCTGGGCGAGGCCTGTGCGCTGATCTCGCGGGCCAACGCGGTCGTCACCAACGATTCCGGACTGATGCACGTGGCCGCCGCGCTGCGCCGGCCGCTGGTGGCCGTGTACGGTTCGACCGATCCGCGCCACACGCCGCCCTTGTCCGAGCTTGCGAAGGTACAATGGCTTCATCTCGAATGCAGCCCCTGTTTTGAGCGCGAGTGTCCGCTTGGTCATCTGAACTGCCTGAAGCAGTTGAGCGCCGAGCAGGTATTCGGCGATTTGCGCGGCATGTTGCTCGCGCAACGCTGAACTCGCTGACACTTGTACGCAACGCCGCACGCCCCTGAGCGCGTCGCGTCATGTTCGCGCCTTGCGGCGCGGGCATTCTGGCGCTCGGGTGCGATTGTCCGGTGCCCCGGACTGTCCCGCTGACCGCTGTCCCGCAACCGCGCGCCGCGCACAAGAGACTGACGAGCCATGCCACGTTTTGCCCATATCTTCGAAGCCGCCGCCGATACCCTCAACGCCTATTACCAGGCCGTCGCCGAGGTCAATATCGACAGCTTGATGGGTTTGTGGATCGATGAAGAGTTCGTCAGCTGCATTTGCGCCGACGGCTCCCACCTGCACGGCCTCGACAGCATTCGCGCGGGCTTGCAGATCCAGCTCGAAACCGCGCGGGTTTCCATTGAACCGCTCGATATCCGCGTCTACGACAGCCTCGGCACCGTGGTCTACGCGATTGCCGAAGCGCATCGGCCGGCTGACCCGAAGGCCACGCCCGCCATGGTCTTCACGACTTACGTGATGGTCCACGAACGCGGCGAATGGCGCATTGCGCACATTCACGCGAGTCCGATGCCCAACGAGGCCGCCAGCCAGTTCGCCACGAAGATGCGGCACGGCCAGGGGTCGCTGCACTGACGCGCGCCGCACGTTTTACTTTTCTGTTTTGAAGCAGGCATGAGCACGCCCCGCAGGAAGTCCCTTTTGGGCACGACGCACGATCAATCCGCTTCGTCCGGTACGGCACGCGCCGCGGCCGCTGTCGGGGCGACTGTCGAGGCCGCCGTCGAGTTGCTCTACCGCGCGCCGCTCTGGCTGCCGAACCGGCATGTGCAGACCATTGTCCCGTCGCTGTTCGCACGCCGCCCCGCCGTCTCGTTTCGACGCGAGCGCTGGGACACGCCAGACGGCGATTTCATCGATCTCGACTGGGTGCAGCATGACGGCCACGCCGACGCCGCACCACACAGTCCCGTCGACACCGCCCCGCTCTTCGTGCTGTTTCACGGCCTCGAAGGCAGCTCGGGCTCGCACTACGCCGCCTCGTTGATGGCGGCCGCGCGCGACTACGGCTGGCACGGCGTCGTGCCGCACTTTCGCAGTTGCAGCGGAGCGCTGAACCGCATGCCGCGCTTCTACCATCTCGCCGACAGCAACGAAGTCGATTGGGTGCTGCGGCGCCTGCGCGCCGCGCATCGCGGGCCGCTCGTGGCGGCCGGCGTGTCTCTCGGCGGCAATGTGCTGCTGCGTTGGCTGGGTGAACGGCGCGAGGACGCGGCGTCGGTGATCTCGGCCGCCGCGGCGATCTCGGCGCCCATCGACGTGCATGCCGGCGGCCGCGCGTTGTCGCAGGGCTTCGGCCTCGTCTACACGCGCAGTTTCCTGAAGACGCTCAAGCAGAAGGCTGAGCAAAAGCTGGTTCAGTTTCCGGGCCTGTTCGACCGTGGCGCGATGCTGGCGAGCCGCACCATGTACGAGTTCGACAACGTGGTGACCGCGCCGCTGCACGGCTTTCGCGATACCGACGACTACTGGAGCACGGCGACCACGCGCCCCCTGCTGCCGCATATTCAGGTGCCGACGCTGGTGCTGAACGCGCGCAACGACCCGTTCCTGCCGGCTGCGGCATTGCCGTCGCGGCATGAAGTCTCGGCGGCAGTGGAACTCGACCAACCCAAGCACGGCGGCCACGCCGGTTTTATGACTGGGCCGTTTCCGGGCCGCATCGACTGGCTGTCGCGGCGCGTGTTCGGCTATCTGGAGCAACACGTCGATCATGGATGACATCGTCAAGCAGGCCTTGGCCAAATGGCCGAATGTACCGAGTTGCACAGGGTGGCTGATGCTGGATAGGCGCGGCAACTGGCGCATGCGCGATGAGGCCGCGCAGGCCGGTGGTTCGCCGGGCACACCGATCCGCCACGAAGCGTTGCTCGCGTTCATCAACCGGAATTACGACGTTGACGACCGCGGCCAGTGGTTTTTCCAGAACGGCCCACAGCGCGTGTATGTCGAGTTGGGCTACACGCCATGGGTGGTCAGGTTATCGGCCGATACACAGGCCGGCGGCGCGGTGCTCGCCTTGCAGGATCAGGCGGGCGGTGCGTTCGAGCCCGCAGCCGTGTTCGTGGATGAAGAAGGCGGGATTCTCTTTGCCGACGGCGCAACGCCGCCAAGAATCGCCGTCTTGCACGACCACGATCTGGAAGTGTTCTCGGATCATGCAACGCTGGCGGACGATTCGATGAGCGGTGAGTTTCGCTGGAACCACCAGCTTGTGTTGCCGCTGCAGGCCGTGCGGCGAGGCGATGTTGCTGCGCGGTTTGGGTTTGTGCCCAGTCCGGCGGCTGCGGGCGCTTAAGCACTAGCCTACGTGCGGTGCTGTGCTTCGACGAGGGCGGTGCGTTGAACCCAGCTAAGCGAGGACAACCAAACACCGCTTAACCCTTCTCGTCCAGCCGCTCCTCCTTATAGCGGCTCTCCATCTCATGCAGCCTCGCGTCGACGGTCGCGAGGTCGTAGTAGCCAATCGCCTTCAGATCGCGCGCGTCCTTCAATTGCCGGATCGCCGAAAGCCACGCTCCCTCGAGGGCGAACTTTTCAGCCATCGCCCGATGCTGCGTCAACGCGTCGCCCGCGCCCGCGCTAGCCTGGGCGAGATACAGCCACCAGGCAGGCTGATCGGGCTGGGCACGGGTCTCTTTTTGCGCAAGCGCCTGAGCATTGGCAAAACGATGCAAGGTCAGCAAGGTGCGGATATGCATGTCGATTGCGGCATTCGACTGCGGCCAGCGCTTCTGCGCCAGTTCGGCCAGACGGGCGGCCTCGTCGTCGCGGCCGGCGCGCCGCGCGATGTCGGCGGCCAACACGTCGAGGCTCGGCGAACTGCGCGACGTTCCGCCCTCGGCCTGCTCGCCCGCTGCGAACGCCGCGCGGGACGACGCCAGCGACGCCGCCGCGTCGTCGTAACGTTCGAGCAGCATCTGCCCGTACGCGATGCCGTACCAGTTCGCCGCGACGTTGACCGCCGTACGGTCCTCGATCTCGGAGCGCAAGCGCGAAATCTCGTCGCCGTACTCGCTGCGCGAGCGGTCCTGCAGCAGACGCGCGCGCGCCCGCACAAAACCATATTCGGCCGATTGATGCGGTTGCCGGTAAGGTGCGCGGCGCGCACGGTCCTCCATGTCAGCAATCCGTTCGCCGGTCAGCGGATGAGTGCGCGCATACGCCGGAATGCCCGTGTCGCTCATCGCGGCACGATCGAGTCGGCCGAAGAAGGTCGTCATCGCGTAGGGATCGTAGCCCGCGCCGGCAAGCAGCAGAAAGCCGACGCGGTCCGCCTCGTGCTCGGCGGAACGCGAGAAACGCAGCTGGTTGTCGACCGCATAGGCTTGGCCGCCGATCGCGATCGCGCTGCCGAGGTCGCCGCTATGCGCGAGCACGCCGGCTAGAACACCGAACAACAAGCCCGCGAGCGCCGCATAGCTGCTGCGTTCGCCGGTCGTGATCATGCGCGAGATGTGCCGCTGCAAGACGTGTCCCATTTCGTGACCCAGCACCGATGCCAACTCGGACTCGGTCTGCGTGGCCACGATCAGGCCGGTGTTCACGCCGATAAAACCACCCGGCAGCGAGAAGGCGTTGATCTGCGGGTCGCGCACCGCGAACAGATCGAAGTCCGGACGATATCCGCCGATATAGAGCGCGCTCGCCGCCGCAGCAAGTTTCGCGGCGACGGAGTTCAGATAGTCACGCACTAGCCAGTCGTCGAGATAGTCGGGGTCGCGGCGCAGTTCGCGCATCACGCGCTCGCCGAGCTTGCGCTCGGCCTGCGGCGTGAGCGAGCCGGAACCGCCATTGCCGAGATCAGGGAGTTGCTGCGTGACGATCGGTGCGCGCCAATTGGTGTTCACACCGGTATTGCCGGAGAAGCGGCTCTGCGCGCCGCCGTACACGCCGAACACGCCTTGCGCGATATCGGGTGGCACGAGCGGATCGGCGTAGGCATCGGCCGGGCCGCTGATCAGCGGCGGCTCCGCGGGCAACGTGTTGAGCGCGATGCTCGACCCGCCGGGCGATTGCGCGAACGCGCCCGGCGGCGCGGCCAGCGCGACAGACAACAACGCAGCGAGGAACCGTTTCGGACGCATCGCGAGGTCGAGTTGACGAAGTCGAAAAGCGACGCCCGCCGCTCGGACTAAGATAGCGGGCATGGAGCAATTGTAATCCGGCTATGCCGCGCTGCTATGATAGGCGCCCTCTGAAGGAGCCCAACCATGCCTGAACTCACTCATTTCGACGCCGCCGGCCAGGCGCATATGGTGGACGTCGGCGGCAAGCAGGAGACCAAGCGCATCGCGGTTGCGCGCGGCTCGATTCGCATGCTGCCGGAGACGTTCGCGCTGATTCGTGACGGCAATGCCAAGAAGGGCGACGTGATCGGTATCGCGCGGATTGCCGCGATTCAAGGCTCGAAGCGCACCGCCGACCTGATTCCGCTCTGTCATCCGCTCGCGCTCACGCGCGTCAAGGTGGATTTCGAGCTCGATGACACGCTGCCCGGCGTGCATTGCACGGTTCAGGTTGAAACGCTGGGTCGAACGGGCGTGGAAATGGAGGCGCTGACCGCCGTGCAGGTCGGGCTGCTGACGGTGTACGACATGTGCAAGGCGGTGGATCGCGGGATGACGATCACCGATGTGCGTGTGCTGGAGAAACACGGCGGGAAGTCGGGGGATTGGGTGGCGAGTTGACGACTGCCTGCGTCATCCACCCGTCCCACCTTTAAAGCCTTGAACCCTTGAAGCGAACGCGGCGGCTCAATCCTCGTCGCTATCGTCGTCCTCATTGACGTCGCTCGACGGCATGCCGTAGCGCTTGACCAGTTCCGCCTTGAAACCGGTCAGCGTTTTCTGCTCGTCGCAAAGCTGGTACACATAGCTCAGTTGCGACGGCCAGTCCTTCAGTTCCATCGCGAAGATCTTCAGACGCTCGACGGTGTCGAACGCCGCAGCCTGATCGCCACTCAACGCCTGCAACACCGCATAGCGACGCAACACGGTTTCGCCCGGCAGCAGCGCCATCGCCTGTTTGTGCATGGCGAGCTTGTGTTGCAGGTCCGTCGAATTCATCGGCAAAAGCGTCGCCAGACCATATTCGCCCCACGCCTGAAACAGGAACGACGGATCCGCGCGATACTGCTCGGCGGGACGCTGGCCGTAGTACAGCACCTCGGCGCGCGCGTAGTCGCGATACACCGGATACAGCGCGGCCAGCCCGCCGAACACCACCACGGCAAACGCGCCGAACGACAGGCGTGCGGGCACGATGCGCAGCGGCCGCGTTTCCAGCAGGCCGAACACGAACATCGCCGGCAGCAGGAAGAACATGTACTGCTGCGGATATTCGACCAGCGCGTGCATGACGAGCACACCGATCAGCGCAATGCCGAATACGCGCGCCGAGCTTTGCGGTGCGCGCACCACGCGCACGAGCCACGTAATCAGACCGAACAGCACGATCGCGAGGCCGATCAAGCCGGTCTTCGCGAGCAGGTCGATGAAGATGTCGTGCGAATTGTTGGCGATCTCGACGCCGCCGAGCGACTTTGCAAACTCGTACTGGTAGCTCGGAAATTCGCCCCAACCGACGCCCAGCAACGGATGCGTCTTGAACATCGTCCAGCCGTACTTCCACAGCGCGAGGCGCGGCGCGATCTGGCCGGCGTCCTTGAAGCGCTCCGCCGCGGACTGTCCGAGCTCAAGATGATAGTGAACGTTGGCCCAGCGGATCAGCGCGTTGATCACGAAAAACAGCACGGCGAGAACAATTGGAATGATCCACTCGCGGTTGCCGCGGCGTACCTGCGACTGGTCGCGAGTCTGCGCGAACGCCATCCAGAAACCCGCCACCACGATCACGCCCATCTGCAGCCACGGACCGCGCGACACGGTCAGCGCGAGGCCCACCGCGAAAATCGTCGATACGAGGAACCAGATGCTCACGGCGATCCGCCGCGTTTGCACGAGGAACAGCGCACCCGCCATCGCAAACGCGATGTAGGTGGCGAGGTGGTTGGCCTGAGCCATGTTGCCGAACGGACGGCGCTCGACGGTCACGTTATAGGCGACCACGAGCGGCGACACGCGCACTTCGAGGTGAAACAACTGGATGATCTGGCAAAACACCGCAAACAGTCCGCCGACGATCAACGCCCCTGCCGCCCAGCGCAACGCGGTCTCGTTGAGTTTGGCACGCGTGAAGCCATAGCCGGCGTGCGTCGCCATGAAGGCCGCCAGCAGATAGCCGCCGCCGAGCCAGTTCATCGACGGCTGCGAGACCGGCAACACCACCGATTGCGCCACCAGCAGCAGCCCGAACAGCAACGGCACCAGCGCGACCACCGGCGACGCGAACGTCACACGCGGCTTGGCGCTCGCCACCAGCAGCACAACACCCGCGCCGGTCAGCAGATACAGGGCGAGTGCGGTGAATTCAGCGTAAAAGGTCGGAATCGGATACGTATGGTTGACAACTGCATAAGGCAGCACCAACGCGAGAGCCAACAAAATGAAAGACAGATAGCGCGCGAAAGGGGTGGGCATCGAGGAACCGGTGGGCGTCAGCAACCGGCGCACTATACAAAAAAATTCTCCTGCTGTGCGCCGGCCCGGCTGAAATATCCCGAAAATCAGCCTTTTACGTGCGGACGGCTGCGACGCCGCCTCACTCGTGCGGTTATCGCGCGCTCATGTCGCACTCGTTCATGAACGGCACTCCGGTGGGGCGAGATTCGACGGCAACGTCGGCGCATCGGCGGGTGCCGGCCCTGCGCCCGGCGCCGGCAGCGAGGACACCGCTTTGCCGCCCGCGAAACATTCCCACGCCAGCGCGCCCGCCTGCACTCCGCCCTTGCTCAACGGGATGCGCGCAGTCGGCGCATCCACATTGTCGGGAACGGACGGCACGAGCGTGAGCGTGTTCGAACCCGCGGGCGCGACGCGCGTGGAGAAGGCGACGGTGATCTGGCCGGTGTCGTCGTCGACCCGTACGGACTCGACGTTGCGGGTGGCCGGCGGCGACGCATAACCGCCACTGAACGCGTTACCACTCGCGGCGTTATCAGCCACCGCCAGCCGCGCGGACGCCGCCAGCGACAGCCCTTCGCCGACACGGCTGCGAGCCAGATAATCCTGATACGCGGGAATCGCATAGGCGGCGATCACGCCGACGATCGCCAGCACGATCATCAGTTCGATCAGCGTGAAACCGAAGCCGAGGCGTCGGCAGGCATGCGCGAGCCGCGCGGACCAGCCCGCTCGGCAAAATCTTGAGCGCGTGGCCAGCGAGGATTGGGAGTAAGGGGAATAAGGCAAAGTGACGATCATCGGCAGGCTCCTGAAACAAAAAACGCCTGCTCCACGGGTCGGGAACAGGCGTTTCCATCGTAGCCAGCGACGTTCGTGTCAAACAGTCAGCCAAACGGCTAACGTTGCAGCGTGGTTCGACTCACGTCGACGCGGGAGCGCGTCTCAAGCCGCCGCGCGATGAGCATTGCGGCGCTTGAGCAGATATCCGAGGACCACGACGAACAACGCCCCCGCGATGCTCATGCCGTATTCGGCCCAAGGCGAGTCGAGGATCGGCCAACGGTCGCCGGCCGGATCGTTGATGATCAGTCCGCCCGCGATCCATCCCAGCAACGCGGCGCCGAGCGTGATGACAATCGGGAAACGGTCGAGCAGCTTGAGAACCAGCTGGCTGCCCCACACAATCAAAGGAATGCTCACCACCAGACCGAAGATCACCAGCGCCAGACGGTGTTCGGGATCGGCGGCCTCAGCCGCGCCCGCGATCGCGATCACGTTGTCGAGGCTCATCACCGCGTCCGCGACGATGATGGTCTTGATCGCCGACATCAGCTTGTCGGCCGGCTTGACGTTCTCATGCGGGTCGTGCGCCGGCGCCATCAGACGCACGCCGATCCACAGCAGCAACAGGCCGCCCGCGAACTTCAGCAACGGCACATCGAGCAGCGCGACCGCGAACGCGATCAACGCCACGCGCAACACGATGGCGCCCGCCGTACCCCACAGCACGCCTTTCGCGCGTTGGGACGGCGGCAAATTGCGGCAGGCCAGCGCGATCACAACGGCATTATCGCCACCCAGCAGAATGTCGATGACGATGATCTGAATGACAGCGCCCCAGTGGAGCGTGGCGAAGAACTCGAGCATGATTGAAAGAATAAGAAGAAATCCGGTGCGCGGCCAATAAAAAAGCGGGGGAGTCTACACTCCCCCGCTTTTAGACCGCACGCTGACGAAAGGGCTTCGTAAGCGTATCAAAAAACGCGCCGTGACTGCGCGCGAATTTTGATTTACAGCATCGCCTTCAGAAGACGCGCCATTTCCGACGGGTTCTTCGTGACCTTGATGCCACATGCGTCCATGATTTCCAGCTTCGCTTCAGCCGTATCCGCACCGCCCGAGATCAGCGCGCCGGCGTGGCCCATGCGCTTGCCCGGAGGCGCCGTGACGCCAGCGATGAAGCCGACCACCGGCTTCTTCATGTTGTCCTTGATCCACTCAGCAGCGTTCGCTTCGTCCGGACCACCGATCTCGCCGATCATGATGACGGCGTCCGTTTCCGGATCGTCGTTGAACATCTGCATCACGTCGATGTGCTTCAGACCGTTGATCGGATCGCCGCCGATACCGACTGCCGACGACTGGCCAAGGCCGATCGCCGTCAATTGGCCGACTGCTTCGTACGTCAGCGTGCCCGAACGCGACACGACGCCGATGCGGCCCTTGCGGTGGATGTGACCCGGCATGATGCCGATCTTCAGTTCGTCCGGCGTGATCGTACCCGGGCAGTTCGGTCCGAGCAGGAGCGTCTTGCGGTTTTCGGCACGCATACGAGCCTTCAGCTCGATCATGTCGCGGACGGGAATGCCTTCCGTGATACAGATCGCCAGATCCAGATCGGCTTCGACCGCTTCCCAGATCGCAGCAGCAGCGCCTGCCGGCGGAACGTAAATCACCGACACGGTCGCGCCCGTTTCAGCCTTGGCTTCAGCGACGCTAGCGTAGATAGGAATGCCTTCGAAATCTTCGCCAGCACGCTTCGGGTTCACGCCCGCAACGTACGCTTCGCGGCCGTTTGCATATTCACGGCAAGCACGCGTGTGGAACTGACCGGTCTTGCCGGTGATGCCCTGCGTGATGACCTTGGTGTCTTTGTTAATCAGAATCGACATGTATTGACCTCTGTTCGTTTGGCGTCATGCGGTGGCGCCGCGAGGCGGAATGCTCCTCGCCCGCGTCGCTTGCACGCCGCCATTCGTAATTCTGGTTAATCCTGGAAAAAGCGGCTAAGGGGAGGCTTACGCCTTGCCCGAAGCAGCCGCGACGACCTTCTGAGCCGCTTCTTCCATGCTGTCCGCCGCGATGATCGGCAGACCGGATTCAGCGAGCATCTTCTTGCCGAGGTCTTCGTTCGTGCCCTTCATGCGGACCACGAGCGGCACCTTCAGCGAGACGGCCTTCGACGCCGCGATCACGCCTTCCGCGATCACGTCGCAGCGCATGATGCCGCCGAAAATGTTGACCAGAATCGCGGTCAGGTTCGGGTTCTTCAGCATGATCTTGAACGCTTCCGTGACCTTCTCGGTCGTGGCGCCACCGCCCACGTCCAGGAAGTTCGCCGGTTCGCCGCCGAACAGCTTGATGGTGTCCATCGTTGCCATGGCAAGGCCTGCGCCGTTCACGAGGCAGCCGATGTTGCCGTCGAGCGAGATGTACGCGAGGTCGAACTTCGAGGCTTCGACTTCAGCCGGATCTTCCTCGTCGATATCACGATACGCGACGATTTCCGGGTGACGGAACAGTGCGTTCGAATCGAAGTTGAACTTGGCGTCCAGCGCGATGACCTTGCCGTCGCCGGTCAGGATCAGCGGGTTGATTTCGGCCAGCGATGCGTCGGTTTCCCAGAATGCCTTGTACAGACCTTGGAGGATCGCGCGCGCTTGCGGCAGCGAAGCGGCGGGCACGCCGATCTTCGTGGCCAGTTCGTCGGCTTCGGCGTCTTTCAGACCGGTTGCCGGATCGACAGCGATCTTGTGGATCAGCTCAGGCGTCTTTTCCGCGACTTCTTCGACGTCCATGCCGCCTTCGCTCGATGCCATCACGACGATCTTCTGCGACACGCGATCGATCACGAGGCCGACATACAGTTCCTTCTTGATGTCAGCGCCTTCTTCGATCAGCAGACGATTCACCTTCTGGCCTTCCGGGCCGGTCTGGTGCGTGACGAGCTGCATGCCGAGGATCTGTTCCGAGTACTCGCGAACCTGATCCAGCGACTTGGCGACCTTCACGCCGCCGCCCTTGCCACGGCCACCCGCGTGGATCTGAGCCTTCACGACCCATACCGGGCCGCCGAGCTCTTCCGCGGCCTTGACCGCATCATCCACCGAGAAGACCGGCTTGCCGCGCGGTACCGCGACGCCGAATTTCCGCAGGATTTCCTTACCCTGGTACTCGTGAATCTTCATGCGTGATTCCCTTCAGTCTGAGAGTTGGATTGAACTTCGTTTCCGCTGCCGTCGTTCATGCCGGACGCGTTGCCGCCCTCGCCTGTCTGGCGGACTGCCCCGTCGCCTGACGATGCCGCGCGATCCGCTGTATACGGAGCGCGGCCATACCAGCGCGGATAAAACTGCTGCACCGCCTCGCCGTCGAAACGCAGCGCGTGGCAGCGTCCCAGCTGGAATGGCGGTTTATCGTTGGAATGCTCGCTTGTGCTGTTAGACGATCCGTCTCCTGAACCTGCGTTCGCGCCCGACGCGCCGTCACCGGTGTTCCACACTTCGCCGGCGAATGCCTGAATGGCGGCGGTCGGCAGGATCGCGCACAGCTCGGTGAGATGCGTGCAACCCGCCGTGCCGCCCAGCAAACGGGCAGACTCACGACGGAAGTTTTGACGGAGATTGAGCCCGATGAGGGCACGGTAGGCGGGATTGCTGGCTTGGCACAAACCAGGATAGGGCACCCAGTCGGACGACGCCTCGGCGTCGACGACATTGAGCTTGCGATCGATGGTGATGCGAAGCCAGAGTTCATGGATCGGCTGACCATTGGGCCGGACGCCCGACGCAAGCACCACGTCGCGCGGTTTTTCGTCAGTCAAGCACGCTTCCACATCCCACAGGCCATCGGCTCGCTCATAGGCTTCCGCTCTGATTGCGCGACGATGGCGCAACTGACGGGACACGGGCTGGGAGAGCGGCATGCGGGAAGGAAAGGCCGGATTGGAAAACCCATGAATTTTAGCATACTGGGTATTTGGGACAGGTCCGATTGCGCACGGCCGCGCCGTGCGTGGCTGAGAGCGGAACGCACTGTCCCAGAGGGTTTGTATGCGAACGACGGACGGTGCGGCTACTCGCCGCTCCACTCCTCGTCCAATCCCTTGAGGATTTTGCCGATCGTGGCGCCCGAAAATCCGCGCGAGGCCAGAAAGCGCTGCTGCTTCGCCCGTTCGGCGGGCGTTTCGGGAAGCTGGCCGAACTTCTTTTGCCAGACGGTATACGCACGGGCGAGTTCGGTTTCGCGCAATTGCGCGCTAGCCTCTTCGACGAGCGTCTGGTCGACCGAATGCTGCTTCAATTCGCCGACGATCCGGCTCGCGCCCAATCGCGACGAGCGGCGGTGAATCAGGCTTTCGGCGAAGCGCGAATCGGACAGCCAGTTTTCGGCTTCGAGCGAGTCGAGCACGATGTCGAGCGAATCGGTTTCCTCGACGAACGGCTTCAGCTTGCGCGCGAGTTCGGTGCGGCTGTATTCGCGGCGGGACAAATAGCCGAGTGCGCGCCCCTTCAGCGACCGCGCCGGACGCAGGGATTTTTTGGCTTCGTCTTGTCCGGGTTTCGCTTCACCAGGAACGCGACGCGAGCGGGTGTAGGTGGTTTCGGAAGGATCCGAGTCTACGGGCGGGGAGCTTTCAAACTGCGCGCGCTGCGGATTGCGGCCCGCAGCGCGGTCGTGTGCGTCGAACGATTCGAACGACTCGTCGTCTTCATCACGCGGGCCGCCCGCGTGGCGTCCGGAATCGGACAACGGCCGGCCCTTGCGTATCACGTGATGGTTACTCTTCTTCGCCCGCGACTTCAGCGCTTGCGCCGGTCGTGGCTTCGGCCATGGCATTCACGCCCAGCGATTCACGGATACGGTTTTCGATCTCGCGAGCGATATCCGGATTTTCGCGCAGGAATTCACGCGCGTTGTCCTTGCCCTGACCGATACGTTCGCCGTTGTAGCTGTACCACGCACCGGCTTTGTCGACGATCTTGGCCTGCACGCCCAGGTCGATGACTTCGCCCTGACGCGAAATTCCTTCGCCGTACAGAATGTCGAAAATCGCTTCGCGGAACGGAGGCGCAACCTTGTTCTTCACCACCTTCACGCGCGTTTCGTTGCCGATCACTTCGTCGTTCTTCTTGATCGAACCGATACGGCGAATGTCCAGACGCACCGACGCGTAGAACTTCAGCGCGTTACCACCCGTGGTGGTTTCCGGGTTGCCGAACATCACGCCGATCTTCATGCGGATCTGGTTGATGAAGATCACGAGGCAGTTCGTGCGCTTGATCGTGCCGGTGAGCTTACGCAGCGCTTGCGACATCAGACGCGCTTGCAGACCCGGCAGCGAGTCGCCCATTTCGCCTTCGATTTCAGCCTTCGGCACGAGTGCCGCGACCGAGTCGATCACGATCATGTCGATCGAGCCCGAACGCACCAGTGCATCAGCGATTTCGAGCGCCTGTTCACCGGTATCCGGCTGCGAAACCAGCAACTCGTTCACGTTCACGCCGAGCTTGCGCGCGTACTGGATGTCCAGCGCGTGTTCCGCGTCGATAAACGCCGCCGTGCCACCGAGCTTCTGCATTTCGGCGACGACCTGCAACGTCAGCGTGGTTTTACCGGACGACTCCGGGCCATAAATTTCGACCACACGGCCGCGCGGCAAACCGCCGACGCCCAGCGCGATGTCGAGGCCGAGCGATCCGGTTGAGACCACCTGGATATCTTCGACCGCCTCACCTGCGCCGAGTCGCATGACCGACCCTTTGCCGAACTGCTTTTCGATCTGCGCGAGCGCGGCAGCGAGTGCCTTGCTCTTTTCAGCCGTCAGTCCAGCCGAGCCTTTCTTGCTTTCTTCCATGAATCGTCCTTTGCTATGATGAACGGCGTCTGAGGCAGATGTGCAGCCCACGTTGGAAGGACAGCACACGAAACCCAGACACTGTATAAAAAAACAGTAGTTTTGGCAAGCACGATTCTCATGCGAACGCGCATTTTTACCGTCGCGCTGCCCAACTACCCACAATAATTTTCGGAGACCGCTGTGCGCCGGGGGACACCCCGCGGTGCCGGCAAGGCAGGCTGGCGCACCATGCGAATTCTGATTGCCGAAGACGACAGCATACTCGCGGACGGTCTGGTTCGATCACTCCGCCAATCGGCCTATGCCGTCGATCACGTGAAGAGCGGCGTCGAGGCTGATACCGCGCTGTCGATGCAATCTTTCGACCTGCTGATTCTCGATCTGGGCCTGCCGCGCATGTCCGGCCTCGAGGTGCTGCGCCGCCTGCGCGCACGCAATTCCAACCTGCCGGTGCTGATCCTGACCGCCGCGGATAGCGTCGACGAGCGCGTCAAGGGTCTCGACCTCGGCGCCGACGACTACATGGCCAAACCCTTCGCGCTGAACGAACTCGAAGCACGCGTGCGCGCCTTGACCCGGCGCGGCGCCGGCGGCGGCCCGACGGTGGTGCGGCACGGCTCGCTGTCGTTCGACCAGGTCGGCCGGATCGCCTATGTCAACGAGCAGGTGATCGACCTGTCCGCGCGCGAGCTGGGTTTGCTCGAAGTGCTGCTGCAACGGATCGGCCGGCTTGTTTCGAAGGAACAGCTCGTCGATCACCTGTGCGAATGGGGCGAGGAAGTCAGCAACAACGCGATCGAGGTCTACGTGCATCGCCTGCGCAAGAAAATCGAACCGAGCGGCGTGCGCATCATCACCGTGCGCGGTCTCGGCTACTGCCTCGAGAAAGCGGCGTCGCCGACTAGCGCGAACGCGAACGCCATGACGACGCCCCCGCCCGCCGAGCCCGAAACGCCCGCCTCGCCGCCGTCCGGCGCGATGCCGGCGAGCCATCACTACAAATAGAGGACGCCCATGTCCGTGCGCGCAGACCGCGCTACGGCGCACGCGGCGGACCTCGACGAGGCGCGCGACGAGCGCTACGCCAACCCGTTCGCCCCGCCCGACGAAACCGAAGCCGCCGCGGAGGCACGCCCGCGCTCGCTGTTCGGCGAGATTCTCGACTGGATGCTGGCGCCGCTGCTGCTGCTTTGGCCGATGAGTCTCGCGGTCACCTATCTGGTCGCCAAGTCGATCGCGAATAGTCCGTTCGACCGCGCACTGGAAACCGACGCCTACGTGCTCGCCCGCCAGATTCATCCGGCGAATGGCGTGGCGGAACTGACGCTGCCCGACTCCACGCGCGACTTTCTGCGTGCGGACAACGTCGACAGCGTGTTCTACCAGGTGCTCGGCACGCGCGGCGAACTGGTGGGCGGCGAACGCGACATGCCGCTGCCGCACGAGGAAGACCGCCCGCAGCCGGGTCTCGTCGAATTTCGTGACGACGTGCTGCGCGGCAACGATATCCGCGTCGCCTACACGACTGTCGAATTTCCGCAGACGCCCGGCGCGCAACCCGTGCTGGTGCAGGTCGCCGAAACGCTCGACAAACGCAGCCAGCTCGCCAACGACATCATCAAAGGCGTGATCCTGCCGCAGTTCGTGATCCTGCCGCTCGCGATCCTGCTGGTGTGGTTCGGGCTCTCGCGCGGCCTCGCGCCGCTGCACGCGCTGCAAGCGCATATCCGCGCGCGCCGCCCGGATGACCTGTCGCCGCTCGAGGCGCGCCGCGCGCCGCCGGAAATCGAGCCGCTCGTGACCTCGTTCAACGATCTGCTGACGCGTCTCGAACAGAACATGGAGCTGCAAAAGCGCTTTATCGCCGACGCCGCGCATCAGATGAAAACGCCGCTTGCCGGCCTGCGCACGCAGGCCGAACTCGCGCTGCGTCAGGACGCCTCCGAGGAAGTGCATCGCTCGCTCGAGCAGATCGCCACCAGCTCGGAGCATGCCGCGCGGCTCGTCACGCAACTGCTGGCGCTGGCGCGCGCGGAGAACCGCATGTCGGGTCAGATTTTCACGCCGGTCGAGGTGACGGAGGTCGCGCGCAACGCGGTGCGCGACTGGGTTCAGGCGGCGTTCGCCAAACAGATGGATCTGGGCTACGAAGCGCCTGAAGAACCCGTCGAAGTGGACGGCAATCCGGTCATGTTGCGCGAAATGCTGTCGAATCTGATCGACAACGCCATCCGCTATACGCCGCCGGGCGGGCGCATCACCGTCAGGGTGCGGCATGATGCGCCGGCGCGGCTCGTGCATCTGGAAGTCGAGGATACCGGGCTCGGCATTCCGGTCGCCGAGCGTTCGCGGGTGATCGAGCGCTTCTACCGGATTCTCGGCCGCGAAGGCGACGGCAGCGGCCTTGGACTCGCGATCGTCCGCGAGATCACGACCATGCACGGCGGCGAGCTGACGATCGACGACAACGTCTACCAAACCTCGCCGCGGCTTGCCGGCACGCTCGTACGCGTCAGCTTGCATGTGCACGAACGGGCCGGGACTTACCCTAACGCGGCTTAAACGCGCTAATTTACCGGAACGATATTGAGATAATTTGAGAGCAAATTAGGCGGGCTTGACGCCAAATAGGCGCGTGTTGGGCGAAAACCCACAACACGCGCCAAGCTGTAATTTCACCCCGCCACGTCAGTACGCCGTAAGTTTCCACTCCAATAATCGGTTCCACGGGAACGCCGTTACCGGCGGACCGCGTGCATATCAATATTGGAGACGACATATGGCTACCGTTGGCGGGCAAATCTCGCACGTGCCGATGACGCGCGAAGAGAAGCGGGTGATCTTCGCATCGTCGCTGGGTACGGTTTTCGAGTGGTACGACTTCTATCTGGCCGGCTCGCTGGCGGCCTTCATCAGCAAGAGCTTCTTCTCCGGCGTCAATCCGACAGCCGCCTTCATCTTCACGCTGCTCAGCTTCGCGGCCGGCTTCGCGGTCCGGCCATTCGGCGCGATCGTGTTCGGGCGGCTGGGCGATATGGTCGGGCGCAAACACACGTTCCTCGTGACGATCGTGATCATGGGCCTGTCGACGTTCCTCGTCGGCTTCCTGCCGGGGTACGCGTCGATCGGCTTTGCTTCGCCAGTGATCTTTATCGCGATGCGGATGCTGCAAGGCCTCGCGCTCGGCGGCGAGTACGGCGGCGCCGCCACCTACGTGGCCGAACATGCGCCGCCGGGACGCCGCGGCTTCTACACGGCCTGGATCCAGACGACCGCCACGCTCGGCCTGTTCCTGTCGCTGCTGGTGATTCTCGGCGTGCGCACGGCAATGGGTGAGGATGCATTCGGCGCCTGGGGCTGGCGCATTCCGTTCATCGTCTCGATCCTTTTGCTGGCCGTGTCGGTGTGGATTCGTCTGCAACTGCACGAATCGCCGGTGTTCGAGCGCATCAAGGCCGAAGGCAAGACCTCCAAGGCGCCGTTGACCGAAGCCTTCGGCCAGTGGAAGAACCTGAAGATCGTGATTCTCGCGCTGATCGGCCTCACCGCCGGCCAGGCCGTGGTCTGGTACACGGGCCAGTTCTACACGCTGTTCTTCCTGACCCAGACGCTGAAGGTGGATGGCAGCAGCGCCAACATCATGATCGCGATCGCGCTTCTGATCGGCACGCCGTTCTTCCTGTTCTTCGGCTCGCTGTCGGATCGCATCGGCCGCAAGCCGATCATCATGGCCGGCCTGCTGATCGCCGCGTGTACGTACTTCCCGCTGTTCAAGGCGCTGGCGCACTACACCAACCCGGCGCTGGAAACAGCGACCGCGAAGGCGCCGATCGTCGTGATCGCGAATCCGGACGAGTGCTCGTTCCAGTTCAACCCGGTCGGCACTTCGAAGTTCACGACTTCCTGCGACATCGCCAAGAGCGCGCTCTCGAAGGCTGGCTTGAACTACGAGAACGTCGCCGCGCCGGCGGGCACGCTGGCGGAGATCAAGGTCGGCGATACGGTGGTCAACACGTATGACGGCAAGGCTGCGGACGCCAAGGATCAAGGCAAGACGTTCGACAAGACCCTCGCGACGACGCTGAAGACCGCCGGTTATGCGCCGAAGGCCGATCCAACGCAGATCAACTGGCCGATGACCGTGGTGATCCTGACGATCATGATGATCTACGTGACGATGGTCTACGGCCCGATCGCGGCGATGCTGGTGGAGATGTTCCCGACGCGCATCCGTTACACGTCGATGTCGCTGCCGTATCACATCGGCAATGGCTGGTTCGGCGGCTTCCTGCCGGCCACCGCCTTCGCGATCGTGGCGGCGAAGGGCAATATCTTTTCGGGGCTGTGGTATCCGATCGTGATCGCGCTCGTCACCTTCGTGATCGGCAT
Organism: Paraburkholderia aromaticivorans; assembly: GCF_012689525.1. Classification (NCBI taxonomy): domain Bacteria; kingdom Pseudomonadati; phylum Pseudomonadota; class Betaproteobacteria; order Burkholderiales; family Burkholderiaceae; genus Paraburkholderia; species Paraburkholderia aromaticivorans. The sequence goes on from NZ_CP051516.1 coordinate 3,849,119, forward strand.
GCTGTTTGTCCGGGAAACCAAGGACTCGGACATCTACGCACAGGACTGAAACGTCTGATGGCCGGGACAACTTGAAAAAGTTGTGCGCCGGGGGTTGACAGCCTCCGGCGCCATCCGCATAATCTCGCTTCTTTCGGCGAATTAGCTCAGTTGGTTAGAGCGACGGAATCATAATCCGCAGGTCCGGGGTTCGAGTCCCTGATTCGCCACCAGTTGCAAGGAAAAGCCGCTGATCCGCAAGGTTCAGCGGCTTTTTTGTTTTGGCTTTCCGAATTGCAACTACAGCAACTTCAAGGAGGTTTCTTGATGACGTTCCGCACCGCCGCGCTTGCCGTGGCTACCGCATCCATCGCGTTTCTCAGCGGCACTGCCGCATTCGCCGCTCAGGCTCAGACACCGCCCGACAGTCAGTGGCGCAGCAGCGCAACCACGCTGTCCACGCTGCTGCAGGACGGCTACAAGATCGTCGCTGTCGTGAATGGCGCCCATAGCAGCGCGGGCCCGGCCGACACGATTTTCGTCCAGCGCGATCAGAGCGCGTTCAAATGTATCGACCCGCAGCAGATCGACGCGAAAACGAGAACATCGGTGGCCCCGCCGGCATGTTTCGAGCTGGTGCCGCCGTCGGGAGCGTCGGGGACGCCCGAGTCGAAGTAGCCGGCGCACGGCGTGCCGGAGCGCGCCGTCAACCGAACGCACTGCGCCGACCTTCAGACTGTAAAGCTACCAGCCCAGCTGCTTCACGGCTCGAGGCCGGCGCATGCGCTGTAACCACGTCACTCAGCCCAATCGCGTGCCGCCTATCACCGATCCACCAACCGGCTCAGATTACCGCGCACCCGCTGCAACAACGCGATCAACTGCTTCGCATCCTCATCGGTGAAGCCGTTCAGCGCTTCGAGCGCGACTTCGTCGCCGACCTTGCGCGCCTTGCCGAGCGTGCGCTCGGCCTTCGGCGTCATGTGCACCTGGCGCTCGCGGCGGTCCTGCGGATTGGCCGTCCGCTCGATCCAGCCCCCCTCTTCCATCCGATCGAGCAAGCGGCCCGCCGAAATCGGCGCGACCTCGAGCAGGTCCGCGAGCCGCGCCTGATTGGTGTCGCCGTAATGTGCAAGATAGGCCAGCACGCGGCACTGCGCGCGCGTCAAGTCGACCGACGACTTCGCGAGGTCGTCGAAACGCTTGCCTGTCAGGCGGCCGACGTCGGAAATCAGAAAGCCGAAGCGCTCATCGAGTTGGGTTTTCATGCGTGGATTATACGAAAGGCCTTCGTTTTTCAGGGTTGAAACGGGTGCAATTCAGGCTCCGCATAATTCCCGATGGCAGCTACGCACGCAACCGATATACTAAGCATGCTTACTATATCGACGACCCCGCTCATTCATGTCTTCCGACACCCCGGCGGCCAGCGCCGCCGCGCCGCTCAACCGCCCAATGATCACCGTCTCGATCATGCTGGCGACGTTGATGCAAACGCTCGACAGCACGATCGCCAACGTGGCGCTGCCGCATATGCAGGGCACGCTGTCCGCGTCGCAGGATGAGATCACGTGGGTGCTGACCTCGTACATCGTCGCCGCCGCGATCGCCACGCCGCTCACGGGCTGGCTGTCCGACCGGCTGAGCGTCAAGCGCCTGCTGATCTTCGCGATCGGCGGCTTCACGGTTTCCTCGGCGCTGTGCGGTTTGTCGGAGACGCTCACGCAGATCGTCGCCTCGCGTTTGCTGCAAGGGATTTTCGGTGCGTCGCTGGTGCCGCTGTCGCAGTCCATCCTGCTCGACATCAACCCGCGCGAAAAGCAGGGGCAGGCCATGGCCGTGTGGGGCATGGGCGTGATGGTTGGACCGATTCTCGGGCCGACACTCGGCGGCTGGCTCACCGACAGCTACAACTGGCGCTGGGTGTTTTTCATCAACGTGCCGATCGGCGCGTTCGCGCTGTTCGGCGTGGCGACCTTCCTGCCTTCGCGCGAGCCGAAACACGACGCGAAGTTCGACGCGTTCGGCTTCGCCACGCTGGGTCTCGCCATCGGCGCTTTGCAGGCCATGCTTGATCGCGGCGAGCAACTCGACTGGTTCGGCTCGAACGAAATCGTCATCGAGGCGCTGCTCGCGGCCATCAGTTTTTCGTTTTTCCTCGTGCACACGGCCACGGTCGGCAAGAAATCGTTCTTCAAATACGAGTTGCTGAAGGACCCGAACTTTGCCACGGGGACGTTTTTCATCTTCGTGATCGGCGCGGTGATGTACGCGACGCGCGCGTTGCTGCCGCCCATGCTGCAGAACCTGATGAACTATCCGGTGGCGACCACCGGCCTCGTCACTGCGCCGAGCGGTGCGGGCACGATGGTCGCCATGCTGTTCGCCGGGCGCCTGCTGAAGCGGATCGACGCACGGCTTCTGCTCCTCACGGGCTTCCTGATCTCGGCGTTCGCGCTCTGGCAGATGATGCAGTACACGATCGTGCTGTCGGCGTCGGACATCGTCTGGCCTGGGGTGATTCAGGGCTTCGGACTCGGGCTCGTGTTCGTGCCGCTGAGCGCGCTGACCTTCTCGACGCTCACGCCGGAACTGCGCGCGGACGGCACTGCGACGTACAGTCTGATGCGCAATATCGGCAGCAGTATCGGCATTTCGATCGTGCAAACGCTGATGACGCGCAACACGCAGGTCTCGCATGCGGACCTCGTGGCAAATATCACGCCCTTCAATCCCGCCGTCCAGCCGATGCTCAATAACGGCTCGAATTACGACATGGCCGCACTGAACGCGTCGATCACCCAGCAGGCGTCGATGATCGCCTATCTGAACGACTTCAAGCTGATGTTCATGGCGACGCTGCTCGTCATTCCACTTCTGCTGTTGATCCGCCCTGCACACAAGGCGGCGGATGCGTCGGTGGCGCATGCCGCGATGGATTGAGACGCGGCGCTGAACCGGATCGTCGCCGTCGCAGTGGACTGCACGCGACGCTCGCCCTAGCCTTCGATCCGCCCGCGCGTCACACCCAACAGCCCCGCCATCGCCGTGCGCGCCGCCGCAGCGTCGCGATCGCGAATCGCTTCGAACACCACCGTATGCTCGGCCAGCGACGCATTGAACACGTCCGCGCGTTTCGCATTCAAGCGCAGTTGCGCTTCGAGCGTGCGCTCGATCAGCGTGCCGAGCGGAATCAGCAATTCGTTGCTGCACGCGGTCAGCACGCTCAAATGAAACTGCAGATCGGCACGCACCCATTCATCGACATTGCGCGCCGCCACCATCGCCGCATGGGACGCGGCGAGCGCGTAGAAGGTGTCGTCCGTATGTGACGCCGCCGCCAGACTCGCGGCATACGGCTCGATCATCTCGCGCATTTCCTGCAGCTTGAGCGCGAAAGCCATCGGCTCGGCGACCCGCGAGTACCAGTCGAGCACGTCGACATCGAGCAGATTCCACGCGCGTTTCGGCCGCACGCGCGTGCCCACGCGCGGACGCGATTCGATCAAGCCTTTCGAAGTCAACGTGCGCAACGCCTCGCGCAACACCGTGCGGCTCACGCCGAACGTCTCCATCAACTCCGCTTCGCGCGGCAGGATCGAATCAGGCGCGTAGTCGCCGCGCAGAATCGCGGTCGCCAGCCGATGGGCGACACGCCCATGCAGATCGTGCTGAATAGCTTTCTCCTAGCGGCCTTGCGGCGCTATTGATATGGGAACCGAGGCCGGAACGAGCGCGATTATCCGGCATCTCAACCGTGAGATCACTGCTTCGACAACGCCATGCCGAGCCGCGGGTCTTGCCACTATCTGGCCAATAGTACTATTAATAGTACTTAAACGCGCTTTTGTTGTAGCATGTGAATCCTCGAAATAGTTCGCAGGCACCCAAGCCGCAAGGAGACGCACACCATGAAAATCACCAAGCTCGAAACCTTCATCGTTCCGCCGCGCTGGTGCTTCCTGAAAATCGAAACCAACGAAGGCATCGTCGGCTGGGGCGAGCCGGTGGTCGAAGGCCGCGCGCACACGGTGGCGGCCGCCGTGGAAGAACTGTCCGACTATCTGATCGGCAAAGACCCGCTTCTGATCGAAGACCACTGGCAGGTCATGTACCGCTCGGGCTTTTATCGCGGCGGCCCGATCACCATGAGCGCGATCGCCGGCGTCGACCAGGCGCTGTGGGACATCAAGGGCAAGCATCATGGCGTGCCGATTCATGCGCTGCTCGGCGGCCAGGTGCGCGACAAGATCAAGGTGTATTCGTGGATCGGCGGCGACCGTCCGAGCGACGTGGCCAATAACGCGCGCGACGTGGTGGAGCGCGGCTTCAAGGCCGTGAAGATGAACGGCTCGGAAGAGTTGCAGATCATCGACACCTTCGACAAGGTGCAAGGCGTCATCAACAACGTCGCGGCCGTGCGCGAGGCCGTCGGACCGAACATCGGCATCGGCGTGGATTTCCACGGCCGCGTGCACAAGCCGATGGCCAAGGTGCTGGCGAAAGAACTCGACCCGTACAAGTTGCTCTTCATCGAAGAGCCGGTGCTGTCGGAGAACGCGGAAGCGTTGCGCGATATCGTCAATCAGACCAACACGCCGATCGCGTTGGGCGAGCGTCTGTATTCGCGCTGGGACTTCAAGCACATCTTGTCGGGCGGCTACGTCGACATCATTCAGCCGGATGCATCGCACGCGGGCGGCATTACCGAGTGCCGCAAGATCGCGTCGATGGCGGAAGCCTACGACGTCGCGCTCGCGCTGCATTGCCCGCTTGGGCCGATCGCTTTGGCGACCTGTCTGCAGATCGACGCGGTGAGCTACAACGCGTTCATCCAGGAACAGAGCCTCGGCATCCACTACAACCAGGGCAACGACCTGCTCGACTACATCAGAAACCCCGAAGTCTTCAAATACGAAGACGGCTTCGTGTCGATTCCGCAAGGCCCGGGCCTCGGCATCGAGGTCAACGAGGAGAAAGTGCGGGAGATGGCCAAGGTCGGCCATCGCTGGCGTAATCCGGTGTGGCGCCACGAGGATGGCAGCGTCGCCGAATGGTAATTGCGTGAAGGAACGCCGCCCGTGGGCGGCGTTCCTGTTTTGCGTCGACGGCCGCTTCGCGATGCGGCCCGCGCGTTACGGTGACGTGACGCGTGGGCCGTCGCAGTAACGTAACATCCCGGACCGAACCGGCTTGAACAGGCGTTTTCCGCGCCGCCCAAAAACCCGCACGTATCCCCGCAAAGCCCTATCCAGAAAGGCTTTCAAGCCGTCCGTTCGGCATCAGACATACACATGGCCCGCTCCTTGCTCAAATGCATTCAAACGACAAATGCATCGGGGAAAATCATGGGCGAATTCCTTCCAGACTATCTGCTCCGCGAACAGGCCGCCGTCGGCGCGTTGGTGGTGTTTGGCGTGCTGCGCATCATCGGCGCGGCACTCGCATTCGAACGCGGCTGGCGCATCTCGGTCGTCGAGAAATGCTTCATCGGCGCCGCGGTGGTGTACTGCCTGCCGCAACTGTTCGATCTGCTGACGCATATGTACGGCTCGCGCGCCGCGGGCGCCGAACTGGAAGGCAAAGCCGCGGGCTGCGCCATTGCGCTGTTTTGCGCGCCGATCCTCGGCCATCGGCTCGGTCTCGAATAAGCGGAGCCTCGCCATGCGGCTGGCCAAGCGGCTCATGAGGCGGCCAAAACCCGCATTTCGCGCGGGCGATGTCCTGAAACTCGAGTCAGGCGGCCGCCCGATGACCGTCGCCTGGAGCGGGCCGGTGCTGTTCGCGCCGGGCAATTGGCTGATCTGCCAGTGGTTTAGCGATGCCGGCGAGTTGCAGCAGGAGATGTTTCCGGAGGAGACCTTGGAGCGGACGAGCCACGTGCTCGCCGCCTGAAAAGTGTAGTAACGGATTGCTGGCCACCGCCAGGCGACCGTGTGTATTGCGCCGCACGCTTTTGCTGTGCGGCGCTTTTTTATGCGGCTGATGTCGCGTTTGCGAGACGTTGCGGACCTGAACCTTTGCCGACGCGATTGCGGTTCAGGTGCCGTTCGCCATGTTGCTCGACTCGCCGACGACCTCGCGCCACCGCATCAGCTGAGCGCGGCGAACGCCGGCACGCTATGCGATAACGCGGCCGCCGCGACGAACACGCCGATCATCGCCAGCGCTTCCAGATACAGCACGTTGACGAAGGTGTGGGCATCCATTGTCGAGGCCGTGCGGCGCAGACGCGGCAGCGCCAGAAAGCGGTTGAGTCCGCCGAGCACGAGCGCGAGCGCGACCAGCGCAAGCTTGAGCATCAGCACATGTCCCCACGCGCTGAGTTCAACCGCCTCGAACGAGCCACCCGAACCCCGCACTACGTTGAAGATGCCGGAGAGCAGCACGAGCGCAACCGCCACCACCGATACATTCGACACCTGAGTCGCCGTGCGGATCAACATACCGCGCGCAGTCGAGGCGCCGAGTGCCGGCAGAACCGCGAGCCCCGCCGCCATCGCCAGACCGCCCCACACGCTGGTGACGAGCACATGCAGCGTTTGCATGGCGATCGCGGCCGAGGCCGGCCCGGCATCGGCCGCGTGACCCAGCGACGCCTTGCCCGCTGCGATCGCGACCACCGCGAGCCACAGCAGCGCATTGCGCAGCGTGCCCGTATGACTGGCCATGGCCGTGCCGAGCAGCACCAGCGCGCCGGCAAACGCAAGGCTCCAGCCGTAACCGACATGGGTTTGCGCCAGTACGGTCGGCACCACGCCGATGGCGGCCGGCAACCCGACACCACTCATCGACGCCGCCTGATACAGCAGCCAGCCGAGATCCGCGAGCACCAGCACGACGGTGGCCGTCAGCATCGAGCGTTGCGCGCGCAACCAGGCGGGGCGCGCGGGCGAGATTTTCTGCTGGGCGTCCTTCGCGAGCCACGCGCCGAGCAACGCCGAACCGACGGCAAACGCAAACGCGACGTTCATGAGCGCGGCCATGGCGACCTGCCCGATCCACAGTCCGTCGATGCTCATTTGACGATAAACGCAAAGTCGCCCTGGGTACGGTGGCCGTCCGTGGCTACCGCGATCCAGTGCACCGCGTAGCGGCCGGCGCTCAATTGCGGCAGCGGCAGATGCATGACCTTGGCGTCGTCCTTGTCGACCTGCGACTCCGCCGGCGCGGCCGCCTTGCCGCTCTTATCGGCAAGCGCGATCTTGCTGAAAGCCGGTTCGAGCGGCTCGGTGAAATGGATCGTCACCTCGGTGGGCGCAGCGACTTCGGCGTTGGCCGCCGGCTCGCTCGACGCCAGATGCGCATGGGCGAATGCCGTGGACGTTACAAGCAGCGCCGCGGCGCCGAGCATCGACGCTCGCAACGCCGGACGGGAAAAATTAAGTAGCTTCATGTAAGGCCGATAGCGGATGATCAGGAAAACAGCGGGCGCCGGACCCAGCCACGTCGCGGCTGGACAAAGTCCCGCGCGCCCGGAAGTGTACGCTTCGATGGTTCGCGCGGGCGTCGGTTCAACCTGGTTTATGGATAGTTCGCGCGCCCCTAAGCCTTGCGCCCTTGATCGCGCAGACAAATTTGGGATAACAGTTAGGCAGCGTGAAACGGTTGTCCGCGTCAAACTGTCGCATGGCTGTGACAGCCGGAACCTTCTCTAATGTGCCAAATAGTCATCATCACCCTTCGATGATAGAATGCTGCGTCGCCGCAGCGCCGGCTGCCCTTCACACCGAGCCGCTCGAAGTTCGGTCAGGTCCCCGATTTTGATGGAGTTACGCGTGTCTTCAAGACGCATTTTCCGCCCGTTGCTCGCCCTTCTGCTGATCGGCTCCGCGGGCGTTTATAGCGCTGCGAAAGCGCAGACTCAACCGAAAGCCCCCGATACGATGGAAGCGCGCGTGCAAGGCTGCACGGCTTGCCACGGCTCGCACGGCCAAGGCACGGACAACGACTACTTCCCTCGCCTCGCGGGCAAGCCGGCCGACTATCTGTACAACCAGTTGCAGAATTTCCGCGAAGGGCGCCGCAAGTACCCGCCCATGAACTACCTCGTCACGTACCTCTCGGACGACTACCTTCATCAGATCGCCACGTATTTCTCGCAACAGCGTCCTCCGTATCCGCCGCCGGCCAAGCCGACGGTGTCGTCGAGCACGCTCGCGCGCGGCCAGCAAATCGTGCTGAACGGCGACGCCTCGAAGCAGATTCCGGCTTGCGCGGCCTGCCACGGCAAGACGTTGACCGGTATGCAACCCGCTATCCCGGGTCTGGTCGGCCTGCACTCCGACTACATCAGCGCGCAACTCGGCGCATGGCGCTCGGGCTCGCGCCATGCCATCGCGCCTGATTGCATGCACACCATCGCCACCCGTCTGACCGACGAAGACGTGAACGCCGTTGCCGCCTGGCTTTCCACGCAACAGGCCCCACAAAACCCCGTGCCGGCTCCGGCCCGCTCGATGAAGACTCCGCTTGCCTGCGGCAGCGAACCGCAATAAGGCACCGGGAGAGACACTCAAATGAAACGCAAGTCTTTGTTCGCCCTCTCGGCAGTCGTCGTCGTTGCGGCTGCCGCACTCGTTCCCGTCCTGTGGTCGGGCGGCGACCACCTGCATAACGGCACGGCCATGGCGGCCACACCCGCCGACCAGGCCGCGCTGATCAAGCAAGGCGAGTATCTCGCCCGCGCCGGCGACTGTATCGCCTGCCACACGGTGCGCGGCGGCAAGCAGTTCGCCGGCGGTCTGCCCATGGCCACGCCGTTCGGCACGATGTTCACGCCGAACATCACGCCTGACGACCAGTACGGCATCGGCAAGTGGACGCAGGACGACTTCTACCGCGCCATGCACACCGGCCGTTCGAAAGACGGCAGTCTGCTGTATCCGGGCTTCCCGTTCACCAGCTACACGAAGGTCACGCGCGCCGACTCGGACGCGATCTACGCGTACCTGCGTTCGGTCACGCCGGTCAACGTGCCGAGCCGTCCGCACGAACTGAAATTCCCGTTCAACCAGCGCAACATGCTGATCGGCTGGCGCACGCTGTTCTTCCGTGAAGGCGAGTACAAGCCGGATCCGACCAAGTCGGTCGAATGGAACCGCGGCGCGTACCTGATCGAAGGCCTCGGCCACTGCGGCATGTGCCACACGTCGATCAACGCCATGGGCGGCCCGGTGAGCTCGGCGGCGTTTGCCGGCGGCCTGATTCCGCTGCAGAACTGGTACGCACCGTCGCTCACGTCGAACAAGGAAGCCGGCCTCGGTGACTGGGAAACCAAAGACATCGCCGATCTGCTGAAGACCGGCGTATCGAACCGCGGCGCCGTATTCGGTCCAATGGCTGAAGTGGTTCACAACAGCCTGCAGTACATGTCGGACACGGACATCAACGCGATGGCCACGTACCTGAAGACGATTCCGCAGAAGAGCGAAGCGCCTGAGCCGCTGCAGCTCGAAACGTCGGAAAAGTTCGGCGGCGAACTGTTGAAGCAAGGTCAGAAGATCTACGCTGACAACTGCGCGAAGTGCCACGCGGAAAATGGCCTCGGCATGCCGCAGGCTTTCCCGCCGCTCGCGAACAACCAGTCGATTCAGATGCCGTCGGCGGTCAACCCGATCCGTATGGTGCTGAACGGCGGATACCCGCCGAGCACGGATGCCAACCCGCATCCGTACGGCATGCCGCCGTTCGCACAAGCACTGTCGAATCAGGAAGTCGCGGCAGTTGTGACGTACATCCGTATGTCGTGGGGCAACCACGGTACGGCCGTGTCGCCGCAGCAAGTGTCCGATCTGCGTTCGGCGCCGCTCGACTAAGCGGCGTTCGTTGCACCCGGGGCGCGGCCTGCGAAATTCGCGGCCGCGCCCTTCGTTTTTGAAGGACCGGTATCATGGGGGGAGTACTTACCCTTATGAAATCGGGCAGGAGATAAGAATCGTGCATGTCGGGGAGCGTTTCAACAGCATTACCCACCTCGTCGGCGCCGTACTGTCGGTGGCGGGTCTTGCAACGCTCGTGACAATGGGCGCGCTCGACGGCGACGCGTACAAGGTGGTCAGCTTCAGTGTGTACGGTGCGATGCTGTTCGTGCTGTATGCTATCTCGACGCTTTACCACAGCGTGCGCAATCCGCGCGCGAAGGCGGTTCTGCAGAAATGCGACCATTCGGCGATCTACCTGCTGATCGCCGGCAGCTACACCCCGTTCACGCTCGTCACATTGCGCGGACCGTGGGGCTGGTCGCTATTCGGCGTAAGCTGGGGGCTTGCCGCTCTCGGCATCGTGCAGGAATTGACGCTGGGGCGACGCACCCGCAGCGTTTCGATGGTGCTGTATGTCCTGATGGGATGGCTCGCGCTCGTTGCCGTCCGCCCGCTGGTTGAAGCCTTACCGGCAGCGGGTACCGCCTGGCTCGTGGCCGGCGGAGTCATCTACAGCGTCGGCATCTACTTCTTCATCAACGACGAGCGCATCCGGCATGGACATGGTATCTGGCACCTGTTCGTACTGGCGGGCAGTCTGTGTCAATTCGTCAGTGTCGCGCGCTATGTCGCATGACACCCCACGGCGGCGAAATGCAACTTAAGGCCAGTCAACGTGTCTGCATAGCGCGTTGAAGCATTCGGCACGCGTTTCCCGCGTGCCGCCGATTTCTCTGCGACCGGAACTGGGCTTCGGCTTCGAACACGCCAAGCGGGTGTGTTCATGCGGCATTTATGCCTGCCTGAGCCCATGTGTGCCGTTCGCGAAACTGCATTGCAAAGAGCTTTTATGTCTTTTGATTCCCTCGGCTTGTCCGAACCGTTGGTCCGCGCTGTACACGAACTCGGCTACACCACGCCGACTCCGATCCAGACGCAAGCGATTCCCGCCGTGCTCAACGGCGGCGACCTGCTGGCCGGCGCGCAAACCGGCACCGGCAAGACCGCCGGCTTTACGTTGCCGATCCTGCAACGTCTGAACACCATGCCCGCCGTGACGACCGGCTCGGGCAAGCGCGCGGTGCGCGCGCTGATCCTCACGCCCACGCGTGAACTGGCCGCGCAGGTCGAAGAAAGCGTGCGCGCGTACGGCAAGTATCTGAAGCTGAAGTCGACCGTGATGTTCGGCGGCGTCGGCATCAATCCGCAGATCGGCGCACTGCGCAGCGGCGTGGATATCGTCGTCGCGACGCCGGGCCGTTTGCTCGACCACATGCAGCAGAAGACCATCGACCTGTCGCATCTCGAGATTCTCGTGCTCGACGAAGCTGACCGCATGCTCGACATGGGCTTCATCCACGACATCAAGCGCGTGCTGGCGAAGCTGCCGCCGAAACGGCAGAACCTGCTGTTCTCGGCCACCTTCTCCGATGAGATCAAGACGCTCGCCGACAACCTGCTCGACTCGCCGGCGCTGATCGAAGTCGCGCGCCGCAATACGACCGCCGAAACGGTCGCGCAGAAGATTCACCCGGTGGATCGCGACAAGAAGCGCGAGTTGCTCACGCATCTGATCAAGCAGCACAACTGGTTCCAAGTGTTGGTGTTCACGCGCACCAAGCACGGCGCCAACCGTCTTGCCGAACAACTGGCCAAGGACGGCATCAGTTCCCTGGCGATTCACGGCAACAAGAGCCAGTCGGCCCGCACGCGCGCGCTCGCCGAGTTCAAGGACGGCACGCTGCAGGTGCTGGTCGCGACCGACATCGCCGCCCGCGGTATCGATATCGACCAACTGCCGCACGTGGTCAACTACGATCTGCCGAACGTGCCGGAAGACTACGTGCACCGCATCGGCCGCACAGGCCGCGCGGGCGCGACGGGCGAAGCGATCTCGCTGGTGTGCGTCGACGAACTGCAGTTGCTGAAGGACATCGAGAAGCTGATCAAGCGTCCGGTGCCGCAGGAAGTGATCGCCGGGTTCGAACCGGACCCGACCGCGAAGCCAGAACCGATTCTGCGTCGCGGCCAGGGTGGTGGTGGTGGCGGCGGTGGTCGTTCGCCGCGTCAAGGTCAAGGCGCACCGAAACGTGATGGCGCGGGTTCGGCGAAACCGGCGCAGCGCTCGGGTCAACGCCCGGCGAGCGGTCAGCAGCAGCCGAAGCCGCACGGTGCGAAGCCGGCCGGCAATGGCGGCCAGCCGCGTCGCGACGGTCAGCGTCACGACGACCGGCCGCGCGCCGTCGCGCATGAGGGCAGCGCCGCGCAGCATGCGCCGCGCAAGCCGCAAGGCGCGAAACCGCAAGGCGGCAATCCGGGTGCGTTGCTGGGCGGCGCCAAGCCGCGCAACGACGCGCCGCGCGGTGGCCAGCCCACGCGCAGCGGCCAACGCGGCCGTTAAGCTTCGAGGCTCAGCCCACGCTCGCCGGTCGCTGTCCTTGCGCTAAGGACGACTGGGCGGCATCAGCGGTCAGCGCGGCCGCTAAGCCTACAAGGCACGCACTCGCTGGCCGCTGTCCTTGCACCAAGGACTACCGGCCAGCATCAGCGGTCAGCGCGGCCGCTATGCCTACAAGCCGCTCACCCGTCGCTGGCCGTTGTCTTGCGTTGAGGACTACCGGCCCGCCGCGGCGGCCGCTTGCTTCAGGTGCTCGATCTGCTGTTCCCATCGATCGAGCACCGCCTTTCCCTCCCCTTCCAGTTCGAACGTAATGCCGCTCGTCAGGCGTGCATAACGGACGCTTTGCGCGTCCGCTGTGTCGATCGAACCGTGCAGATAGGCGAGCCCGCTGGCATCGCCCGCGGCGCTTGCTAGCGGCGTCATGAGCAACTGCACCTGATAGAACGCCTCGTCGCAGACAAAGGTGAGCGCTGCCCGTCCGCTTTGCGCGATGGCGCGCGTCGCCCTCGCTTGCGGCCACAACGCGATGCGTAACGTGCGCGAATCAGGCGCGTATAACTCGCCGACGCCGAGCAGCGACGTGCGCACATGGCCATTCGTATCGACGCTCAGCAGCGACGCGGTGAAACCCGTCTTGCTCGCGAGCGACGAACCGTCGAACAACGCGCGCACGGCATCGGGCCATTCATCGAATACGTTCTGTTCAACGGGACGTTCGGGTGCGGGGGAATCGCTCATGATGTCGATCCGGTGAGAAGTGAGCCAGCCTGCATCATGCCTCGAAAAGCAAATGGCCCACATAAGCGGGCCATTTGCGACGCCGGTCATTCACGCCAGGCGATCAGCGAAAGAACACATGCTGCGTGATCTTGGCGAGCGGGTAATGCACGCCCGGCTGAATCCGCGCCGGCAGATTGAGCGGCTTGAGCAGCATCTTCACGCACATGTCGGCCGACAGATTGCGCCGCACCAGCGCATTGATACGCGCCGCCCGTTCACGGTTATAAGCCGAGTCGTGTACGCGTTCCGGATAACGAACCGCGAAGACGTGGCGCAAGGCGATCTCCGAGTCTTCGTTCTTGATCTCCATGACGCGACGCATTAGCGCGCCGAGTACGGCGAGCCTGCCGTTGCCTTCGATCTTGTTGTACTTCTTGAAGTACTTGAAAAAGTGTTTGTAGTGACGCACTTCGTCGGTGCGGATGTTGTCGGTGATCTGCTTGAGCACCGGCTCGTCCGAGCATTCGCCGATCGCGCGATACAAGGTCGCCGTGCCGGTTTCCACCACGCAGCGCGCGACCATCTCGAGCGCGCGGGTTTTTTCGAAGTCCTCCACTGAGCAGGTCAGCGAATACTCTTCCATGAAATTACGAAACGCCGTGTCCCAGTCGAATTCGGGCCACACGTAAGCGATATACGTCCTGAGCGCGCGGCCATGCTGCAGCTCTTCCGGCTCCCATTCCTGATTGAGCCAGGCCGAGACTTCAGGATCGCCGTTAAAGAAAGTGCTCAGATTGCTGGTGTACAGATCGGAGCCGCTTTCGATAAACGAAGACGCGCACAGCAACAGCAGCAGATCTTCGTTGGCGACGGCCTTTTGCCGATCAATGCGGGTGAGGTCGATATCCTCGATCCGCCAGGGCATGACATGGTTCAGCTCTATGTGCATCGTGTCTTGCTCCGAAAGCTGTATCGACTCGCGGAGCATGCTCGAAACCGCCCGCTCTTGCCAGGGCGGTCCGCCGTGTCAGATACAGCGCTTGAATTAGAGTTAACCCCTTGTATCCTGCATCTTAGTCGGTGTTTCACAACTCTGCAGATAACCCAGCACAGACCATGCCGACACGCCACAGTTCCAATTGCAAGATAGTCGAAATGTTCGGTCGGATAAAAGCGCAGTGCGCGGGACACAAAAAAAGCCAGCTCTTCGAGCTGGCTTGAGTCTACGACGATGCCTCGTCAATCCGGTTTGGCAGAGCCGGCGAACCTTTGATTCAACGGCGCAAGGCTTACGATCAGGCCATCTGAACGCCTTGCATCAGACGCACGCGGCGCATGCGCCACGCCACGACGACGAGCGAGAGACCCGACAGCACCGCGGCAATCAGCACGTAGTAACTTGGCGCAAGTTTGTCCCCGGTCAAATGAATGAACGTCTCGACGATCGTGGGCGCGAAGCCGCCGAAGATCGTCACGCCGATGCTGTAACCGATCGAAAGACCCGTCGAGCGCACCTGCGTCGGAAAGATCTCGGACATCAATGCGGGCATCGGCCCGGAATAAGCCGCCTTAAAAATTCCCGCCGTGCCCTGCAACACGAGCAGCCAGCCGATGGTCGGATGAGACTGCAGCAGCGCGAACATCGGATAGATCAGCGTACCCATCAGAATCGACGTGGTTAGCATGATGCGAATCCGGCCGATACGATCGGACAACGCGCCCATCACCGGCGAGAGCAGGAATTGCAGACCGCCGTTGAGCACCACCACGCCGAACGATGCCGCCGCCGGCATGTGCAACTGCTTGACGGCGTACATCGGCATGTAGAGCTGCAGCACATAGACGCCCACCGTAGATTGCGCGACGATGCCGACCGCGAGCAGCAAGTTGACCCACTGACTGGCAAATGACGCGTCGTTCTCTTCGTTCATCGCGGCGCGCGTGCCGGCCGCCTCGCGCGCCTCGCGCAGCGCGAGGAATTCCGGCGTCTCGTCGAGATGCGAGCGGATGTAGTAGCCCACCGGACCGACCAGCAAACCGAACACGAACGGAATGCGCCAGCCCCAGTCATTCAATTGCGCGGGTGGCAGCCACGCGGTCAGCAGCGAGCCGAATGCGGCGGCGGTGATCGCGGCCAAACCCTGGCTCGCGAACTGCCAACTGGCGTAGTAGCCGCGGCGCGACGTGCTGTGTTCGACCATGAAGGCGGTCGCGCTGCCGAACTCGCCGCCCACCGCGAAACCTTGCACGAGTCGCGCGAGCAGAATCAGGACCGGCGCGGCGATGCCGATCGACGCGTACGGCGGCATCACAGCCATCGCGAGAGTGCCGACCATCATCAGCGCGATGGCGAGCGTCAGTGCCGCCTTGCGACCCTTGCGGTCGCCGTAGGTGCCCAGCACGACCGCGCCGAGCGGCCGCATCAGGAACGAGATGCCGAAGGTGGCGATGGCGAGCAGCGTGGAGAGCCACTCGTCCTGCATCGGGAAAAACTGTTTGGCGATGATGGTCGCGAAGTAGCCAT
Organism: Paraburkholderia aromaticivorans; assembly: GCF_012689525.1. Lineage (NCBI taxonomy): Bacteria > Pseudomonadati > Pseudomonadota > Betaproteobacteria > Burkholderiales > Burkholderiaceae > Paraburkholderia > Paraburkholderia aromaticivorans. Next base: position 3,864,666 of record NZ_CP051516.1, read on the forward strand.
AGACCAGGAAGTCGAACCACTCGAGCGCATTGCCGACCGACGACGAAAACACGATCCGCCGCACCATCGCTTTGGAGAGCGGCGCGGGCGCGGAGTGAGGGGAAGCTGTCGCCGAAGGCGACGCGTGGGTCTGCATGATGTCTCCTGCTTTGTCTGATGCTCGATGCTCGATGCCTGATGCCTGGCGTGCGAGAAGCGCCGCCGGCAACCGGTGTGTTTGATCTGTGCGACGCCTTTAGCGCGCCGCAAGCACTGCACGCGGCATCGCCTGCGCACGCAGCGAAGCGCCGCGTCGAGCGGCGCCGCGCCTCGCGCGCGAGTGTTTGCTTAGAACCCGGCAGCCAACCCGTCGCGGCGGCTATCGCTTGCCGCGACATAGCCGCGCTCCGGATCGTTGCGATCGAGCTTCCAGATGTACTGGCCGGAGCCGAAGTCCATATACGGGTCGTCGACCGACTTGATCGTGTGGCCGAGCTTCTGCAACGCCTCGGCGGTCTTCGGATCGAGCGTCGATTCGATGTCGATCGTGAAATCGCGATTGACCTTCCAGCGCGGCGCGTCGCACGCGGCCTGCGGCTGCTGACCGTAGTCGAGCATCCGCACGATGGATTGCAGATGGCCTTGCGGCTGCATGTCGCCGCCCATCACGCCGAAGCTCATCACTGCTTCCTGCTGGCCGTTCACCTGCTGCGTGAGGAACGACGGAATGATGGTGTGGAACGGCCGCTTGCCGCCTTCCACCACGTTCGGCGACTTCGGGTCCATCGAAAAACCGCAGCCGCGGTTCTGCATGGCAATGCCGCTATCCGGCACCACGATGCCCGAGCCGAAGCCCATGTAGTTCGACTGGATGAAGCTGACCATCATGCCGCGCTCGTCCGCCACCGACATGTAGATGGTGCCGCCGGCCTTCGGCATGCCGAAGTCGAACTGCGTGGCGCGCTTGTGATCGATCAGTTTGGCGCGCGATGTCAGGTAGGCGTCGTCGAGCATCTGCTCGGGCGTAACCTCCATGGAACGCGGATCGGCGACGTAGCGGTAGACGTCGGCGAAGGCCAGCTTCATGGCTTCGATCTGCAAGTGTTGCGACTCGACGTTGTCGACCGCCAATTCCTTCACATCGAATTTTTCGAGGATGCCCAGCGCGATCAGCGCCGCGATACCCTGCCCGTTCGGCGGAATCTCGTGCACCGTGTAGCCGCGATAATCCTTGCCGATCGGTTCGACCCAATCCGCGCGATAGTTGCGCAGATCGTCGGCGGTCAGCGCGCCGCCGCCTTCACGGGCGAACGCGGCGATCTGCTCGGCGATCTCGCCTTCGTAATACGCGCGCGGGCCCTGCTCGGCGAGCTTGCGCAGCGTCTTCGCGTGGCCGGGAAAGCGCACCAGTTCGCTCACTTCCGGCGCGCGGCCACGCGGCATGAAGGTTTGCGCGAAGCCCGGCAGGTCCTTCAGTTCCGGCACGGCGGCCGCCCACTTATAGGCGACGATGCTCGCCACCGCGTGACCGCGCTCGGCGATCTCGATGGCCGGCTCCATCAGGTCGGCGAACGGCAGCGTGCCGAATTTCTGATGCAGCGCTTCCCAGCCGGCGATCACGCCGGGCACCGTCACCGCGTCCCAGCCGCGTTTCGGTTGCTTCGCGAGACCGTTTTCCTCGCCGTACTTGCGCTTGAAGTAGTCGACGTTCCATGCCGCCGGCGACACGCCCGAAGCATTCAGGCCATGCAGCTTCTTGCTGTCCCACACCAGCGCGAACGCGTCGCCGCCCAGCCCGCACGATACCGGCTCGACCACGGTGATGGCGGCCGCTGCGGCGATCGCGGCATCGACGGCATTGCCGCCTTTCCACAGCATGCGCAGTCCGGCTTGCGCGGCGAGCGGATGCGAAGTCGAAACGATGTTGCGCGCGAATACAGGCAGACGCGGCGTCGGGTAAGGGTTTTGCCAGTTGAAGCCAGTCATGTCGAACACTCTCGAAAGCGCGGCCCGGCTTGCGGAAAAACGCCGGAAACCATTGGAAAACGGATCGAACGCGGGGTGAGACGGGGTGAAGCATGAAATCAACCGCGGAACCTCGGATTGCATCGTGATCCGGCCCAAAAAACAAATTCATTTATCAAATGAATAAATGCGTAAACAGGCTGAATAGATCGATGCGCGGTCGTCTCATACCCTATGCATGTCGCACGAGTTGGCAGACAAGGCGCGCGATGGTCTTACAATACGCTCACCTCAGTCCACGCAATACCTGCTTACCGGCCCCTCCCGACACGCGCCGGCGGCGGGCAACGCGGACAAAAAACCCACGAACCGAGACACATGACCCGAGACCCCCGCCTGACTCTCAATGCCCGGCAACAGGAACTGCTGGAGTGGGTGCAACGCGACGGCTTCGTGACCGTGGACGACCTCGCGGCCCACTTCGACGTGACGCCGCAGACGATCCGCCGCGACGTCAACTGGCTCGCCGACATGAACCTGCTGCGCCGCTATCACGGCGGCGCGAGTCTGCCGACCAGTTCCGAAAACGTGTCCTATACGGCGCGTCAGCGCATGTTCCATGACGAGAAGCGGCGCATCGCGGCGCTAGTGGCCACTCACATTCCCGATCAGGCCTCGCTCTTCATCAATCTCGGCACCACCACCGAAGAAGTGGCTCGCGCGCTCAATCGGCACCGTGGCCTGCGCGTGATCACCAACAACCTGAACGTCGCCATCATGATGAGCGGCTATCCGGATTGCGAGGTGCTGGTGACGGGCGGCATCGTGCGGCCGTGGGACAAAGGGATCGTCGGCGAACTGGCGATCGATTTCATCCGGCAGTTCAAGGTGGACTTCGCGATCATCGGCACGTCGAGCATCGAAACGGACGGCACGCTGCGCGATTTCGACACGCGCGAAGTGCGGGTGGCCGAGGCGATCATCCAGCATGCGCGCACCGTTTTCCTCGCCGCCGACAACTCGAAATTTGGTCGCCCGGCGCTGGTTCGCCAAGGCCATCTCGATCAGATCGACGCCTTGTTCACCGACATCGCACCGCCCGCCGAGATGACCGAGACGCTCACAGCCGCCAACTGCCAGGTCTATATCGCCGACTGATGCCAGGCGTTTTTCGCCATGTTGCAGCGCACGCAAAACTTCGAGTGAAATCAAGGATCTGGCCGCGGCCCCTAACCGCCTCTGAGGCGCCCAATTGTCAAAGGGAGAATTTACTGGGGCCGATTTGGTATTTAACGTGCGGTTGACTACACTCCAGTTCCCCGGCGTACTTTCCGCATTCTGCGTAGCGCCGGTTGCGTGAAACTGTCGTTTGAGCGTACCTCCCGCCTGATCCTTTGCGGACTTCACTGGCGTGAGCCAGTCGCCGGCAAGGCCGTCCGCGTTTGCTTGACATGGAGAGAACGATGCTAAGTCCGCATGAATTCGCCACGTTGTTGCTCGTCAAGGATGCTCCCAACCAAGTCGATATGGAGCGAGAAGAACTCGACGCCCTGCTGGAACGCCAGTTGGTGCAACTCGAACGGCTCGCGTCGGGCAACGAACAATGGCGCGTGACTGAAAGCGGCGATAGCGCTCTGCGGGCCATCAAGCGCCTTTCCTAGTTTGCTGGTTTCATTGGGTTGCGGCCGGACGACGCAGTCGACGTCCGGCGCTGTGACGGCGGGTGCGCCGCGCTTTCATCGCGCGCGCCCTTGCTACTTTGAAACCTTTCTCTTCGTGTGAAAAGCAGGACGCCGCCCGGCGTCCGCTTTATTGTATCCAAATCATTTACACAGTAAATTGACGCGACGGACTTTCTGCCCTCGCGCATGCCCAAAACGCTCTCCCCCGACGACATCCAGCAATTCCGCGAGGCCATGCGGCGCGTGGCCGAGAATGCGTTCGCGACGCGTGGCGCCGAGGGCGTGACGATGCGTGAACTGGCCAAGGAGCTGGGTTGCAGCGCCATGACGCCCTATCGCTACTTCCGCGACAAGGACGAGATTCTCGCGATGGTGCGCGCCGCGGCGTTCAATCGCTTCGCGGCGCGCCTGGAAGCGGCCGCGAAGACCGCCCCGGAAACGGATCACTCCGCGGTGAGCGAAGCCTACGTGGCGTTCGCATTCGACGAGCCGCACGCCTATCGGTTGATGTTCGATCTGGCTCAGCAAGCAAGCGTCTACCCGGATCTCGCCGCCGCCTCACAGCGCGCGTGGCGGATGCTCGGCGCGCACTTCGAGCGGCTGGTCGCCGCGGGCATTCTGGAAGGCGATCCGCAGTTGATCGGATACGCGTACTGGGCGAGTCTGCATGGCTTCACCATGCTGGCGCTGGCCAATCAGTTGCCGTTACCTCAGTCGCAGCAACCTGCCGGCGCCGTCAATGCGCCGACGCGCGAAGCCGTGTTCGCGCAAATTCGCCGGATGTTGTGGCGCGGCGCGCAGACGCAGCGCGGCTAGCGCTTACTGCGTGCGAAGCGGACCGGTTCAACGAACGGCGATAAGCAAGCTGAAAGACGCCGCTCGCGCCAGGCTCAACCGTTGCGCAACGTCGGATCGACGGCCGCGCGCCAACTCAACGCCTTGGCCCGCTGATCAGTAAAGAACGTCACCCACTGATTACGCACCTGCGGATCGGTGCTCACGCCCTGGCTCGCGTGACGCTGCGCGATCGACGTCTGGAACGCGCAGAAATCGTCCTTCGACAGCTTGCCGCGCCGGTTTGCCACGTACGCGTCGAACATCGCCGCGTAGACGCCTTGCGCGTCGTTGCCGTAATCGACCGTTTGGGCACTGCACATCTGCTGCAACGACACGAACGACGGCGCGCCCCTCGTTCCGCTCAGGCTCGGCGAGCTGACACACCCCGCGAGAAGCGTAGCGGCGCCGATCATCAAAAGTCCACGCATGAATTCACCTCGAAATGGCTGCTGCCGAGAGTATCGTCCGTGGCCGCGGGTTGCGCCACTACCCGGACAACCGTTAGAAGGCCGTCAAGACAAACCGAACTTTACTTTTTCGAATATGTTCATTAAAGTTCGAAAACGAACGCTAGCGGTTCGATAGACTTTCCAAACGATTTTCCAGATACGACGGAGGGGACACAGCAGGTGACGCAAGGCTCGAGATACGATTTGCTCGTCGTGGGCGGCGGGATCAACGGCGCAGGCATCGCTCGCGATGCGGCGGGCCGCGGCCTGTCAGTGCTGCTCTGCGAACAGGACGATCTGGCGGCGCATACGTCGTCGGCCAGCACGAAGCTGATTCACGGCGGCCTGCGCTACCTTGAGTACCGCGAGTTCGGGCTGGTGCGCAAAGCGCTGCAGGAGCGGGAAACGCTGCTGCGCGCCGCGCCGCACATCATGTGGCCGCTGCGCTTCGTGATGCCGCACATGCCCGATCTGCGCCCGGCCTGGCTGATCCGCGCCGGTCTCTTCCTGTACGACCATCTCGCCAAACGCGAACTGCTGCCCGGCTCGCGTGGCATCGTGATGCGCAATCATCCGGCGGGCGCACCGCTCATCGATTCGATCAAGCGCGGTTTTGTGTACTCGGACGGCTGGGTCAACGACGCGCGCCTCGTCGTGCTGAACGCGCTGGATGCGCAGGAGCACGGCGCGAAAATTCTCACGCGTACGAAACTGCTGAGCGCCGTGCGCGCCGGCGGCGAATGGCGTGCTCAACTCAAGCGCGCGGACGGCACGATTCTGGACGTGCGCGCCGGATCGATTGCGAACGCCGCGGGCCCATGGGTCCGCGAACTGCTGCAAGGCGCGCTCGGCCGCGCCGCGTCGCGCAGCGTGCGGCTCGTGAAAGGCAGCCATATCGTCACGCGGCGTCTGTTCGAACACGACCACGCGTACATCTTCCAGAATCCGGACAAGCGCATCATCTTCGCGATTCCGTACGAACACGACTACACGCTGATCGGCACGACGGATCTCGAATATCGTGGCGACCCGTCGCAAGTGGCGATCAACGCCGACGAAACGCAGTACCTGTGCGACTCGATCAACCGCTACTTCAAGCAGAAGATCTCGCCGGCCGACGTGCGCTGGACCTATTCGGGCGTGCGTCCGCTGCTCGAGGAAGAAGGCGCGGACAATCCGTCCGCGGTCACGCGCGACTACTCGCTCGAACTCGACGCGCCCGCTGGCGAAGCGCCGCTGCTGTCGGTGTTCGGCGGCAAGATCACCACCTTCCGCAAACTGGCGGAAGAAGCCGTCGACAAACTCGCGCAGGCGTTGCACAACGGCGCGTCTTCGTGGACGGCCGGCGCGCCGTTGCCCGGCGGCGACATTCCGAACGCCAACTTCGAGCGATTTCTCAGCGAATTCAAACAGCAGCATGCATGGCTGCCGGCCGATCTGGCGCATCGCCTCGCCCGCGCCTACGGCACGCGCGTCAAGCATGTGGTCGGCAATGCGCGTTCCGTGGCCGATCTCGGCCGCGCCTTCGCGCCGGGTCTTTATGAAGCGGAACTGACGTACCTGCGCGACACGGAATGGGCACGCAGCGCGCAGGATGTGCTGTGGCGCCGTTCGAAACTCGGCTTGCACGTCGAACCCGGCACGCTCGATTCGATCACACGCGATATCGACGCGTGGTTCGCTCGCGAACCCGAGCGACAGAGCGCATAGTCAGACATCGCCACGCGGCGCGCCCGCTGAATCTATACAAACCGCATCGATTCACCCTTCGGCTGGACCAGGCGGGGCCGCCCCATCACATGTGTTGCAGCCCGCTTAAAACTACAAGCCGTTCCCGTCGCCGGCTATCCGTTTGGCGATTCATAAAACGCATGGAGAAGAGACAATGCAGGACCAGTACATCCTCGCGCTTGACCAGGGCACTACCAGCTCGCGCGCGATGCTGTTCGACCGGCTCGGCAATATCGTGTCGACCGCTCAGAAGGAATTCCAGCAAATCTATCCGCGTCCGGGCTGGGTCGAACACGATCCGCAGGAAATCTGGTCGACCCAGGCCGGTGTCGCCGCCGAAGCCGTGACGCGTGCCGGCATGAACGGCACCTCGATTGCCGCGATCGGCATCACCAATCAGCGCGAAACTACCATCGTGTGGGATCGCGAAACCGGCCATCCGATCTATAACGCGATCGTCTGGCAAGACCGCCGCACCGCCGACTTCTGCGACCAACTCAAAGAGCAAGGCCTCGAGGAAAAAGTCCGCGCGAAAACCGGCCTGCCGATCGACTCGTACTTCTCGGCGACCAAGATCCGCTGGATCCTCGACAACGTCGAAGGCGCGCGCGAAAAGGCCAAACAGGGCCGCCTCGCGTTCGGAACCGTCGATAGCTGGCTGGTGTGGAATTTCACCAAAGGCGGCCTGCACGTCACCGACGTCACCAACGCGTCGCGCACGATGCTCTTCAACATTCACTCGCTGAAGTGGGACGACGAACTGCTCGAAGCGCTCGACATTCCGCGCAGCATGCTGCCGGAAGTGCGGGCTTCGTCGGAAGTGTATGGGCCGACCAAGACCACCGTGTTCGCTTCGAAGATTCCGCTCGCGGGCATTGCCGGCGATCAGCACGCCGCCCTCTTCGGCCAGATGTGCACGGAGTCGGGCATGGTGAAGAACACCTACGGCACGGGCTGCTTCCTCGTGATGAACACCGGCGACAAGCCGATCGAATCGAAGAACAATCTCGTCACCACGATTGCCTGGCAGATCGGCGATCAGATCGATTACGCGCTCGAAGGCAGCATCTTCATCGGCGGCGCCGTGGTGCAATGGCTGCGCGACGGCCTCGGCATCATCAAGAACGCCGCTGAAATCGAAACGCTGGCACGCAGCGTGCCGCATTGCGACGGCGTGTATCTGGTGCCCGCCTTCGCCGGCCTCGGCGCGCCGCATTGGAATGCGCGCGCTCGCGGCACGCTGTTCGGCGTGACGCGCGGCACGTCTTCGGCGCATATCGCGCGCGCCGCGCTCGACTCGATCGCCTATCAATCGCTCGACGTGTTGAAAGCGATGGAAGCCGACTCCGGCATTCGCATCGGCGAATTGCGGGTGGATGGCGGCGCCTGCGCGAACAATCTGCTGATGCAATTCCAGGCGGACATTCTCGGCGTCGACGCAGTGCGCCCGCAGGTAGCGGAAACGACCGCATTGGGCGCGGCTTATCTGGCCGGTCTCGCGGTGGGCTACTGGAAAGACGTCGACGAATTGCAAAGCCAGTGGAAGCTCGACCGCCGCTTCACGCCCGCCCTGCCGCACGCCGAGGTCAAGCAATGCCTCGACGGCTGGCAGCGCGCAATTCGCGCCGCGAAGGCCTGGGCCGACACGCCCTGAGCGCGTCTTTCACCACGTCTCTTTCAACAATAAAGAAGCCGCTTATCCGGCGGCTTCCCTGACAACTATATTTCGGATAACCAACGATGTCTCCTTACATTGCCGAATTCATCGGCACGGCACTCGTAGTGCTGCTCGGCGACGGCGCCGTCGCCAACGTGCTGCTCGCGCGCACCAAAGGCAAAGGCGCGGACCTGATCGTGATCGTCATGGGCTGGGCGATGGCCGTGTTCATCGCCGTGTACGTCACCGCGTCGTTCAGCGGCGCTCATCTGAATCCCGTCGTGACCATCAGCCTCGCGCTGGCCGGCAAGTTCGCCTGGGCCAAAGTGCCCGGCTATATCGCAGCGCAGATGCTCGGCGGCATGGCCGGCGCGCTGCTCGTATGGATGGCGTATCGGCAGCACTTCGCGAAGGAAGGCGACGCCGACGTGAAGCTCGGCGTGTTCTGCACCTCGCCCGCGATTCGCAGCGTGCCGCACAATCTGCTCACTGAAATGATCGCCACGTTCGTGCTGATTCTGGGCGTGCTGTATCTGGCTTCGCCGCAAGTCGGTCTCGGCGCGCTCGACGCGCTGCCGGTCGGCCTGCTGGTTCTCGGCATCGGCATCTCGCTCGGCGGCCCGACCGGCTACGCGATGAGTCCCGCTCGTGATCTGTCGCCGCGTTTGATGCACGCGCTGCTGCCGATTCCGGGCAAGCGCGACAGCGACTGGCACTACGCGTGGATTCCGGTTTGCGGTCCGTTGCTGGGCGGTGCGGCGGCAGCGTGTCTGTATCTTTACCTGCACGTGCACTGATCTGGCCGCGTAGGCAGGACTCACCTCAGGCGTGCATCAAAGACACGCCTAAGCAAAGTGACGGGAAGCGGCGGCGCTGCTCAGGCGGCGCCAAAGCACGTATCATGGTGCTTTCACTTACCGCGCATGAGCTTGCATTTGCCTTGCTTATGCGCTTCGTTTTCCGTTTTCAGGCATGATCGACCACCTCATCTGTGACTGCGACGGCGTGCTCGTCGACAGCGAAATCATCGCTGACCGCGTGATGCTCGACACGCTGAGCGCCACCTTCCCCGGTCTCGACTTCGAACCCATCGTCAAGACGGCCTTTGGTCAGCAAACGTCGCGCTTTCTCGAAGGTATCGAGAAGTCGTTCGATATCACGCTGCCCGCGAATTTTTTCGACACCATCGAACACAACGTCGAGCACGAACTCGCGGCTTCGCTCAGCCCGATCAACGGCGTGCGTGACGCGTTGCAACGCGTCACGTTGCCGGCCGCTGTCGTGTCCAACAGCCGGATGGCGCGCGTGAATGCGTCGGTGCGGCGCGCGGGCTTGCAGCAGATTTTCGGCGAGCGCATTTTCAGCGCGGAACAGGTGGCGCGCCCGAAGCCATATCCCGATGTGTATCTGTTCGCCGCGATGACGCTGGGCGTGGAACCGTCACGATGTGTGGTGGTGGAAGACAGCGTGGCGGGTTTGAATGCCGCGCGCGCGGCGGGGATGAAGACGATCGCTTTCGTCGGCGCGAGCCATATTCCCGATGGCTACGCGGACGCACTGCGCAAGATGGGCATGACGCGGATCATGCAGCATATGGATGAATTGCCCGCGCTGGTCGAAGCCGGCGTGCGTGGCGAGTTCGGCGACGTGCAGTCGTAGGGTAGGCGCTGCGGCAATTCGAAACGCCGGTTGCAATGCTGGTGTAGGCGGCAGATTTGGCGACATGCACGCGTAGTCGTTCGCAACAATAGAAAAGCCGGCTGCGAGAGCCGGCTTTTTCGCATCTATACGGAAGCGAGTGCGCGTGTCATCTCACGCGCACACACCCCAGGCATCAAGCCTCGTCAGCCACGCATTCGCGCGCCTGCGCCAGCGCCTGACGAAACTCCACCAACTCGGCGATGGTCAGCATCGGCAGATTGTGTTGCGCGGCGAAGCGCTCCACATCGGCGCCGCGCGTCATCGTGCCGTCCGGGTTCATCAGTTCGCACAGCACGCCGGCCGGCTTCAGACCCGCCAGAATCGCGAGGTCCACCGTGCCTTCGGTGTGGCCGCGACGTGCCAGCACGCCGCCGGATTGCGCACGCAACGGGAACACATGGCCCGGACGCACGATATCGGCGGGCTTCGCCGTGTCGGCGATCGCGGCGCGAATCGTCGTCACGCGATCGAGCGCGGACACGCCGGTGGTCACGCCGTCGCGTGCTTCGATCGAGACCGTGAACGCGGTGCCGTGACGGCTTTCGTTGTTGACGGCCATGGGCGGCAGTTCGAGCGCGCGGATCTTCTCGTCGGGCAGGCACAGGCAGACGATGCCGCTGCATTCGCGGATCAGCAACGCCATGGTTTCGACGGACAGACGCTCGGCGGACACGATCAGATCGGCTTCGTTCTCACGATCGTGGTCGTCTTGCAGGACGACGGCGCGGCCATCGCGCATGGCTTGCAAGGCGGCGGCGATGCGCGGCGGAACGGCTTCGGTGTCGAGCAGCGGAAGATCGAGGAATGCGCTATCCGCAATCGTCGACGGAGCAGGGAAAGTAGCAAAGGTCATGATTGAAACGCTCATCGCAAAAGTTGGGCGAGAAACGTTTCAGGGCATTGCAAACAGACAAAGACGCGCCGTTGAACGCCGCGCAGAGCGACGCTCGCGCACCACCCCAACCTGCAAGCGGCGCCACGGAAACGAACATGACTATCTGCACATCTTCTTCCATCCGGACTCTAACCGTCGGCTCTGGCTTCTCACCAGATCTGCTGACCCCGTTCCAGTCTTTCCTGTTTGGAAGACTGCACAACACGGGCGCTCGCGGGCTCACCGGCTCACGCTTTCGCGTTGCCGGCATACCGCCGGTGGGGAATTTCGCCCCGCCCTGAAGACGCACTGATTGCCGGATTAACCGGCTGGCAAAGCATACAACAGTCGCGCCGCGCGTGCAGCGCAACCCTACTGGTCAGACGGAAATTGCTACCTGCGGGTCTTCACGTCCGTGCGCGCCGATCAAACTGGCGCGGCCTCGCGTACCGGCTCGTGGTGCGCGGGCACGTCCCAGCGCGGCGGCGTCTCCGCCTTCAACGTCACGCGGAACGCGCGCGCTTCCGTGTCGCCAGGATTGCGCAGGCTATGCGGCTGGTCGGCGTCGAACACGATCGCGTCGCCCGTGGCCAGCAACTGGCGTTGATCGTGGACGCTGACTTCCAGCGTGCCTTCGCTCACCACCAGATTCACCGTCGTGCCCGGCGCGCGGCGCGTGCCGGCTTCGGTGTGCAACGGCGCGATACGCAACTCGTGAAACTCGGCGGCGGTCGGCTCGGCGTCGGGATAAAGCGGCCGGGCCGAATAGCGTCCGTTCGAACTGACGACCCGCGACGAGCGTTCCGCCGGCAAATGCTCGAAGCCGTTGGTCGCGTGACGCCGCAAGAAAGCCGCCACCGACACCTTCAACGCCGCGGCCACCTTGCACAGCACCTTGATGGACGGCACGCTGCGCGCCGACTCGATCTGCGCGAGCATGGCGCGCGACACGCCGGAGGCGCGGGCCAAAGCGTCGAGCGACAGTTGCCGCTCGGCGCGCAAACGGGCGAGATTCACGCCGACCAGATGTTCTAGTGCATCGAAGGGTTCAGCGGGACGCGGCGACGTATCGGTGTCAGCCGTGGGATCGCGAACCAGCGCAAGCGGGGAATGCATGATTGCCTCCAGGAGCGCCGCCGGACGGCGGGCAAACGGTTAGTGGAAGCAAGATAGCATCGCGCCCCGCCGCGCCCAACGAAGTTATCTTCACACTGTTATCAGCATTGCGGAGGACGTTTTCCGCAATGCTTGTGCGAATTTTTCATAAGGGCGTAGGGGCGGCCAGTTCACGGACCGAAGCGCCCTCACGCCCGCTGCGCCACCGTCGATGCCGGCGCATCCATACGCGCCGCGAACCACGTCAGCAGCAACGCCACCACGCTGACCGCGGCCGCCACCCACGGCAAGGTATCGAGCGAATGGCCGTGATTGATCACCAGACCGCCGAGCCACGCGCCGCCCGCATTGCCGACGTTGAACGCACCGATGTTCAACGTCGAAGCCAGATTCGGCGCCGCGGCCGCCTTTTCGACCACGCGCATCTGCAACGGCGGCACCGTGGCGAACGCGGCAATGCCCCACACGAAGACTGTGAGCGCCGCGGCCACTTGGGAATGGCTGGTGCGCGCGAAGATCGCCATCACCACCACGAGCGCGACCAGAATGCCCATCAGCGACGGCATCAACGCACGGTCAGCCAGCTTGCCGCCGACCGTATTGCCGATCGTGAGGCCCACGCCGAACAGCACTAGAATCAGCGTGACGCCGCGCGGCGAGAAGCCGCTCACCTGTTCGAGAATCGGCGCGATATAGGTGAACACGACGAACACGCCGCCGAAGCCGAGCACCGTCATGGCGAGCGCGGTCCAGACTTGCGGGTCCTTCAACACGCGCACTTCATGACCGAGGCCGACCGGACCGGCGTCATGACGATTCGGCACCAGCGCCGTGACGCCCGCGAGCGACAGCACGCCGAACGCGCTGACGATCCAGAACGCCGCGCGCCAGCCGAACTGCTGGCCGACGAACGTGCCGAACGGCACGCCGAGCACATTCGCCAGCGTCAGACCCGTGAACATGAGCGCAATGGCGCTCGCACGCTTTTCGGCCGGCACGAGCGAAGCCGCCACCACCGCGCCGATGCCGAAGAACGAACCGTGCGCGAACGACGTCACCACGCGCGCGATCATCAGCACGGAATAGCTGGACGCGATCGCGCACAGCGTATTGCCGACGATGAACACGCCCATCAGCAACTGCAGCGCCAACTTGCGTGGCATCTTGCTGGTCACCACCGCGAGCAGCGGTGCGCCGACGGCGACGCCGAGCGCGTAGCCGCTCACCAGCAAACCCGCCGACGGAATCGACACCGCCAGATCGTGCGCGACCTCGGGCAGCAAGCCCATGATGACGAACTCCGTCGTGCCGATCGCGAATGCGCTAATTGCCAGCGCCAGTAATGGAATGGGCATTTCTCTTCTCCAGGATTTAAATTTGAGCGTGATGCAGCGCGGTCACGAATTCGATGACGACGCCCGGCGCGAGCGCCGCGAACAATTGCGCCTGAGCCTCCTGCGGCCCCATCTGCGGCACGCGCGCGGTTTGATAATCGACACCGTGCGCATGCAGGCGGCCGAGCAGCGCCTGCCATTCGGCGGCGCTCTCCAGCCGGAACGCGATGTGGTCGATACGCGGCGCCGTCCGGCCGGCAACGGCGGGGACTGTCGCGTCAATCAGGTGAATCAGCGGGCGGCCGTTCGCGTAAAGCCAGTAGCCGTCGATCGAAAACGGCGGCCGTGCGCCTTGGGTCAGGCCGGCGACATCGACGAAAAAACGTCGGGCCGTGTCCAGGTCGGCGGTGACGATGGTCGCGTGATCGAGTTGCATGGCGTGGGCAGCCTTAGGGTTTTCCATGAGCGCCATTGTCGGGTCTGGGCGTCGATTTGATAATTGGCGTAGCATTTGAAGCATTTTCAAATATCATTTGAAAGATTCGCCATGGACAACCTCGGTGACATCCGCCTGTTCGTCGAAGCGGCGCAGCAGGGCAGCCTGTCCGCGGCGGGCCGCAAGATGGGCCTCACGCCCGCCGCCGCCAGCGCGCGCCTTGCCAAGCTCGAAGCCGGCCTTAAAGCGCGCCTGTTCGAGCGCACCACCCGACAACTCAGGCTCACCGACGAAGGCCGCCTGTACCTGAACTGCTGCCGTCAGGCGCTGCAATCGCTCGACGACGCCGAAGCCGCCCTGCAAGCCGGCCAAGGCGTCGTGCGTGGCAAGGTGCGGGTCTCGGCGACCTCGGACTTCGGCCGCAATCTGCTGATGCACTGGCTCGACGAATTCAACGCGCTGTATCCGGAAGTGACCTTCGCGCTCACGCTGTCGGACTCGCTGGCGAATCTGGTGCAGGAGGACATCGATCTGGCGATCCGCTTCGGCGTGCCGCAGGACAGCTCGCTGGTCGCCCGCAAGCTGGCGCCGAACCGGCGCGTGCTGTGCGCGTCGCCGGACTACATCGCGCGCAAGGGCGAACCGAAGGATCCGCACGATCTCGCCAATTTCGACTGCATCGTGCTGGCCACTGCCACCGGGCTGGCGAACGAGTGGCGCTTCACGCGCGGCGACGAGGTGCAGCACTACACCGTGCCGTTCGAAGCCGCCCGCGAGACCAATGACGGCGCCGTCGCCCGCGAATGGGCACTGCGCGGCTACGGCATCGTGATCAAGTCGATGTGGGACGTGGAAGCGGACCTGCGCGCCGACGGCCTCAAAATTCTGCTGCCGGAATGGCGCTATCCGGACGCGCCGCTGCACGCGCTTTACCATCGCAACCGCTTCATGGCGCCGCGCGTGCGCGTGCTGCTGGATTTCCTGAGCGAGCGTTTCGCGCAGGTGTCGGACGAACTGGAAGGTCTGCTGGGCTTGCCGCCGGAGCGGCCGCACGGCCAGGTGGCCGGGGAAACCGCGTCGCGCGAAGGGCTATAATATTGAGCTACGCTGCAAACGTGCCCTGAAACTTGCCCGCATGGCCTGAAGCTCCGCCCCGCGGCCCGCTCGCACGTTTCGCCCTGTTCACCTTTTAAACGACGCCCCCAGGTTAACCACTGCGACCGGCGAAATTCGATGACCAAGAAAGTTTATGTAAAGACCTTTGGCTGCCAGATGAACGAGTACGACTCCGACAAAATGGTCGACGTACTCGGCGCGGCTGAAGGACTCGTCAAGACTGACACGCCGGAAGACGCGGACGTCATTCTGTTCAACACGTGCTCGGTGCGCGAAAAGGCACAGGAAAAAGTGTTCTCCGACCTCGGCCGCGTGCGCGAGTTGAAGGAAGCGAATCCGAATCTGATCATCGGCGTGGGCGGTTGCGTGGCGAGCCAGGAAGGCGCGGCGATCGTGGCGCGCGCGCCGTATGTCGATCTGGTGTTCGGTCCGCAAACGCTGCACCGTCTGCCGCAAATGATCGACAAGCGCCGTGAAAGCGGCCGCGCGCAAGTGGACATCTCGTTCCCGGAAATCGAAAAATTCGATCACCTGCCGCCGGCGCGCGTCGACGGCCCGAGCGCGTTCGTCTCGATCATGGAAGGCTGCAGCAAGTACTGCAGCTACTGCGTCGTGCCGTACACGCGCGGCGAAGAAGTGTCGCGCCCGCTCGACGACGTGCTGACCGAAATCGCCGGCCTCGCCGACCAGGGCGTGCGCGAAGTCACTTTGCTCGGCCAGAACGTGAACGCCTATCGCGCCGGTCTCACACTGGGTTCGACCGATATCGCCGACTTCGCTCAGTTGATCGAATACGTCGCGGACATTCCGGGCATCGAACGGATTCGCTACACCACGTCGCATCCGAAGGAATTCACGCAGCGCCTGATCGACACCTACGCGAAGGTGCCGAAGCTCGTCAGTCATCTGCATCTGCCGGTGCAGCACGGCTCCGACCGCATTCTGATGGCCATGAAGCGCGGCTACACGGTGCTCGAATACAAGTCCGTAATCCGCAAGCTGCGCGCGATCCGCCCTGACCTGTCGCTCTCCACCGACATGATCGTCGGCTTCCCCGGCGAGACAGAAGAAGACTTCGACAAGATGATGGCGCTCATCCACGAGATGAAGTACGACACCAGCTTCTCGTTCATCTACAGCCCGCGCCCCGGCACGCCGGCCGCGAATCTGCACGACGACACGCCGCGTGAAGTGAAGCTCAAGCGTCTGCAACATTTGCAGGCCACCATCGAGGAAAACGTGCAGCGCATCAGCGATTCGATGGTCGGCAAGATCGAGCGCATACTGGTCGAGCGCCCGGCGCGCAAGGATCCGAACGAACTCGCCGGCCGCACCGAAAACAACCGCGTGGTGAATTTCCCGGCGCCGATCGCGTCGCACGCAAGGCTGATCGGCCAGATGGTCGACGTGAAAATCGTCCATGCGTACCCACATTCGCTACGTGGCGAGCTCGTGCTGGTTCATGACGACGCGAACGCCACGACCCACTAAGCGACGCCAACGCGCGTAGCGAAACCGACAGGATCGACCCACCGCCTTGAAGACCACTCAGCAGCATCTGGAATTCACCGCACCGCGTGAAGACAACGCGCGGCTCGCCAACCTCTGCGGCCCGCTCGACGAAAATCTGCGCCAGATCGAGCAAGCGCTCGACGTGACGCTGCAACGCCGTGGCCACCGCATCACGATTCGCGGGCGCGGCGCGAAACTCGCCCTCACCGCGCTCGAAAAGTTCTACGACAACTCACAGAAGCCGCTGTCGATGGACGACATCCAGCTCGCGCTCGTCGAAGTGCGCCAGCCGGCGCGGCATCGTACGAACGGCAACGGCAATGGTCATGGCGATGCGGCGGGCGACGCGCGTTTCCCCGGCAATCCCGATCATCCGTTCGACCAGCCCGCCGACGCCGGCGACGACGACCTCGAAGAACTCGGCCCGAAGCTTTACACCCGGCGCGCCGACCTGCGCGGCCGTACGCCGGCGCAGCGCGAGTATCTGAAGCAGATCATTTCGCACGACGTGACCTTCGGTATCGGTCCGGCCGGCACCGGCAAGACCTATCTCGCGGTGGCTTGCGCGGTGGACGCGCTCGAACGCGATCAGGTCAAGCGCATCGTCCTGACCCGTCCGGCCGTCGAAGCGGGCGAGCGTCTCGGCTTCCTGCCGGGCGATCTGGCGCAAAAGGTCGATCCGTATCTGCGTCCTTTGTACGACGCGCTGTACGACCTGCTCGGCTTCGACAAAACCGCCAAGATGTTCGAGCGGCAGATGATCGAAATCGCGCCGCTCGCCTACATGCGCGGCCGCACGCTGAACCACGCGTTCATCATCCTCGACGAGGCGCAGAACACCACGCCCGAACAGATGAAGATGTTCCTCACGCGGATTGGCTTCGGCTCGAAGGCCGTGGTGACCGGCGACACGACTCAGGTCGACCTGCCGCGCGGCCACAAGAGCGGGCTGATCGAAGCGCAACAGGTGCTGGCCGACGTGCGCGGCATTGCGCTCACGCGCTTTACCAGCGTGGACGTGGTGCGGCATCCGCTGGTCGCGCGAATTGTGGAGGCGTACGATGCGCATTCGCAGAAAACCGCCAGTCCGGCGGATTCGCGCTAAGCGCCCGCAGCCACAACGCACGCAACGAACGCATTACAACGAAACCGCATGAGCCGCGCCCCGAAACTGACGTTGAACCTGCAATTTCCCGCCGCCAAGACCTGGCCGGAACACAAGGCGCTGCTGCCGCGCGCCACCGTGGCCGGCTGGATCAAGGCGGCGCTCTTCGCGGACGGCGAACTGACGGTGCGTTTCGTCGATGCCGAAGAAGGCCGCACGCTGAACCGCACCTATCGCGGCAAGGATTATTCGACCAACGTGCTGACCTTCGCCTATGCCGAATCGGAAGACGATCCGGTGACGGGCGACCTGATCCTGTGCTGTCCGGTGGTCGAGAAAGAAGCCGCCGAACAGGGCAAGCCGCTGATCGCGCACTACGCGCATCTGCTCGTGCACGGCACGCTCCACGCCCAGGGCTACGACCACGAAGTCGAGGAAGAAGCCGAGGAAATGGAAGCGATCGAAACGGAAATCCTCGGCAAGCTCGGCTTTCCCGATCCTTACCAGTAGGCGTCGATCACCCGCGCGTCGCCAACGTCCAATCCGTTCAAAATCCATCGTGAGCACCTCTTCTCCTGAAGCCGACACCCGAACGCCCTGCCCGGACTATCCGCCGGCGCTCGGCGAATCGCGGCTCCTGACGGACGAGGAACTGCGCGCGTCGCTCGACTGCACGTTGCGCGACTGGGACCGCAAGAGCGACCTATGGCTGTTCGGCTATGGTTCGCTGATCTGGAATCCCGGCCTGCCCACCGTCGAAGCCACCCGATCCAAGGTCCACGGCTATCACCGTGGCCTCTATCTGTGGTCGCGAGTGAATCGCGGCACACCCGAGCAGCCGGGCCTCGTGCTGGCGCTCGATCGCGGCGGTTCGTGCACCGGCATCGCGTTCCGGCTCGCGGCCGAAGGCTCGATGCCGCATCTCGAAGCGCTCTGGCGCCGCGAAATGGCGATGGGTTCGTACCGGCCGGCGTGGCTGCCGTGCGTGCTCGCCGACGGCCGGCGCGTCGATGCGCTGGCCTTCGTGATGCGCCGCGACGTGCCGAGCTACACCGGCAAGTTGCGCGACGACGTCGTCAAAGCCGTATTCGGCTGCGCGAGCGGGCGCTACGGCACCACGCTCGACTACGTCAGCCGCACGGTCCACGCGCTGCGTGAAAGCGGCATGCCCGATCGCGCGCTCGAAGCGCTGCTCGAACGGTGTCGCGAGGAAAGCCGCGAAGCAAACGTGAAAGCGGGTCAGAAAGCAGACCAGAAATAACCGTGACGAACGGCGCTTTTTTTCCTGGAAACGCTTTTCCGCGCGTAATCAGTTAGGATTGACCCACGCCCGCCCCCACGGCGGTGCCGCTTCACCCCAGCTTCACTCATCGCCCAGCCGGGCGGGACACGGTCCTGCCATGTGCCTGGTGTATCCTTAATGCTCTGTAACAGCGCGCCCAGTCTTGCCGGGCGCACTACCATGAACGACACGTATCCCAGTCGACGCCAACTCGACAAACCGCAGGAAAAACGCTCACTCCTCGAGCGTCTGACCGACTTCATCTCGCCCGAGCCTGACTCGCGCGCCGAACTTCTGGAAATTCTGCAGGACGCGCACGAGCGCAACCTGATCGACGCCGACTCGCTGTCGATGATCGAAGGCGTGTTCCAGGTGTCCGAACTCAGCGCGCGCGACATCATGGTGCCGCGTGCGCAAATGGACGCGATCAACATCGCGGAGAATCCCGCCGAATTCATCCCTTACGTGCTGGAAAAAGCGCACTCGCGCTATCCGGTCTATGAGGGCAATCGCGACAACATCATCGGCGTGCTGCTGGCCAAAGACCTGCTGCGCTACTACGCCGAAGAAGAATTCGACGTGCGCGGCATGCTGCGTCCCGCCGTATTCATCCCCGAATCGAAGCGCCTGAACGTGCTGCTGCACGACTTCCGTGTGAATCGCAATCACCTCGCGGTGGTGGTCGACGAATACGGCGGCGTGGCCGGTCTGATCACGATCGAAGACGTGCTGGAACAGATCGTCGGCGATATCGAAGACGAATACGATTTCGACGAGGAAAGCGGCAATATCATCGCCTCGCCGGATGGACGGTTCCGCGTGCGCGCGCTGACCGAAATCGAACAGTTCAACGAAGCCTTCGGTACCCATTACTCGGACGATGAAGTCGACACGATCGGCGGACTCGTCACGCATCACTTCGGACGGGTGCCGCATCGCGGCGAAAAAGTCCGCCTCGACGATCTGACCTTTGAGATTCTGCGCGGCGACGCCCGCCAGATTCACATGCTGCTGGTGCGCCGCGATCCGCTCGCCGGCCAGCGCGAGCGCGAAGCGCAGCACGTGCAGACCTGATCCGGTCCCGGCCGGTTCTCTGTTCGCTTCGTCGACCCGCTTTTCGACCCGCTTTTCAACCCTTCACGCCGACCGCGCAACAATGGCCGACCCGATGACTTCCCGTTCGCGCCGCGGCGTGAGCGCTTCTGCCGCCCAGCAAACCCGTGGCCGCACGCTGCCTCGCTGGCACTACCTCGTCGCACTGGCCGCGGGCGCGGCCAATACGCTCTCGTTCGCGCCGACGCCGCATGGCGGCTGGCTCGAACTCGCGATCTTCGCGTTCTTCTTCGCCTGGCTCACGCGCACCACCGGCTGGAAAAGCGCGGCGCTGACGGGCGGCGCGTTCGGCTTCGGCAATTTCGTGACCGGCGTTTGGTGGCTCTACGTCAGCATGCATTTCTACGGCGGCATGGCGGCGCCGCTCGCCGGCGCGGCCGTCGTGCTGTTCGCGCTGTATCTGGCGATTTATCCGGCGCTGGCGGCCGGCGTCTGGTCGTTCTGCGCTGGTCACGCGCGCAACGGCGCGGCTGCGGACGACACGCCGTTTTCGCCGACCTGGCATGGCGCGCTGGCGTTCGCGAGCGCGTGGGCGATCGGCGAATGGTTACGCGGCACGGTGTTCACGGGCTTTCCGTGGCTCGCGAGCGGTTACGCTCAAGTGGACGGTCCGTTCGCCGGCTTTGCGCCGGTCGCGGGCGTGTACGGCGTCGGCTGGGTGTTGGCGCTGGCGGCCGCGTTGATTGTGCAAGCGGTGCTCGCGCTCCTCTCCTCATGCAAGCTGAGCCGGGCAGGCGACGCCAGCAGCAACGGCGCGAAAACCGGCGTGGCGCGCATCGCCGTATCTGGCGTGATCGCACTGGCGCTGATCGTCGCCGGCCTGCTGCTACCGCTCGTGCAATGGACCGTGCCGGCCAACGCGCCGCTGACCGTGCGTCTGCTGCAAGGCAATGTCAAACAGGAAATGAAGTTCGAGGAATCCGGCATGCGCGCCGCGATCGATCAGTTTCAACAGATGATCACCTCGAAACCGGCCGATCTGATCGTCACGCCGGAAACCGCTATTCCCGTCCTCGCCCAGCAATTGCCGGCGCCGTTCGCCTCGGCGGTGCGCAACTTCTCGGACTCGACCGGCAGCGCGATCCTGTTCGGCGCGATCGGCGGCACGATCACGCCGGAAGGTCAGGTGATCGACTATACGAACAGCCTGTTCGGCGTCACGCCCGGCACGCGCGACGTGTATCGCTACGACAAGCATCACCTCGTGCCGTTCGGCGAATTCGTGCCGTGGGGCTTCCGCTGGTTCGTCAACCTGATGAGCATTCCGCTCGGCGATTTCTTCCGTGGCGCGCCGGTGCAGAAGCCGTTCATCGTGCACAACCAGCCGGTCGCCGTGGACATCTGCTACGAAGACATTTTCGGCGAAGAGATCGCGCGGACCATCCGCGAAAGCGATACGCCCGCCGGCGTGCTGGTCAACTCGACCAATCTGGCCTGGTTCGGCGACACGATCGCGCTCGATCAGCATCTGCAGATCGCGCGCATGCGCTCGCTGGAAACCGGCCGTCCGATGCTGCGCGCGACTAACACGGGCATGACCGCCGCGATCGATGCAAACGGCAGGGTAATCGGGCGCCTGACGCCGTACACGATCGGCTCGCTCGATGTCACCGTGCAAGGCACGGCGGGCAGCACGCCTTACATCACGAGCGGCAATAACACCGTGTTGGCGGTTTCGTTGCTGCTGCTGGCATTCGGCTTTGCGTTCGGGCCGGGCACTACGCGGCGGCGCAACGGCAAGCAATAAGCCGCGCGATTAAACCGCATCAATCCCGCGCGCCGCCTATGAAAGCGGCGCGCGCGAATCAAGCAAAAAAACACTGCAATATAAAACTCGCGCCGCGGATTACCGCGAGCGCACGATTTATCCCAAATCAGACTTTACTGGTTCGAAGCAATGCGCTGCTGAACATGCTGCGCACGCGCCGGCGATGCCGGATGCGAACTCAACATACTCGATTTACCGCCATCCAATGCTGGGAGCTTGTTGAATGCCGTCGCCAATCCCGACGGATCGAGATTCTTCTTTTTCTGCAAGTCGAACGAATAATCATCGGCTGCGCGACGTTGCTGACATTCGAGCACGCTGCAAATAAAGCGCAGTCGGAAGCGGTAATGGCAAAGCGGTACGATTTCATGGTGGAAGTCTCTCTGCGATATTATTCATTTCTGCGGCGCAGCTTTTAATGCGCCGCCTGTTCGCAACAGGTCTCATTTCGGCAGCAAAAGAAACCGGATCTGTAGATTGCATAAACCATTTGCGCCCCGCACCAGACAAAAAAAATGCGCCTGACGGGCAGGCGCATTTTTACCACAAACGTAAGCTTTAATTCATGCCTCTGGAAGCTTGATGACACTCCACCTCGCGTCCATTTAGCCGCCTATTCAGTCGGCCGGCACCGTATCAATGAACGACTGACGCAGCGAGAGCTTCTGGAAATGTTTGTCCAGATTCGGATACGGTTCGCGCCAGTTCAATTCCGGCATGCGGAAATCCAGATAACCCAATGCGCAACCCATCGCGATATCGGCGAGCGTGTAGTGATTGCCCGCGCACCACGTCTTGCTGCCCAAGCCCTGCGCCATCGCGATCAGGGCTTCGTCGATCTTGCGTTGCTGGCGCGCGACCCACGCGTCCACGCGTTGCTCCGGCGCGCGCTGCGTGCCTTCGAGGCGAATCAGCACCGCTGCGTCCAGCACGCCGTCGGCGAGCGCTTCCCAGCAGCGTACCTCGACGCGCTCGCGTCCTGACTGGGGAATCAGCTTGCCGACCGGCGAAAGCGTATCCACGTATTCACAGATCACCCGCGAGTCGAACACCGCTTCGCCATCTTCCATCACGAGGCACGGCACCTTGCCGAGCGGATTGAAAGTGTGAATGCGGGTGTCCGGCGCCCAGACATTCTCGGGCACCAGTTCGTAGTCGATCTTCTTGTCGGCCAGCACGATCCGCGCTTTACGCACGAAGGGACTAGCGAGCGAACCGATGAGTTTCATCATTACCCTCTGCCTTTTCCTGAATCCGGCGAAAGTATAAGTGCTTGGCGGCATTCACGAGCATCATGCCGACGCTTCGCGAGCCGCACGGGGACTCGCTGTGGACGGATTGCAACAGCGCCGCGGGCGCGTTGGCCGCCGCTTCCATGAGTATCCCGCGCAAAATAACTCCGCGCGTGGGCGCTACAATCGCACGATGAACCAGCCGACCGAACCCACCATCGCCATCGACGTCTACCGCACGCGCCGTGAGCGCGTACTCGCCGCGCTGCGGGCAGCGGGTGGCGGCGTCGCCATCGTCCCCACCGCGCCGGAAGCACTACGCAACCGGGACGCCGATTATCCCTACCGGCACGACAGCTACTTCTATTACCTGACCGGTTTCACCGAGCCCGAGGCACTGCTGGTGCTCGACGCCAGCGCCGCGCCCGGCGAGCCGGCTTCGGTGCTGTTCTGCCGCGAGAAGAACGTCGAGCGCGAAACGTGGGAAGGTTTCCGCTTCGGCCCGGACGGCGCGCGCGCGGCCTTCGGCTTCGACGCCGCGTTCGCCATCGTCGAAATCGATACGCAACTGCCGCGTCTGCTCGCCGATAAGCCGTCGCTGCATTACGCGCTCGGCGCGTCGGCGCAACTGGACGAGCGGGTGCGCGGCTGGCTCGACGCGGTGCGCGCGCAAAGCCGTGGCGGCGTCGCCGCGCCGGCGGTCGCGCGCGATCTCGTCCCGTTGCTCGACGAGATGCGGCTTATCAAGGACGATCGCGAACTCGCCATCATGCGTCGGGCCGGGCAGATTTCCGCCCAGGCGCATCGTCGTGCCATGGCCGCGTGCCATCCGGGCGTGCGCGAATATGAACTCGAAGCCGAACTGCTCTATACGTTCCGCAAGTTCGGCGCGCAGGCGCCGGCTTACACGTCGATCGTCGCGGCCGGCGCGAACGCCTGTGTACTGCACTACCCGGCCGGCAATGCGATTGCCCTGGACGGCGACCTGATCCTGATCGACGCAGCCTGCGAACTCGACGGCTACGCGTCCGACATCACCCGCACCTTCCCCGCGAGCGGCCGCTTCACGCCGGCGCAGCGCGAGTTGTACGACATCGTGCTGGCCGCGCAGCAGGCCGCGATCGACGCCACCCGCGCCGGCGCCACCTTCGACGATCCGCACCAGGCCGCCATGCGGGTGCTGTCGCAGGGCTTGCTCGACACCGGCGTCATCGACCGCACGAAGTTCGCCTCGGTCGACGACGTGATCGCGGAACGCGCCTACGCGCCCTTCTATATGCACCGTACCGGCCACTGGCTCGGCATGGACGTGCACGATGTCGGCGACTACCGCGAACGCGGCGCGCCGCGCGACGAAGCGGGCGCGCTGCCGTGGCGCACGCTACAAACCTCGATGACGCTGACGATCGAGCCCGGCCTGTATATCCGGCCGACCGAAGGCGTACCCGAGCGCTACTGGAACATCGGCATCCGCATCGAGGACGACGCGATCGTCACGCCGACCGGCTGCGAACTGATGACACGCGACGTGCCGGTCGCCGCCGACGAGATCGAGGCGCTGATGCAGGAAGCCCGCGCGGCACATGAAACAAGGAAGTAACTCGCCATGAACGACGTTTCCCAATCGACGGTGATCCTGAGGCCCGCCGTGGCCAGCCAGCCCTTCGATTTCGACGTGACGATTGTCGGCGCCGGTCCGGTCGGGCTGGCGCTGGCCGGCTGGCTGGCGCGCCGCAGCGCGACGCGGGCGCTGAAGATCGCGCTCGTCGATGCGCGCGAGCCGGAGGATTCGATCGCCGATCCGCGCGCGATCGCCGTGTCGCACGGTAGCCGGATGATCCTGGAGCCGCTGCGCTGGCCCGCCGACGCCACCGCGATCCAGCGCATCCATGTCTCGCAGCGCGGCCACTTCGGCCGCACGCTGATCGATCACGGAGAGCACGGCTTGCCGGCGCTCGGCTACGTGCTGCGCTACGGTTCGATCGTGCATGGCCTTGCCGAGGCGGTGCACGCGACCTCGGTGCATTGGTACCGCTCCACCTCCGCCGCGGCGCCGACGCAGGAACTCGACGGCGTCACGCTGCCGATCGAAACCGCCGGCATCACGCGTCAGTTGCGCACACGCATTCTGGTGAATGCCGAAGGCGGTCTGTTCGGCGATCAGAAGTCTGCTAAACGCGTGGGCAAACGCGCCGGGAAGGACGCCCACGTGAGTGCGGACGAACACGTCGGTGGCGGCGGTGGCGGCGGCGGCGACAGGACCGACAGCCGAGCCGCGAATAGCGCGGCGAAAAGCGTTGATCGGCGCAGCGGCCGGGACCGGGACGCCGCGCGGCGCGCCGGCAGAGGCGCCGTCGAACCCGGCTCGCGCGATTATGGACAAACCGCGCTGGTCGGCACGGTGACTGTATCCGCGCCGCAACCGCACGTGGCGTGGGAGCGCTTCACGTCGCAAGGGCCGATCGCATTGCTGCCGATGGGCGGTGTGCGCGGCGCCGACTACGCGCTGGTCTGGTGCTGCGCGCCCGAAGAAGCCGCGCGCCGCGCGCAACTCTCCGATGAAGACTTCCTGCGCGAACTCGGCGCCGCATTCGGCGACCGCATGGGCCGCTTCACGCACATCAAGGGACGCGCGTCGTTCCCGTTGGGACTGAACGCGGTGGAAACGCTGGTGAATGGCCACGTCGTCGCGATCGGCAACGCGGCGCAGACGCTGCATCCGGTCGCGGGCCAAGGTCTGAATCTGGGTCTACGCGACGCGCACGCGCTCGCCGACGCCTTGTCGGCGGAAGGTCCGACCCCGCTCGCGCTGGCCACCTTCGCGCAACGCCGCGCGCTCGACCGGCGCATGACGATCGGCGCCACCGACACGCTCGCGCGCCTCTTCACCATCGACTTCGCGCCGCTCGCCGTCATGCGTGGCCTCGCCCTTACCGCGCTCGAATTCCTGCCGCCGGTGAAAACCGCGCTGGCACGGCAAATGATGTTCGGACAGCGCCGGTAGGCGCGCCGCCCGCTCGCGCCGTACGGCCTTTTTACTTGGCGCGCAAGGGTCGGCGCAGGCAGCGCCGGTTCTATGAATCGGCGCACTTTCATAGAAGATTTAATGGGTTACGACAGGCACATGTCGGGTGCCGGCTATCCGTTAACGCTAAAATAGCGGTTTTCTCTCGCATTTCGCGAACGCTCCGATTGACAGAAAGTCAGCAATCGGCCGCGTGCGCGTCCACCGCGTCTCACGTTATGCCCACTCTCGGTTCCCACAATCTGCGTAATAACCTGTTCGTCGCGCCCATGGCCGGCGTGACCGACCGGCCGTTCCGGCAACTGTGCAAACGGCTGGGCGCGGGCTATGCGGTGTCGGAAATGGTCGCCTCGAACGCGCAACTGTGGAAGAGCGAGAAGACCATGCGCCGCGCCAACCACGCGGGCGAGGTCGAGCCGATCGCCGTGCAGATCGCCGGCGCCGATCCGGCCATGATGGCCGAAGCGGCCCGCTACAACGTGGCGAATGGCGCGCAGATCATCGACATCAACATGGGCTGCCCGGCCAAGAAGGTGTGCAACGTGGCGGCGGGGTCGGCTTTGCTGCAGAACGAGCCGCTGGTGCAGCGCATCGTCGAGGCAGTGGTGGGCGCTGTTGGCGTCGGGCCCGACGCCGTGCCCGTCACGCTCAAGATCCGCACGGGCTGGGATCGCGAGAACAAGAACGCGTTGAATGTCGCGCGGCTCGCCGAATCGGCTGGCATTTCGATGCTGACCGTGCACGGCCGCACGCGCGCCGACCTGTATCACGGCGACGCCGAATACGAGACCATCGCCGCGGTGAAAGCGGCGGTGCGCATTCCGGTGGTCGCCAACGGCGACATCACCTCGCCGCACAAGGCGCGCGAGGTGCTGGCCGCCACCGGCGCCGACGCCATCATGATCGGCCGTGCGGCGCAGGGGCGCCCGTGGCTGTTCCGCGAGATCGAATATTTCCTGCAAACGGGCGAGTTGCTGCCGCCACCGCGCATCGACGAAATCCAGCAGGTGATGAACGAGCATCTGGAAGACCACTACGCGTTCTACGGGGAATTTACCGGTGTCCGCACTGCGCGTAAGCACATCGGCTGGTACACTCGCGGCCTTTCTGGCGCCAACGTGTTCCGGCATCGCATGAATACGCTGGACACCACGCGCGAACAACTCCTCGCCGTCAACGAGTTCTTCGACGCACAAAAGGCGATCTCCGACCGCCTCGTCTACGTCGACGAAACGCTCAACAATAACGGCGAGCCGGACCATACCGACCGACTAGCAGCATGAGCAAGAACAATATCGAACAATCTGTCCGTGACAGCCTGGGAATGTATTTCCAGGATCTCGACGGCTCCAATCCGCACGACGTCTACGACATGGTGATTTCCTGCGTAGAAAAACCTCTGCTCGAAGTGGTGCTCGAGCAGGCTGGCGGCAATCAGTCGCTGGCCGCCGAGTATCTCGGCATCAACCGCAATACGCTGCGCAAGAAGCTGCAACAGCACGGTTTGTTGTAGCGCGTTGTAGTTTCTTAGCGCCCCTGCCACGTTTCCCTTCGGCTTTTCGTCTTCATCATGATCAAGCAAGCGCTCATCTCCGTTTCCGACAAGTCCGGCATCGTCGACTTCGCCAAGTCGCTGTCGGACCTCGGCGTCAAGATCCTGTCGACCGGCGGCACCGCGAAACTGCTCGCGGACGCGGGTCTCTCCGTTACCGAAGTCGCCGATTACACGGGCTTCCCGGAAATGCTGGACGGGCGCGTGAAAACGCTGCATCCGAAGGTGCACGGCGGCATTCTCGCGCGCCGCGACCTGCCGGAACACATGGCAGCGCTTGAAAAGCACGACATTCCGACCATCGACCTGCTGGTCGTGAATCTGTATCCGTTCGTGCAGACCGTGTCGAAAGAGGAATGCTCGCTGGAAGACGCGATCGAGAACATCGACATTGGCGGGCCGACCATGCTGCGTTCGGCCGCGAAGAATCATCGCGACGTGACGGTAGTGGTCGATCCGGCCGATTACGCGGTCGTGCTCGACGAGATGCGCGCAAACAGCAATGCCGTGTCGTACAAGACGAACTTCCGTCTCGCCACCAAGGTGTTCGCGCACACCGCGCAATACGACGGCGCGATCACGAACTACCTGACGAGCCTGACCGACGAACTGCAACATTCGTCGCGCAATGCTTATCCGGCGACGTTCAACCTCGCGTTCGACAAGGTGCAGGACCTGCGCTACGGCGAAAACCCGCATCAGAGCGCGGCGTTCTACCGCGACCTGTCGGTGCCGGCCGGCGCGCTGGCGAACTACAACCAGTTGCAAGGCAAGGAACTGTCGTACAACAACATCGCGGATTCCGACGCGGCGTGGGAATGCGTGAAGACTTTCGACGTGCCGGCCTGCGTGATCGTCAAGCACGCGAATCCGTGCGGCGTGGCGCTCGGTGCAGATGCGCACGACGCATACGCGAAGGCGTTGCAGACCGATCCGACCTCGGCGTTCGGTGGCATCATCGCCTTCAATCGCGAAGTGGACCAAGCAGCGGCGCAAGCCGTAGCCAAGCAGTTCGTCGAAGTGCTGATCGCGCCGTCGTTCAGCGCCGAAGCGCGCCAGGTGTTCGCGGCCAAGCAGAATGTGCGTCTGCTGGAAATCGCGCTGGGCGAAGGCCATAACGCGTTCGATCTGAAGCGCGTGGGCGGCGGCCTGCTGGTGCAATCGCTCGACTCGAAGAACGTGCAGCCACACGAATTGCGCGTGGTCACGAAGCGTCATCCGACGCCGAAGGAAATGGACGATCTGCTGTTCGCATGGCGCGTGGCGAAGTACGTGAAGTCGAACGCGATCGTGTTCTGCGGCAACCGTATGACGCTCGGCGTTGGCGCGGGCCAGATGAGCCGCGTGGACTCGGCGCGCATCGCCAGCATCAAGGCGCAGAACGCCGGTTTGACGCTGGCGGGTTCGGCGGTGGCATCGGATGCGTTCTTCCCGTTCCGCGACGGCCTCGACGTGGTGGTGGCGGCAGGCGCAACCTGCGTGATCCAGCCGGGCGGCTCGATGCGCGATGATGAAGTGGTTGGCGCCGCGGATGAGCACAATATCGCGATGGTGCTGACTGGTGTGCGTCACTTCCGGCATTGATTTGGGGTTTGACGGCGTCGCCTGGTTCTTGTTGAAACCGGGTTGCTGATGAGGTTTGAGCTTTAGGGAAACGGCCTGGCGGAATTTTTCGCCGGGCCGTTTTCTTTGGTGCGGCCTTTGGTGCGGCGCTTGTTCCGCTTGTTCCGCTTGTTCCGCTTGTTCCGCTTGTTCCGCTTGTTCCGCTTGTTCCGCTTGTGTTCCGCTTGTGTTCCGGCTGTGCCCTGCTTGCCTTGCGCTTTACGCGCCGCTCAATCGTCCGGGCTCTTTCTCGCATAGCCACCGCTCACATCAGCGTGCTGGCTGATATAAGTGCTGAGCCCCTGCCCGCGTTGCGCGAGACGCTTCAACGCAGCAACGTGCCGTGCGCCGACGCTCGCCTCGGTGTACCAATACACCACACCGTGCCTGAATCGGACGGCGACGAAATCGTCGCCGATTTCATAAGCCTCGACGCCCGAGTCGCCGCTGAGATTCCGATAGCGCTCCATGTGCGAATGCCTCCTTGCAGCACACCCAGCAGTTTTTATTCCGCCGATATCGCCGCGCGCCGGCCGCCACGTGGCGCCCGTGTTGTAGTATCGCAAGCACCTGGTTTTTACCGCATTTGCGGCACCTCATGAGAATTCTCGGCATCGACCCCGGCCTGCGCGTGACCGGCTTCGGCGTGATCGACCAAAGCGGCCATACGCTCAGCTATGTCGCGAGCGGCGTCATCAAAACCGCCGACGCCGATCTGCCGTCGCGTCTGGGCACCATCTTCGAAGGCATCTCCACATTGATTCGCCAGCATTCGCCAGATCAGTCGGCGATCGAAAAAGTGTTCGTCAACGTCAACCCGCAATCCACCCTGCTGCTCGGCCAGGCGCGCGGCGCGGCAATCTGTGGACTGGTCGCGGGCGGCGTGCCGGTCGCCGAATATACAGCCCTGCAATTGAAGCAGGCCGTGGTGGGTTACGGTCGCGCCACCAAGGAACAGATGCAACAGATGGTGGTGCGCCTGCTCAATCTATCCGGCGTACCCGGCACCGACGCCGCCGACGCGCTCGGCATGGCAATCTGCCACGCACACGGCGGCACGACGCTGAGTACGTTGGGCGGCATCGCGCCTTCGCTGGCGAAGAAGGGTCTGCGCGTAAAGCGCGGACGTTTGGTCGGATAGAGCGGCACACGCGGCCCGTTCGCCGCCTTCGCGCCACACACTCGTGGTTCGTGGTTCGTGGTTCGTGGTTCGTGGTTCGTGGTTCGTGGTTCGTGGTTCGTGGTTCGTGGCTCACGGCTCACGGCTCACGGCTCACGGCTCACGGCTCACGGCTCACGGCTCACGGCTCACGGCTCACGGCTCACGGCTCACGGCTCACGGCTCACGGCTCACGGCTCACGGCTCACGGCTCACGGCTCACGGCTCACGGCTCACGGCTCACGGCTCACGGCTCACGCAGATGGTACGCAACGCCTTTAGACTGCGCAGCCACTCCGTTCAATTCCGGCTAGCCAGCGCAAGGCGGCAGGCCAACCCCGCAAACACCGTCCCCAACAAATACTGCGGCACCCTCGACGGCCGCCGCCCCGCCGACAGTTTGCGGCTCAGCTTGCTCGCCATCAAAATCACCGCCCCATTCACGCAGAAGCCGATCAGATTCAGCACGGTGGCCAGCACCATGATCTGCAACGCGACCGACCCCGCTTCGGGCCGCACGAATTGCGGAAACAGCGCGAGCACGAACAGCGCGACTTTCGGATTCAGCAGATTGGTGAAGAGGCCCTGGCGGAAAATGCGGCCGACCGGATAACGGCTCATCGACGCATTCGGCGCGAGCACCGTGCCCTGCGCACGGAATGTTTTCCAGGCGAGATAGAGCAGATACGCAGCGCCGGCAAATCGCACGACGTCGTATGCCATGGGAACGGCCAGAAAGAGTTGCGACAAGCCGAACGCCGCGGCCAACGCATGACAATACGTGCCGACCAGAATGCCTGCCAGCGACGCAAAACCCGCGGAACGCCCCTGGCTCACACTGCGCGAGGCAATCAGCAACATGTCGGGACCGGGCGTGGCGGTCAACGCGAGACACGCGCCGGCAAACAGCGCGAGAGCGGTGAGGCTCAGCATGAAAGCTCCTTCTGGGTGAGTGGGATGAGAACCCGCCAAAAGGGATCTCAGTCTATGGGGCGGCCTCGCGCGGGTCAACCGCGATTACGCGTAACTCGCGGGCCACTCGACGCTCACGCGCTGCGCTACACTCGCCCTTTCTCTCAAGATTGAATTCGCCATGATCGGTCGCATTGCCGGCGTTCTGCTGGAAAAAAACCCGCCGCATCTGCTCATCGACTGCAACGGCGTCGGTTACGAAGTCGATGTGCCGATGAGCACGTTCTACAACCTGCCCTCTACCGGCGAACGCGTCGTGTTGCTCACGCAGATGATCGTCCGCGAAGACGCGCACCTGCTGTACGGCTTCGGCACCGCCGACGAACGCTCGACGTTCCGCGAACTGCTGAAAATTTCCGGCATCGGCGCGCGCATGGCGTTGGCGGTGCTCTCGGGCATGAGCGTGCACGAACTCGCGCAAACCGTCACGATGCAGGACGCGGCGCGTCTTACGCGCGTGCCGGGCATCGGCAAGAAGACGGCCGAGCGCTTGCTCCTGGAACTGAAGGGCAAGATCGGCGCCGACCTGGGCGCGATGGCGGGCGCGGCGTCGGCATCCGGCCACGCCTCCGATATCCTGAACGCACTGCTTGCATTGGGTTACTCCGAAAAAGAAGCGTTGGCCGCCGTCAAAAACGTGCCGGCCGGCACCGGCGTTTCCGAGGGCATCAAGCTCGCGTTGAAGGCGCTGTCCAAGGGCTGACGCTCGACCCTCGCTTCGACATGCCTGCGATGGCTGAAGCTTCGCACACGCCTGCGCGCCGCGCACCCTGGCCATTCGGCCGAGTTTCGCGGCGGGCGGCTCGCGGTACAATGAACGCATGATCGAAACCGACAAACTCGCCGCCGAGCGCATCATCGCGCCCACGCCCGTCTCGCCGAACGAAGAAGCGTTCGAGCGCGCGTTGCGCCCGCGCCAACTCGAAGAGTATGTCGGGCAGGAAAAAGTGCGCGGCCAACTCGAAATCTTTATCGAGGCCGCCAAGCGCCGCTCAGAATCGCTCGACCACGTCTTGCTGTTCGGGCCGCCGGGCCTCGGCAAAACCACGCTCGCGCACATCATCGCGCGGGAAATGGGCGTCAATCTGCGGCAAACGTCCGGACCGGTGCTCGAGCGCGCCGGCGACCTCGCGGCGCTGCTCACCAATCTCGAAGCCAACGACGTTTTATTCATCGACGAAATCCACCGGCTCTCGCCGGTCGTCGAAGAAATTCTGTACCCGGCGTTGGAGGATTATCAGATCGACATCATGATCGGCGAAGGGCCGGCCGCGCGCAGCGTGAAGCTGGACCTGCAGCCGTTCACGCTGGTCGGCGCGACCACGCGCGCGGGCATGCTGACCAACCCGCTGCGCGACCGCTTCGGCATCGTGGCGCGGCTCGAGTTTTATAACGCCGAGGAACTGGCGCGCATCGTCACGCGTTCGGCATCGCTGCTCCATGCGCAGATCCACCCGGACGGCGCGTTCGAGATCGCCAAGCGCGCGCGCGGCACGCCGCGGATCGCGAACCGCCTGCTGCGGCGCGTACGCGACTTCGCCGAAGTGAAGGCCGACGGCAACATCACCGCGCAAGTGGCCGACGCCGCGCTCAAGATGCTCGACGTGGATGCAGTCGGCTTCGACCTGATGGACCGCAAGCTGCTCGAAGCAATTCTGCACAAGTTCGACGGCGGCCCGGTCGGCGTCGACAATCTGGCGGCGGCGATCGGCGAAGAGCGCGACACGATTGAAGACGTGCTCGAGCCGTATCTGATCCAGCAAGGCTTCCTGCAACGCACGCCGCGCGGCCGCGTCGCCACGCTGCTCACGTACCGGCATTTCGGCCTCGCCGCGCCGGATTCGTCGAGCGGCCTGCCGGGTCTGTGGAATTCGGCCGCGACCTGAGCGGCACACGTCACGTCCCGCGAGACCGAATCAGGATGTCCGACCCAACCAGTCAGCCCAACTCGTCCAACGGTCTCGCGCAACTTCTCACCGGCAGGCTCCGCTCAAAACTGGCCGCCGGCGTCACGCATCTGACAAGCGGCAGCGGTCCCGCACTCGACTACTTGTCACCTCCCGGCGACCCTGGCCTGTTCGGCCCGGACTCGGTGTGCTGGAAAGTCCACGCCGATTTCACATCGATGATGACGGGCGGCATCAGCGCGCTTCTGCTCCAGGCGCTGCACCCGCTGGCGCTCGCCGGCGTGTGGGACCATTCGACGTTTCGCACCGATATTCTCGGCCGCCTGCGCCGCACCGCGACTTTCATCGCGGGCACGACGTACGGCAGCCGGCACGACGCGCTGGCGCTGGTCGAACGTGTGAAGCGCATTCATCTTGGCGTCAGCGGCGTCGCGCCTGACGGCCAGCCCTATCGCGCGAGCGAACCCGAGTTGTTGACGTGGGTGCATGTCGCCGAAGTGTCGAGCTTCATGACCGCGCACTTGCGCTATGTGAATCCGTCGCTGCCGATTGCCACGCAGGATCAGTACTTCGCGGAGACCGCGCGCATTGCCGAGATGCTCGGCGCGTCGGACATTCCGCGTTCGCGAGCCGAGATCGACGCTTACTTGCTCGCGATGCAGCCCGGGCTTGTCGCCAGCGAGCGCACGCTCGAAGTCGTGAGGGTTCTGATGAACGCGCCCGCCCCGAGCGTATCGATGCGTCCAGCCGGCGTGTTGATGTTCAACGCCGGCGTCGATCTTCTGCCCGATTCGGCACAGGCGATGTTGGGATTCCAGCGCTACGCGACGCTTCGTCGTGCGCTGGCGAGGCCTGGTGTGCGGCTAATCGCGCCGGTGATCCGTTGGGCGCTGGTGAACGGCGTATCGAAGCGGGCGCGCCGTCGCGTGGCCGCGGGCGTACACGAAGCGGAGTAACGCGAGGCGACTATCGGCCCGCGCCAATCACCGCCCCGGCTTCGGCACCTTCTTGAAACTGTCATCCGCGCTCGGCGCATCGAGATGCGAGACGTCCGCCCACAACACGATCGTCGCCTTGCCATTGGCGAAATCCACCGTGTTCACGCTCGTGTTCAGCAGCGGGTAGTTACGCGGTGCATCGAGCGGCAAGCCACAGGCAAAGCGTCGCACGCAATCGAGCACGCCGCCATGAGCGACGCAGGCAATCCGCCCACCCGGATGTGCGGCGACCAGCGGTTCGATCGCGTGCAGCACGCGATGGTAAAGCGTACGTTGCGACTCGCCGTCCGGCGGTGCAAAGCCCGCATCGCGCGTTTGCCAGTGCGCGTATTCATCGGGGAAACGCAGGGCGATCTCGTCGCTATCATGGCCCTGGAACGCGCCGTATGAACGCTCGCGCAGACCTTCGCGCAACTGCAGCGGCAAGCCGAGCACATCGGCGATCGGCTGCGCGGTTTGCTGCGCGCGTTGCAAATCGCTGGAATAGATCGCGTCGAGTCGCGCGCCCTGCTTCGCCTCATCGGCCATGCGGCGCGCCAGGCGCTGCGCTTGCGCCAGCCCCGTCGTGGCGAGCGGAATGTCGATGTGACCTTGAATGCGCTTGATGCGGTTCCAGTCGGTCTCGCCGTGCCGGATAAACAGAATCTGCGTCGTCATGGGATGAAAGTGGGCGCCTTAGCCGGTGTTGCCGAGCCGCTATTGTCGCAAAAGCGGCTGGAGGATGGATGCGCACGCCAAGGTGCGCATTGAAGGACAGAGCTCAGGCGTTCGTCTGCAGCCAGAACGTGACCGGCCCGTCATTGACGAGCGACACCTGCATGTCGGCGCCGAACTCTCCCGTCTCGACGATCGGATGCTTCACCCGCGCTGCCGCGACGAAGTAATCGAAGAGGCGCTTGCCTTCATCCGGCGGCGCGGCCGGCGTAAAGCTCGGACGCAGGCCGCTGTTGGTGTCCGCGGCCAGCGTGAACTGCGACACGAGCAGCAAGCCACCTGCGTGCCCGGCGCCGTCGAGATTTTGCACGGAGAGATTCATCTTGCCGGCGGCATCGCTGAAGACGCGGTAGCCGAGCACCTTGGCCAGCAACCGGTCGGCGGCCGCCTCGGTGTCGCCGCGTTCGGCGCACACGAGCGCGAGCAGGCCCGCCTCGATCGCGCCCGTCACGCGGTCGGCCACGCGCACTTCCGCACGCCGCACGCGTTGGATCAGCGCGATCATCGGCGCGACTCCGGATGCGACTCCGGATGCGACATGCGGCCCATCAGGCCGTCAGCGTGACGCGCGCAAAGCGGCGCTTGCCGACCTGCACGACGTATTCGCCGGCTTCGACCTTCAGGCCCTTGTCGGACACGGTGGCGCCATCGATCTTCACGCCGCCCTGCTCGATGTTGCGCAGCGCTTCGCTCGTCGAAGGCACGAGATTGGCCTGCTTGAGCAACTGGCCGATCGCCAGCGGTGCGCCCGCGAGCGTCACCGCCGGAATATCGTCCGGCACGCCACCCTTCGCGCGATGGTTGAAGTCTTCGAGCGCGCGCTCGGCATCGGCTTGCGAGTGGAAGCGCGCGACGATTTCCTGGCCGAGCAGCACCTTGAAATCGCGCGGGTTGCGACCCGCTTCGATTTCCTTCCTGAAGCCGGCGATTTCTTCCATCGGACGGAACGACAGCAGTTCGAAGTAACGCCACATCAGCACGTCGGAAATGCTCATCAGCTTGCCGAACATGTCGGTCGGCTTTTCGCTGATGCCGATGTAGTTGTTCTTCGACTTCGACATCTTCTCGACGCCGTCCAGCCCTTCGAGCAGCGGCATCGTCAAGATGCATTGCTGATCCTGGCCGTATTGCTTCTGCAACTCACGGCCCACCAGCAAGTTGAACTTCTGGTCCGTGCCGCCGAGTTCGAGATCCGCGTTCAGCGCGACCGAGTCGTAGCCTTGCATCAGCGGGTACAGCAACTCGTGGATCGAGATCGGCACGCCGCCCTGAAAACGCTTGGTGAAGTCTTCGCGTTCGAGAATCCGCGCCACCGTGTAGCGCGACGCGAGCTTGATCATGCCGTCGGCGCCGAGCGGCATCGACCATTCGCTGTTGTAGCGGATCTCGGTCTTTTCGCGGTCGAGCACGAGCGCGGCCTGATCGAAATACGTTTTCGCATTCGATTCGATCTGCTCGCGCGTGAGCGGCGGACGCGTCGCATTACGGCCCGACGGATCGCCGATCAGCGACGTGAAATCGCCGATCAGGAAGATCACGGTGTGGCCGAGATCCTGCAACTGACGCATCTTGTTCAACACGACCGTGTGGCCGATGTGGATGTCCGGCGCGGTCGGGTCGAGCCCGAGCTTGATACGCAGCGGCTTGCCCGTAGCCGCGCTCTTCGCGAGTTTTTGCGCGAATTCGTCTTCGATCAGCAGTTCGTCGACACCTCGCTTGGTGACGGCGAGGGCGTGACGGACTTCGTCGGTGACCGGGAAGGCGGCAGCGGGATTAGGCTTGGTGGACTCGGTGCTCATGCTGGAAACGTGAAGTCGCGAAAAAAGGAGATTGTCCCATAGATGCGCGCCGCCGCGCCCAATGACGCAGCCACAAGCGCCCCGCCGACGCACGATTTCTGCGTTCGACGTCGTGCCGCCGGCGTCGCGACGCTTTATATTCGACCGCGCTTCGCCCGATAATCTGCTACAACGGATCGCAACGAACCATCGAGAGGAGCAGCAACGTGGCGCAAGACCCCGCAGACGGCGTCTACTTTGGATTGATGTCCGGCACCAGCATGGACGGCGTGGATGGCGTGGCCGTCAGGTTCGCTCAAGGGAAACCGCCGGTGGTGCTGGCCGAGGCGTTTGTCGGCTTTGCCGCGGGCCTGCGCGACGCATTGTTCGCGCTCCAGCAACCCGGCGACAACGAGATCGAACGCGAGGCGCTGGCCGCCAATGCGCTCGCCACGCGTTACGCGGTGTGCTGCCACGAACTGCTGCACGGCAGCCGCGCGCCCGCTGCGGAGGTGC
The DNA here is from genome assembly GCF_012689525.1 of Paraburkholderia aromaticivorans. Taxonomy (NCBI): domain Bacteria; kingdom Pseudomonadati; phylum Pseudomonadota; class Betaproteobacteria; order Burkholderiales; family Burkholderiaceae; genus Paraburkholderia; species Paraburkholderia aromaticivorans. Next base: position 3,901,778 of record NZ_CP051516.1, read on the forward strand.
GCGCGATCGGCGTGCATGGGCAGACGGTGCGGCATCGGCCGGAAAAGGGTTATACGCGGCAGATCAACAACCCGGCGCTGCTCGCGGAAATGATGCATATCGACGTGATCGCCGATTTCCGCAGCCGCGACGTCGCGGCCGGCGGACAGGGCGCGCCGCTCGTGCCGGCTTTTCATGCCACGGTGTTTGGCGCGAAAAACGAAACGCGGGTTGTCTGTAATCTTGGCGGCATCAGCAATATCACGATTCTGAACGCGACCGGCAGCGTGCGCGGCTTCGACTGCGGGCCGGCCAACGCGCTGCTCGACGAGTGGGCGCAACGCCATCTCGGCAAACCGTTCGACGAGAACGGCCATTTTGCAGCGGGCGGCCAGGTGGATCGCACGCTGCTGAATGCATTGCTCGACGAGCCGTTTTTCGCCCAACAGCCGCCGAAGAGCACCGGCCGCGACCTGTTCAATGCGGAATGGCTCGATGCGAAGCTGCAGCCGTTCGCCGGGCTCGCCCCCGCCGACGTGCAAGCGACACTGGTTGCGCTCACCGCGGTGACGGTCGCACGCGAAATCGAACGGCATGCGTCGGACGCGAGAGCGGTCTACGTCTGCGGCGGCGGCGCGCGTAACCCGGAGATTCTGAAGGCGCTACAGCAGGCGCTGGAGGACAGCGGCGTCAGCGGCGTTCCCGTGATGACGACCGATGCGCTCGGCGTGCCGCCGAGCCAGGTCGAGCCGCTGGCGTTCGCCTGGCTTGCGATGCGCTGCGTGGCGCGTCTGCCGGGCAATCTGCCGGCGGTGACAGGCGCGTCGGCCGAGCGCGTGCTCGGGGCGATCTATCCGCGCTGAGCGCCGCGAGAGATTGAAGTGCAGGAAATAAGAAACGGGGCCGAAGCCCCGTTTCTTATTGCAACCTGTTGCTCAACGAGCCATCACACCGAGAACGACGAGCCGCAACCACAGGTGGTCGTAGCGTTCGGGTTCTTGATAACAAACTGCGCGCCGTTGATGTCGTCCTTGTAGTCGATCTCTGCGCCCACCAAGTACTGGTAGCTCATCGAATCGATCAGCAGCTGGACGCCGCTCTTGTTCATCACGGTGTCGTCTTCGTTGACGGCTTCGTCGAACGTAAAACCGTACTGAAAGCCCGAGCAGCCGCCGCCCTGCACGAAAACGCGCAGTTTGAGGTCCGCATTGCCTTCTTCTTCGATCAGTTGCTTGACCTTGTCAGCCGCTGCGTCGGTAAAAACGAAGGGGGCGGGCATCTCGGTCACGGGTGTATCGGTGACTGCGTTCATTCGAACTCTCCAAAAAGCTTCTAACCGCTATTGTAGGGCTGATCTCGATATCGTGCTGAAGCCCACAAAATCAATGGGTTCTTCCCGAAAATCAACGGACGGCGCGTTCTGCCGCCACAGGCCCGGCTAAGCGGGATATATCGCCGTTTTGGCGACGAGTTCGTTGCGGCAGCACCGAACGCACTGAGCCGCGAACCCATGAAAAAAGCCGCCATCGCGAAAGCGTTGGCGGCTTTTGCAGCGCGCCAGCCCGAAAGCCGGCTCGCACGCGAAGCGATTAACGCTTCGAGAATTGCTTCCTGCGACGTGCCTTGTGGAAGCCGACCTTCTTGCGTTCGACTTCACGCGCGTCACGCGTCACGAAGCCAGCCTTCGACAGTTCCGGCTTCAGCGTTGCGTCGTAGTCCATCAGCGCGCGGGTGATGCCGTGGCGAACCGCACCGGCTTGACCCGTTTCACCGCCACCCGTCACGTTGACTTTGATGTCGAACGTAACGCCGTGGTTCGTGAGTTCCAGCGGCTGACGCACGATCATCAACGACGTTTCGCGCGAGAAGTAATCAGCGATAGGCTTGCCGTTCACAACGATATCGCCCTTGCCTGCCTTGATGAAGACGCGTGCGACGGCGCTCTTGCGGCGGCCCGTGCCGTAATTCCAGTTACCGATCATGTGGGCTCCCCTTAGATCTCGAGCGCTTTCGGCTGTTGTGCCGAATGCGGATGCGTTGCTTCAGCGTAGACCTTCAGCTTCTTGATCATCGCGTAGCCGAGCGGGCCCTTCGGCAGCATGCCCTTGACCGCTTTCTCGAGCGCACGGCCCGGGAAGCGTTCTTGCATCTTGCCGAACGTCGTTTCATAGATACCGCCCGGGTAACCCGAGTGACGGTAGTACTTCTTGTCAGTAGCCTTGTTGCCCGTGACGCGCAACTTGCCCGCGTTGATAACGATGATGAAATCACCGGTGTCGACGTGCGGAGTGAATTCAGGCTTGTGCTTGCCGCGAAGACGGTGTGCCACTTCGCTGGCGACACGCCCGAGAACCTTATCCGTCGCGTCAATCACGTACCATTCACGCGTAACCTCATGGGCTTTTGCGGAAAACGTCTTCATGATCGATCCAAAAAAATTGCTGCGCCCAATGTGTTTTTTCCTGCTTGTAGTGTGCGCATCGAGGCGCGTGCAGGCTCTCCCTGGTTCTTCCTCCGCGGGCGCGGATGCGGAAAAGCCCTGAATTATAAAGGAATTTGCTACGGCAAGTCAAAACGTACGGGAGTGCGCGGGAGATTCCGCGGCAATCCGGCAGTGGGAAGCGTGATTTAGCGCCCTATCGTGCTCGAACCATCTGGGCGCCAGGCAGGACGCGGGCGAAAAAAAACCCGAACGAGCGGTTCGGGTTTAATCCACCAAAGGAGGAGGTGGAGGAGACAGACACGATTATATGAGCCGACCTTGTGCGACGCAAGAACATTTGCATTGCGAAATACGATTTCATAATGTGACAACGCGGTCTTCCCACTAAAATCTTAAAAATATCCTTTTAAATCAAACACTAAATGTCGACCGCATGGCCGCGCCATCAGACATCATCTAGAGTAAAACCCCTAAACCTGTCAGGGCATTCCCGAATCGGCTGAACATGCCGCAGCGCAACACGCAAGCCGTGATCCGGCATAACTTGAGGCAAAAGTCGCCTCGGGCAGACACTCAAACACCGGGCTACAATGCCCTCTCGATATGGCAAAAGCGCGGTGGAGCACAGCATGGAATGCAAAGTGAGCTGGATGGGGCAAGACGGGATGGCGTTCGCAGCCGAGACGGGCAGCGGCCATCTGGTGGCAATGGACGGCGCGCCTGAAGGCGGCGGCCGCAACCTCGCGCCGCGTCCGATGGAAATGGTTTTGCTCGGCACGGGCGGCTGCACCGCCTACGACGTCGTGATGATCCTGAAGAAAAGCCGTCAGGAAATCACCGATTGCTCGGTGACGCTGAAGGCCGAACGCGCCAGCGAAGATCCGAAAGTGTTCACCAAAATCCACTTTCACTTCACCGTGACGGGCAAGAATCTGAACCCGACCACCGTGGAACGCGCGATCAACCTGTCGCACGACAAATACTGCTCGGCCTCGATCATGATCGCCAAGACCGCCGAGTTGACGCACTCGTTCGACATCGTCGCGGGCTGAACGCGACCTGGCGGCGGCTGCGGCGCGGGCCTGAGCGCTCGCCGCCGAACGCGCGCACCAAAAGAAAAATGCCGGCGTCCATCTGGACGCCGGCATTTTTTGTTGGGTGGCAAAGCAAGCCGATAAGCCGGATTCTGTGCACGCGCAACATCCGAAGACGCGACGCGCGTGGCAGCCATTCCTCTAGGCGCGCCATTGCTGACGCGCTCAAGCTTCCTACCCGCAGACGTGACAGGGGCCCCGTCCTGCATCTCGAAGATGCTAGCCTGCCTACTTGGAATTGCTCCGGGTGGAGGTTACCGTGCCGGTCTGCCTTGCAGCAGCCGCGGTGCGCTCTTACCGCACCGTTTCACCCTTACCTGATCCCGGCTTGCGCCGGGCCATCGGCGGTTTGCTTTCTGTTGCCCTGTTCCGCGTGTTGCCACGGATGGCCGTTAGCCATCACCCTGCCCTGTGGAGTCCGGACTTTCCTCGCCCTCTTTGGCCGAAGCCGCAAAGGCCGCGACTGCCTAGCCTGCTTTGCTGGAGCGGATTTTAACACCTGCGGCAGCGGCAAGCCGGTTCAACGGCTGAAATAGCCGAACGGCCAGGGGATCCTGTGACGAACTTGAGCGCGATCAACGCGCACGCCGCCCCGAGCGAAACACGAAGGTATCGTCGTAAAACGAGGGCGATTCGCTATCCGGCCACCAGCCTGGAATGCCCAGCACCGGTAACGGCGCAAACATGCGGCTTGTCAGCGCATCGGTATTCAGCAGCGCGGCGGCGACGGACTCGTCCAGCCACGCTTCCCGCTTTACAGCGTCCCACTCGAAATACGCCGCCGGCACATCGACGATCCACGCATGCCCCGTGCAAGCCTTGAACGGCGCAATCAGCTTCTCCAGCAACGCATGGCCGAAGCAGCGCACTTCGCAACTCGTCCCCCATGCGTCGCGCCGGGCCACCAGCAACGTATGCCAGTCGAATCCACGCAATGCCGCGCTCAAAGCAGGCTCCGCGCAAGCGAACAGCAGCGCGTTCTCGTCGAACAGGGTTAGCGTATCGCGCACGCCGCCTCGCGTCGGTCCGACGCCCAACACGCCGATGGCCGCCGACTGCCGCGCGTTCAGCGCCGCCTTGATGCGTGGAAAGGCGAACCATATCGACGCATTGAAGAAGTCGTGCAGATTGTGGCGCGTCGGCACGCAGCCGGTCGACGCGATGTGCGCTTCGTACGCCGCGCCGGCAGGCAGATCGTCTTGCGCGATAAACGCGAGGCGCTGACCGCGCCCGGTGATCTGCCGCATCTCAGCGGCATCCGCGTTCATTTCGGCGAGCAACGCCGCGTAGCTCGTCAGCGCGGCTTGCTGCCAGCGCTTGCCGCGTTCGGCGAAAGACGCGAACCACGGCTTGGTCCAGTCTATGGCAGCGAAGCCCGTCGGCTCCGCTTCATGCGCCTGCATCTGGCTGAGCCTTAAACCAGCCGCCAGCCGATCGACTCGCCGCCGCGCAACGGCACGACCGGCGTATCGCCGACCGGCAATTCGGCCGGCAGCGTCCATTCCTCACGACGCAGCGTGACCTTCTCTTCACTACGCGGCAGACCGTAGAAGTCCGCGCCGAAAAAGCTCGCGAAGCCTTCGAGCTTGTCGAGCGCGCCGGCGTTGTCGAAAGCTTCCGCGTAAAGCTCCAAAGCATGCAGCGCCGTGTAGCAACCCGCGCAGCCGCACGCATGCTCTTTCAGCCCCTTCGGATGCGGCGCGCTGTCCGTGCCGAGGAAGAAGCGCGGATTGCCCGAGGTCGCCGCCTCGACCAGCGCCACACGATGTGTCTCGCGCTTCAACACCGGTAGACAGTAGTAATGCGGGCGAATGCCGCCCTGGAAGATCGCGTTGCGGTTGTACAGCAGGTGATGCGCGGTAATCGTCGCGCCCAGCAGCTCCGGCGCGACGCCGGCTTCGCGGATATAGTCGACCGCGTCTTTCGTGGTGATGTGCTCGAACACCACTTTCAGCGCCGGAAACGCGCGGCGCAGCGGCGTCATGACCCGGTCGATGAACACCTTCTCGCGGTCGAACAGATCGATCGACGAATCCGTCACTTCACCGTGCACGAGCAGCGGCATGCCGACTTCCTGCATCACCTCGAGCGTTTTGGCGCACTTCATGATGTCGGTGACGCCCGCGTCCGAGTTGGTCGTCGCGCCCGCCGGATACAGCTTCACGCCATGCACGAAGCCGCTTTCGCACGCGCGGCGGATTTCGTCGGGCGGCGTGTTGTCGGTCAGGTACAGCGTCATCAGCGGTTCGAATTTCGCACCTTCAGGGATCGCGGCGACGATCCGCTCGCGATACCCCTGTGCCATCGCGGTGGTCGTGACCGGCGGCTTCAGGTTCGGCATGATGATCGCGCGGGCGAACTGGCGCGCGGTGTCCGGCAACACAGCGGCCAGCATTGCACCGTCGCGGACGTGCAGGTGCCAGTCGTCCGGGCGGGCGAGCGTAACGGAGTCGCGGGAATCGAGGGATGCGTTGGAAGCGGTCATGGCGGCGGGGGACGAGATTCGACGACAAAAGCCAATCTATGCGGTCAAACCGCAACGTTGCGGCATAAACACACGTCAATTTTGCTATTTGGCGTTTCTGGCTCGGTGATATGCTTGGAAAATCATCATTGTAACGGCTCGCCCCGTTCACAGGCTTACCAGCAACATGTGCCAACTTCTCGGAATGAACTGCGCCGCGCCAACGGATGTCACGTTCTCGTTCACCGGCTTTGCGGCGCGCGGCGGCGTCACTGATCACCACGCCGACGGCTGGGGCATCGCCTTCTTCGAAGACAAAGCCTGCCGCCTGTTCATCGATCATCAATCGTCGGCCACCTCGCCGATCGCCGAAATGGTCAAGCGCTACCCGATCAAATCGAAAAATACGATCGCGCATATTCGGAAGGCGACGCAAGGGCACATCCTGCTGGAAAACTGCCATCCGTTCATGCGCGAACTGTGGGGACGCCACTGGATCTTCGCGCACAACGGCGACCTCAAGGATTATTCGCCGGTGCTGACGGGCGTGTATCAGCCGGTCGGCACAACCGACAGCGAGCTCGCTTTCTGCGCGCTGCTCGAAGGCTTGCGCAAGGCTTTTCCCGGCGCACAGCAGCCGCCGCTCGATGAACTGTTTGCCGCGCTCGAAACCCTCACGCGCGAAATCACGCAATTCGGCGTGTTCAATTTCCTGATGTCGAATGGCCAGGCGCTATTCGCGCATTGCTCCACGCATCTGCACTACATCGTGCGGCGCTGGCCGTTTTCCACCGCGCATCTCGTCGATGCGGACGTGTCGATCGATTTCGCCAAATACACGACGCCCGAAGACCGCGTCGCGGTGATCGCCACCAAGCCGCTGACCGACAACGAAGTCTGGACCGCCTTCGAACCCGGCGATCTGATGATGTTCCAGCACGGCGAAGTGATCGGACGCGTCAACGTGCCGGTGCCGGATTCGGTGCTGGAAAAGCTGCGCAATCCGGCTCTGGACGCGTCGGCTTCGGCAACCACGATCGCGGCTTCGACTGAAGCAATGAGCGCGGGAGAAGCCGAGCTCGACCTCGAAGCCGCAGACGATGCCGCCGCGTTCGAATCCTGAGCCTTTTAAGCGCTTGTAACGCGCGGGCATCGGCTCGAATCGAATCGCTACAAACGAAAAAGCCGCTTCTTCCGAAACGGCTTTTTTTCTGCCCGCGCCGCGCCGCGTGAACGGCGCGACGCCACGACAAACTCAATGCAGGATCTTCGCCAGAAAGTCCTTCGCGCGATCCGACTTCGGATTGGCGAAGAAGTCTTCCTTGCGGTCGTCTTCCACGATCAAGCCCTGGTCCATGAAGATCACGCGATGCGCGACCTTCTTCGCGAAGCCCATTTCGTGCGTCACGCACATCATGGTCATGCCTTCCTGCGCGAGTTCGACCATCACGTCGAGTACTTCGTTGATCATTTCCGGATCAAGCGCCGAGGTCGGCTCGTCGAACAGCATGGCGATCGGGTCCATCGACAACGCGCGCGCTATCGCCACGCGCTGTTGCTGACCGCCCGACAACTGGCCCGGAAACTTGTCCGCATGCGCGCGCAGGCCGACGCGATCGAGCAGCTTCAGCCCTTTCGCAGTGGCTTCATCGTTCGAGCGGCCGAGCACCTTCACCTGCGCGAGCGTGAGGTTCTGGACGATCGACAGATGCGGAAACAGCTCGAAGTGCTGGAACACCATGCCGACCTTCGCACGCAGCTTCGACAGATTGGTTTTCTTGTCGGTGAGCGACTGCCCGTTGATGACGATCTCGCCCTTCTGGAACGGCTCGAGGCCGTTGACGGTTTTGATCAGCGTGGACTTGCCCGAGCCCGACGGCCCGCACACCACCACCACTTCACCCTTTTTGACTTCCGTCGTGCAGTCGGTCAGCACTTGAAACTGGCCGTACCACTTCGAAACATTCTTGATAGAGATCATCTTGCGACCTTTTTCTGAAGACCTTTGACGAGGCTCGACGCGACCACACAGATCACGAAATAACATGCGCCCGCGAACAGTACCATCTCGACATTCGTACCGTCACGGTCGCCAATATTCGTAGCGGTGCGGAAGAAGTCGGCGAGGCTGATCACGTAGACGAGCGACGTATCCTGAAACAGCACGATACCTTGCGTAAGCAGCAGCGGCACCATCGCGCGGAACGCCTGCGGCAGCACGATCAGACGCATGGCCTGCGAGTAGCTCATGCCGAGCGCGAACGCCGCGTTGACCTGCCCGCGCGGCACCGACTGAATGCCGGCGCGGATGATTTCCGAATAGTACGCCGCCTCGAACAGCGAGAAAGCGACCATGGCCGACGCGAGGCGAATGTCGATATCCGGCGACAAACCGAGCACGTTTTGCAGCACTTGCGGCACGATCAGGAAGAACCACAGCAACACCATCACCAGCGGGATGGAACGGAAGATCGTCACGTAGCCCTTCGCGAACCACTCGAAGGGTTTGAACGACGACAGCCGCATCATGGCGAGAATGGTGCCCCAGACGATGCCGAACACGATCGCGATCAGCGTGATCTTGAGCGTGACGATGGCGCCGGTCCACAGCGTAGGCAATGCGCCCGGAATACCGCTCCAGTCGAAATGGTGCATTACTTGCCTCCGATATAGCCGGGCAACCGGGTCTTGGCTTCGACCCAGCGCATCAGTTGCATCACGACCAGATTGATCAGCATGTACGCTATCGTGACCGCGATGAACGACTCATATGTCTGCGACGTGTAGTCGACCAGTTGGCGCGCCTGGGCGGACAGATCGAGCAGGCCGATCGTCGACGCCACCGCCGAGTTCTTGAAGATATTCAGAAACTCGGACGTGAGCGGCGGCACGATGATCCGGTACGCAACCGGCAGCAGCACATAGCGATACGTCTGCCATTGCGTGAAGCCCATGGCGAGACCTGCGGCGCGCTGGCCCTTCGGCAACGCGTTGATCCCCGAGCGCACCTGCTCGCACACGCGCGCGGCCGTAAAGAGCCCGAGGCAGATGATCGACGACGAGAAAAACTGCGCGCCCGGCGGCAGTTGCTTGAACCAGTTGCCTATTGAAGCAGGCAGCAACTCCGGTATCACCAGATACCAGATGAAAAACTGCACGATCAGCGGGATGTTACGGAAAATGGCGACATAGAGCGTACCGATGGCCGACGCCCATTTATTCGGCACCGTGCGCAGCACGCCGAACAATGAACCGACGATCAGCGCGATCACCCATGCCGACAGCGATACCGTTATCGTCACCCAGAAGCCCGACAGCAGCCAGCCCAGATAAGTGGTCGGCTCGCCGGTGGAGACGGGACTCAGCAGAATGCCCCAGTTCCAGTGATATGACATGACCAAGACTCCAGCAAAAAGAAACGGAAGAAGCGCGTGGCCCCTTCCGTTTCGTTCAGCGTTTCAAAAAAACAGCTAAGGTTTAATCGATTGCCTTGTCATTCGGGCTCTTGTAGAGCGCCTTGATGTCGTCGCTTTCCGGGAAGTTCAGGTTCAGGCCCTTCGGCGGAATCGGCGATTCGAACCACTTCTTGTAGATCTGATCGGCTTCGCCCGAGGTTTCGACCTTGGCGATCGCGTCGTCGACCACCTTCTTGAATTCCGGATCGTTCTTGCGAATCATGCAGCCATACGCTTCATGCGATTGCGGCGTGCCGACGATCACGAAATCGCCCGGATTGTTCGACTTCGCGCGTTCGCCCGCGAGCAGTGCGTCGTCCATCATGAAGGCAGCGGCGCGGCCCGTGGAGAGCGTCAGGAACGACTCGCCGTGGTCCTTCGCGCTGATGATGTTCATGCCCATGCTCTTGTCCTGGTTCATCTTGCGAAGCAGGCGCTCGGAGGTGGTGCCGGCGGTCGTGACGATCGTCTTGCCCTTCAGGTCCGCCCAGTCCTTGATGCCGGAGTCTTTCTTGGTCATCAGGCGCGTGCCGATCACGAAGATCGTGTTCGAGAAGGCAGCCTGTTGCTGACGTTCAGCATTGTTCGTGGTCGAGCCGCATTCCATGTCGACGGTGCCGTTCTGCACCAGCGGAATACGGTTTTGCGACGTGACCGGCGTAAGCTTCACCTTCAGGTTCGGCATGTTCAGCTTCTGCTTCACGGCCTCCACCACTTTCAGCGCGAATTCCTGCGAGTAACCGATGACGTTCTGCTTGTCGTCGTAATACGAAAACGGGATCGACGATTCGCGATGGCCCAGCGAAATGACACCCGTGTCCTTGATCTTTTTCAGCGTACCGGCGTCTTGCGCATGCGCGCCAACCGTAAACAGTCCGAGAGTCGCGAGCAGCAGCGCAGCTTTTTTAACCTTCATGTGTGATCTCCTTGGCAAGAACCGGCGCCAGTTTAGCAAAGTAATTATTCTGAAAGTATCGCTATAAACCATGTTGTTGCGTGTGCGCCGCTATAGGTTTGCGGCGCTTCGGCCCGGTCGGTCAACCTTTCCGCATATGCAAAGGCGGACGGCATCGATACGATGCCGTCCGCCGGGTCGAACACGCCGTCTTGTGGACCGCGTTGAAGCAAGGGTTGGCGGCGGATCCGCGCGATAGCGGAACCGCCGTTTGAAGCGGAAAGAAGCGGAAGATCAGGGATACAGGCCGCGCAGTTCGCGTGCTTCCAGGATCCGCTTACACGCGACGATAAACGCCGCCGTCCGCACGGACACCTTCTGCTCGCTCGACACTTGCCACACCGCGGCAAATGCTTCACGCATCACACGCTCGAGGCGCTGGTTGATCTCGTCTTCCGTCCAGAAGAAGCTCGAGAAGTCCTGCACCCATTCGAAGTACGACACGGTCACGCCGCCGGCATTGGCCACCACGTCCGGAATCACGAGGATGCCGCGATCGTGCAGGATGTCGTCCGCCGCCGTGGTGGTCGGGCCGTTCGCGCCTTCCACGACGATCTTCGTCTTGATCTTGCCGGCGTTCTTTTCGGTGATCTGGTTTTCCAGCGCCGCCGGAATCAGGATGTCCGATTCGACGTTCCAGAATTCTTCGTTCGTGACCGCGTCGGCTTCAGGGAAACCACCCACGCCGCCCGTCTTGGCCACGTGTTCGAGCAGTGCGACGGCGTCGATACCGGTCGACTTGTACAGCGAGCCGGTGTGATCCTGCACCGCGACCAGCTTCGAACCCGCTTCCTGGAACAGACGCGCCGCGATACCGCCCACGTTGCCGAAACCTTGAACCGCAATACGTGCGCCTTCGATGTCGACGCCGATACGGCGTGCGGCTTCCGAAGCCGTCACGAACACGCCACGGCCCGTCGCCTCGCGGCGGCCGAGCGAACCGCCCAGCGTGATCGGCTTGCCCGTCACGACGCCGGTGGCCGTTTGGCCCTGGTTCATCGAGTACGTGTCCATCATCCACGCCATGATCTGCTCGTTCGTGTTCACGTCCGGCGCGGGAATGTCGGTATTCGGTCCGATGATGATGCCGATTTCGCTGGTGTAGCGGCGCGTCACACGCTCCAGCTCACCACGCGACAAGGTGCGCGGATCGACACGGATGCCGCCCTTCGCGCCGCCGTACGGCACGTTGACCGCAGCGTTCTTCACCGACATCCACGCCGACAAGGCCATCACTTCCGACAACGTCACGTCCTGGTGGTAACGCACACCGCCCTTGCCCGGACCGCGCGACACGTTGTGCTGCACGCGATAGCCTTCGAAGTGAGCGACCGTGCCGTTATCGAGTTCGATAGGCACGTCGACGATCAGAATGCGCTTCGGGCGCTTCAAGGTTTCGAGCCAGCGGGACAGGGAGCCGAGATACGGCGCGACGCGATCGACCTGACGCAGGTAGTTGCCCCACGGGCCGAGATCGTCTTTATTCAGGTAGGAAGGAACCGACTGCAACGTTGATGCGGATTGGGCTGCTTGTTGCTGGGATGACATGAACGCTCCGGCGTTGAACGAATGACAGCATTGTGGAAAAACGCCGTTTTGAAATCCAATGCCGTTTCATTATCCGATTATGTTTTTTTTGCATAACCATCGAGAAGCCGCAAATTCGCGTCGTAGCGAGGCAGGATTTCAGGCCGTGCCTTGCGCCAGTTCCTCCGACACCACATCCCACAATTGACGCGCGAGTATCTGTCGCGCATCGTCGCTCTTCGCCACGAGCTTGTCGCGATAGAGACGAATCTCCATGGTCAGCGTGAGCTGCCCTTCCGGCGTGCCGCGCGTGGCGCGGTCGAGGCGGATCAGCTTGCCGTCGGCGACCGCGTCTTCCACCGCGCTGTGCGGCAGGAAGGCGATGCCGTGTCCGGCCAGCGCCATCGCCTTGAGTCCTTCGGCCATGTCGGTTTCGTAAAGGCGGTCGAGGTACAAACGCTCCGGCGCGTTGGCCAGGATCACTTCGGTCATGCGTCCCAGATAGGCGTTCGGCGTGTAGGACAAGTACGGCGTGGGCGCCTCGCCCGTGCCCGGCAACGTGTGACGCGGACGGCCGGCGCGGCCCGGCACCGAGAACGGACTGATCGGCTCGTGGCCGAGCGTCAGCATGTCGTAGCGGCCCGGATCGAGCGCGACCGGATGGCTGGGATGGTGATAGCCCATCATCAGATCGCAGCCGCCTTCCACCAGCGACAACGCCGCGTCATGCACGTTCAGGGCGCGCAGACGCGTGTGGATCGGACCCAGATGGGCTTCGATCCGCTGCAGCCAGCGTGGGAAGTAGGTCAGCGACAATGTATGCGGCACGGCGAACTCGATAGTCGCCTGCGGCGTCGCCGTATGGCCGCGCAGCAGCGCGCGCGCTTCGTGGAACTGCGAGAGCATCGCGAGCGCCTGCTCGTTAAACACCTGGCCGGCCGCCGTGAGCCGCGTCGGATAGACCGAGCGGTCGATCAACTCCGTGCCGAGCCACGCTTCGAGCGCCTGAATCCGCCGGGAGAACGCCGGCTGCGTGACGTGGCGCAATTCAGCCGAGCGGCTGAAACTACGCGTTTCCGCGAGCGAAACGAAGTCTTCGAGCCATTTCAGTTCCATGCGGGGTCTGCTGCCGAGGGGAGAGAGGAAGTCAGCATTCTAGTGGGTGTCGTGAAGCGGGCCGTCGCGGGCGGGCGCGCGAACGCGTGATAGCCCAGTAATGCGAAATCGGATTGCGCCGATGGCGCCGGCCGGTGGCGAGCCGCTATCTTGCTCCGCTCACGCCGTCGCCCGCGCGCCGCGTCCTCCACCAACCTGTTCGACAACGCGCCTTTCCGCGCGAGACTCCGCCATGCCCCCACTCGTCTCCATCATTACGCCGACGGCCAATCGCGAGCGTCTGCTGCCGGCCATCGCCCGCTGCGTACTTCGCCAGCAGATAGACTGGGAATGGCTGATCCTCGACGACAGCCCCGAGCCAAGCGCGTATCTACAAGCGCTGGCGTCGCAGGAAGCACGCATCCGCTACTTTCATTCCGCAACGGGCATGTCGATCGGCGCCAAGCGCAACTTTATGATTGCCGAATCGCGCGGTTCCGTAATCGCCCATTTCGACGATGACGACCACTACACACCGCACTACCTCGCACACATGATCAGGATGATGCAGGAGAACCGCGCGGATCTGATCAAGCTGTCGGGCTTCTTCATGTATGCGCCGCACACCCAATTTTTCGGCTACATGGACCTGAACGCAAAGGTGGGACTGCACTACGAACTGAGCGGCCGCTCGGTCAGCCACATCGAATTCCACGAGAAGATGCAGATCGGCGCGGATTTCATCCTCTTCTATGGTTTCTCGTACGTGTACGACAAAGCGCTTGCGGCGGTCTCGGCTTTCGACGATATCAATCTGTGCGACGACGAGAGCTTCATCCGGCGCGTGGTCGAAGCAGGCCGCAACGTGATCGCGGTCGACGATCCACAGGCCAGTTGCCTTCATCTGGTCCATCCCGCGTCCACCTCACGCTGCTTCTCCCGCTATTCACTGCCGCCGTTCACGCTGCCCACCCTGTTTCCCGGCTACGAGGGCTATCCAGGCTAGCCGCCGCGCAGTCGTCACACAGCCACAACACAGCCGCCATGCCGGCGCCGCACGGGTGCCGCGCGCGTCGCGGCGAAATCGGGCCCATCAGCGTCCGGTGGTAAAATTCGCGATTCCCGCAGTTTCCTCCGCGTTTTCATCCTTGCGTCACGCCCCCATCATGTCCGACACCCGCCCCGACACCCTGTTCGCGCTGAACGCGCTCTCCCCGCTCGACGGCCGCTACGCGTCGAAAACCGAAGCCCTGCGCGAGTGGCTCTCGGAAGCCGCTTTCATGCGCAATCGCGTGACGGTCGAAATCCATTGGCTGATCGCGCTCTCGCGCGCCGGTTTCGCCGAAGTACCGCGCTTTTCCGAAGCGTCCGAACAATTCCTGCTGCAACTGGCCAAGCGCTTCACCGCGCACGACGCCGCGCGCATCAAGGAAATCGAACGTGTGACGAATCACGACGTGAAAGCGGTCGAGTACTGGCTGAAGGAATCGGTGAAGGGTCAGGCAGAACTGGAACGCGCGAGCGAGTTCATCCACTTCGCCTGCACGTCGGAAGACATCAACAACACGTCGCACGGCCTGATGCTGGCGGGCGCCCGTGAGCACGTGATGCTGCCGGCGCTGCGCTCGGTGCATCAGCGCCTCGTCGCTCTGGCCCACGCGCACGCCGAACAGCCGATGCTGTCGCGCACGCACGGCCAGCCGGCCAGCCCGACCACGCTCGGCAAGGAGCTCGCCAACGTCGCGGCCCGCCTGGAACGCGCGATCGACCGCATCGCCAAGGTCGAACTACTGGGCAAGATGAACGGCGCGGTCGGCAACTTCAACGCGCATCTTTCGGCCTATCCGGAGTTCGACTGGGAAGCGTTCTCGCGCGAAGTGGTCGAACAGCGCCTGAAGCTCACGTTCAATCCGTACACGATCCAGATTGAGCCGCACGACTACATGGCCGAACTGTTCGACGCGGTGTCGCGCGCCAACACGATCCTGCTGGATCTGGACCGCGACGTGTGGGGCTATATCTCGGTCGGCTACTTCAAGCAGCGCACCAAGGCCGGCGAAATCGGTTCGTCGACCATGCCGCACAAAGTCAACCCGATCGACTTCGAGAACTCGGAAGGCAACCTCGGCCTCGCGAACGCCACGCTGCGCCATCTCGCCGACAAGCTGCCGGTCTCGCGCTGGCAGCGCGACCTGACCGATTCGACGGTGCTGCGCAACATCGGCGTCGCTTTCGGTTACTCGCTGCTCGCGTACGACTCGCTGATCCGCGGTCTGGACAAGCTCGAAGTGAATGCACAGCGTCTGAACGAAGACCTCGACAACTGCTGGGAAGTGTTGGCCGAACCGGTGCAAACGGTGATGCGCCGTTTCGGCATCGAGAATCCGTACGAGCAGTTGAAGGAACTGACGCGCGGCAAGGGCATCACGCGTGAAGCGCTGCAAACGTTCGTCAATGGCCTGGCGATTCCGCAGGACGCGAAAGACCGCTTGCTCGCCATGACGCCGGCCTCGTACATCGGCAAGGCAATCGAACTGGCGAAGCGAATCGCTTAACCGGCTAGAGTCGTGCATCGCCTCGTTGCTAGAGGCGTAAAAAAACCGCTCCGTGTGAACTGACCCCGCAAAGTTGGACAGTTTTCGGCTAGGGCCGGCAGGCCTGGGTCCTGTACATCACAGGACTCAGGCCGTTCAGTTTCAACGTGATGCGTTTGTGGTTGTAGTAACGGATGTACTGTCTGATACCCGCCTTTAACGCCTCAATACTCTCGAACCTGTTCAGAAGAAAGAACTCGGATTTGAGCGTGCCGAAGAAGCTTTCCATTGCCGCATTGTCGTAGCAGTTTGCCCTGCGCGACATACTCTGCGTCAGGCCGTGTTGATCCAGCAGCCTTCGATAAGCGCGCATCTGGTACTGCCAGCCCTGATCCGAATGCAGCAATGGCCTGTCCTCGTCTCCCAGTTTCGCCAGTGCTTTCCTGAGCATGCCGTTCACCATTTCAAAGACCGGACGCGTGTTCATCTGGTAAGCCACGATTTCGTTGTTATACAGATCCATGATCGGCGAGAGATACAGTTTCTGTCCGAGCACGTTGAACTCCGTCACGTCCGTCACCCATTTCTGATTGGGCTGCGACGCGCTGAACTCGCGGTTCAGCAGATTCGGTGCGATACGCCCGACTTCGCCGCGCCATGAGCGGTATTTCTTCGCGCGCACCAGCGATTTCAGGTTCAGTTTTCCCATCAGACATTGCACTGTCTTGTGGTTGACCAGCTGACCCGCCTTCCGGATCTCAAGGGTGATGCGCCGGTAGCCATAACGGCCCTTGTGGCGCTCATACACCGTCTTGATCCTGGCTTTGAGGTCCTTGTGCCGGTCGACGCCGTCCATCACCTTCAACTGATAGTAGAACGTGCTGCGCGCCAGACCCGCAGCCTTGAGCAAGGCCAGCGTCGCATGGTGCTGCCGCAGTTCCTGCACTATTTGCGCTTTTTCTTTTGCGCGCCCTGCTTCTTCGCCTGAAGCAGGGCATCGAGCTTTTTTAGGTACGCCACCTCCGCGCGCAGGTACTCGTTTTCCTTGAGCAACTGCTCACGTGTGCGCTCATCCGGCGCACTCTCTCCGGTCGGCTGTTCGGGTGTCGGGTGGGTCATTGTTTTGGGGCGCCCTCGTGGGCGGGGCGCCAGAGCATCCATACCGCCCTCATGATACCGGCGTTCCCATTTCCCTACACAACTGGGGTTGCGAATGTCGAACACCACAGCCACTTGCCGACACGACAGATCCTTGCGCCACATATGAGTGAGGACCGACATCCTGAACTGCGCGTCGTAGTGACTGAATTTCTTGCGTAATCCATCACGGCCATGCTGCTCGTAAGTCGCCACCCAGTGCCGCAAAACAGAGGGACCCACACCGTACCGCTGTGCAATTACACCTGCACCGGCGACGCCAGCCAGGTATTGCTTAACCAGCTTCAGCTTTAACTGCTCACTGTACTTCGCCATGAAAAACACCCCAAAGGTTGGATTGGTGTCCAACTTTTGGGGTGCAGTTCAGTGGAGCGGTTTTTTATTGGCAGCAGCGAAGCAAACTCACTTGCGCGCTTCGACCTGCTTCAGCACGTCGTCGACGATCTCTTCCGGCGACAGTTCGATGCTCACCGTGATCGCCTCATCCGCGCTCGGTTCTTCGAGCGTATCGAGCTGGCTTTGCAGCAGCGACGGATCGAAGAAATGCCCGGTCCGCGTGGTCAACCGCTGCTCCAGCACTTCGCGCGAGCCATGCAGATACACGAAGCACACGTCCTTGTCGCCGTCGCGCAAAACGTCGCGGTACGAGCGTTTCAGCGACGAACACGTGAACACCGCCGTCTCGCCCGCCTTCTGCTTCTCGACGATCGCGACGCGGATGGTTTGCAGCCACGGCCAACGGTCTTCGTCGGTGAGCGGAATGCCGTGGTGCATTTTCTCTTTGTTGGCCGCGCTGTGAAACGCGTCGCCGTCGGTGAACGCGCAATGCAGGCGTTCCGCCAGCATTTCGCCAATTCTCGTCTTGCCGGCGCCCGACACGCCCATTGCGATCAGAATCATCAAAAACTCCTTACACGACCGCCGCGAGTGCGAAGGTCAAACCCAAGCCCATCAGCGAAATGATGGTTTCGAGGAGCGACCATGTCTTGAAGGTCTGCCCCACCGTCATACCAAAGTATTCCTTGATCAGCCAGAAACCGCCGTCGTTCACGTGCGAGAAGATCAGCGAGCCCGAGCCGGTGGCGAGCACCAGCAGCTCCGGCTCGACATGCACGCCGCTAGCCGAAGCGATCGGTGCGACGATGCCGCACGCCGTGGTCATCGCGACGGTCGCCGAACCCGTGGCCAGACGAATCAATGCGGCCACCAGCCAGCCGAACAACAGCGGCGACAGATGCATGGCCGTTGCCACATTGACGATTTCCTTCGAAATGCCGCTATCCATCAGCACGCGCCCGAAACCGCCGCCCGCGCCGACGATCAGCGTGATGCCCGCGATCGGCGCGAGACAGTCGCCGCAGAATTTCTGGATTTGCTCGCGAGTGAAACCGCGGCTCGCGCCGAAAGTCCAGAAGCTGACCAGCACCGCGATCAGCAGCGCGACGTCCGAATTGCCGGCGAAGTGCAGCAGATCGTTCGGCAAGGTTTTCGGCGTGGTGAAGAGATCGGCCCAGCTTCCGATCAGCATCAAAAACACCGGCAGCAGGATCGTGAGCAGCGTGATGCCGAAGCTCGGCAGTTCGCGCTTCGGCGCTGCGTTTTGCGCGCCGTTTTTGGCTTCGTCATCGTGACCGAGAAATTGCGCGGCGAGCGCGTTGTCTTTCGGCAGCTTGATGTAGCGACTGATCAGCAACGCGAACAGCGGACCGGCGACGATCGCCGTCGGCACACCGACGATCAGCCCATAGGCGATGGTCCGGCCGATATCCGCGTGATACGCCTGCACCGCGAGCATCGCGGCCGGATGCGGCGGGAGCAGCCCGTGCACGACGGACAGACCCGCGACCATCGGCAAGCCGACCAGCAGCAGTGACTTGTTGGTGCGCTTCGCGACGTTGAACGCGATCGGAATCAGCAGCACGAAGCCGACTTCGAAGAACACCGGCAAGCCGACGATGATCGCCACGATCATCATCGCCCAGTGGATGTTCTTTTCGCCAAAGAAGTTGATCAACGTGGTGGCGATGCGCTCGGCGCCGCCCGATTCGGCCATCATCTTGCCGAGCATCGTACCGAGGCCGACCACGATGGCAATGTGCCCGAGCGTATTGCCGTTACCCGTTTCGAACGATTTGACGATGGTCGCCATCGGCATGCCGGATGCAAGACCCAGCAGCAGCGACACGATGATCAGGACGAGGAACGGATAGACCTTGTAGCGCGTGATCAGCAGGATCAGCAATGCGATGGCGATTGCCGCGAAGACCAGCAGCGTACTGCCGTGGACAGCTTCCATGAAGCTCCTCCTTTTGCGTTATTGATTGTGTGAGTGCAGAACAGCCGGCACCCTTGTCTCACGGCGACCTGTGCGGCGCCTTGAAACCGGGCTGACCGCGCGGACGCTGAATTTTACTGTTTGTTATCTGCAAACGTGCGCCAATTCCGCGCGCATATCGCAAAAGAGCCTCGCCAAGACAGCCTGAGCAGCTGTATCGACGAGGCTCCTTTGTGTCGGACCTTGATAAAGGGTTAACGAGCGCGCGGCTTCAACTTAGTGAGCCGGTGCCGCCAGCTGGCTCGCGGCACGCGCCAGGCGCGTGACCTCGTCCCAGTTTTGCGCGGCGAGCGCGGCTTTCGGCGTGAGCCACGAGCCGCCCACGCACACCACGTTCGGCAGCGACAGGAAATGCGTGGCCGTCTCCGCGGTGATGCCGCCGGTCGGGCAGAACTTCAGAGTCGGGAACGGCCCGTAAAAAGCTTGCAGCATCGGCACGCCGCCGGCTTGCTGCGCCGGGAAAAACTTCACGATCTCGTAGCCGAGTTCGAGCGCCGCGATGATGTCCGACGGCGTCATCACGCCCGGCAGCAGCGGCAGACCCGCATCCTGCGCGGCCTTGTGCATGTCTCTCGTCAGACCCGGCGAGACGCCGAACTGTGCGCCTGCCTTCTTGGCCTGAGCGCAATGCTCGGGCTTCGTAATCGTGCCGACGCCGACCACGATGTCCTCGGCCAATTGGCTCGCGCGTTCGATCGCTTCGAGGCCCGCCGCGGTGCGCAAGGTGATTTCCAGCACCTTCACGCCGCCCGCGTGCAGCGCGCGCGACACGTTTTCACCCTGTTCGGCCGAGTCGAACGCGAGCACCGGAATCACCGGGCCGAGGCGCACGATCTCGCTTACTGTTTTCGACGTCATAGTCAGACTCCTTGTTCTGCAGCACTTAGCTGGCGTGAGTGGTGCTTGTGTGTTTTGCGGTGTGAGCTTTGGCTGCTTCGCCGTGATGCGCCGAACGCTCGCCCACCATCGCGCCGAATACCGACGCACCCTGCTCCGCCGGCGACGCCGCCGCACGGAATACACCGAACAGTTCGCGGCCGAAGCCGACCTCGTTTTCCGCTTGATGCTGCGGCACGGCACACGCACGCGCGGCCCATTCGGCTGCGTCGATCTCGATGTCGAGCACGCCGGCTTCGGCGTCGATCACCAGCATGTCGCCGGTGCGCACCTTGCCGATCGGCCCTTGCAGCAACGCTTCCGGCGACAGGTGAATCACCGCCGGCACCTTGCCCGACGCGCCGGACATGCGGCCGTCCGTGACCAGTGCAACATGGAAACCTTGATCCTGCAACACACCGAGCAGCGGCGTCAAACGATGCAGTTCAGGCATGCCGTTTGCGCGCGCACCCTGGAAGCGCACGACGGCGATAAAGTCGCGCTTCAGTTCGTGCTTATCGAACGCTTCCTGCACGGCTTCCTGCGAATCGAACACAATCGCTGGCGCCTTGACCTTGCGATGCTGCGCCGCGACTGCGGAAATCTTGATGACGCCGCGGCCAAGCTTGCCCTGCATCAGACGCAAACCGCCGTCCGGCTGGAACGGTTCCTTGATGCCGCGCAGCACGGCCGTGTCTTCGCTGGCTTGCGCGCCCGGCACCCATTGCAGCTTGCCGTCGATCAGCTTCGGTTCTTCCGTGTAGTGCTTCAGGCCCTTGCCCGCGACGGTGTTCACGTCTTCGTGCAGCAAGCCGCCTTCCAGCAGATTGCGGACCAGGAACGCGACGCCGCCGGCCGCGTGGAAGTGGTTCACGTCGGCCTTGCCGTTCGGATAAATCTTTGCGAGCAGCGGCACCGCTTGCGACAGCGTGTCGAAGTCGTCCCAATCGATCACGATGCCGGCCGCGCGTGCAATCGCGACCAGGTGCAACGTGTGATTGGTCGAGCCGCCCGTCGCCAGCAATGCGACGATGCCGTTGATGATCGCTTTTTCGTCGACTATGTGGCCGATCGGCATGTAGTTGCCGCGCTCCACCGTCAGATCGAGCACGCGGCGCGCGGCTTGCGCGGTCAGCGCGTCGCGCAACGGCGTGTGCGGGTGCACGAAAGCCGAACTCGGCAGATGCAGGCCCATCACTTCCATCAGCATCTGATTGCTGTTCGCGGTGCCGTAGAACGTGCAGGTGCCGTGGCTGTGATACGCGGCGGCTTCCGCTTCGAGCAGCGCGCCGCGGTCGCACCCGCCGGTCGCGAAGAGTTGACGCGTCTTGGCTTTGTCGTCGTTGGACAGGCCGCTGCCCATCGGGCCGGCCGGCACGAAGATGGTCGGGATATGGCCGAACTGCAGCGCGCCGATCAACAGGCCCGGCACGATCTTGTCGCAGATGCCGAGGCACAACGCCGCGTCGAACATGTTGTGCGTGAGCGCAACCGCCGTGCTCATCGCGATGACTTCGCGCGAGAACAGCGACAGTTCCATGCCGGCATTGCCTTGCGTGACGCCGTCGCACATGGCCGGCACGCCGCCCGCGAATTGCGCGACGCCGCCGTTTTCACGCGCGGCCTGCTTGATGATGTCCGGGTAGTTTTTGTACGGCGCGTGGGCCGACAGCATCTCGTTGTACGAGGACACGATGCCGATGTTCGGCTCGCGGATCTGCTTGATGACGAGCTTGTCGTTGCCTTCGAGGCCGGCGAAACCGTGGGCCAGATTGGCGCAGGAGAGCGCGCCGCGCGCCGGAAACTTGCCCTGCGCGTGGTGGATGCGGGCGAGATACGCCTCACGAGTCGGCTTGCTGCGCTCGACCACGCGTTGCGTGACCTTCAACAATTGCGAATGCGGGGAAACCATCGGAGCTCCTTCGTCGCTGGCGCGAAGACGTGCGAGCATGCGCGCACTTTGCCAGGTAGGTATCGCGGGGATGTCGAATCAGTTGACGACGCCATCTTAGTAGAAAAACTACATGATCGCAATGTTCATTGCTGCTGCGCTGCCGCATAATCAAATTGCCTGAAACGCCCATCCGGCCTAGATTTCACGGGTTCCAACCAAAACTTAGGGATTACACCTACGGGCTCAAATGTAGTTTTTGTACCTTTCCGGCAATCGGTATATAGTCCACGCATTCTTCAGCATAGTGCGAGTTTTCCAATGATGCTGTCCCAGGTGGAAGAGATGCGCGATCAGTTGCGGCCGTCCGAGCGCAAACTCGCCGACTACGTGATCGAGGCGCCGCGCGAAGTGCTCGATCTGTCGATGACGGAAGTGGCCGCCCGCGCGGGCGTGAGCCAGCCGACCATCGCGCGGTTCTGTCATGCGCTCGGGTTTTCGGGTTTCCGTGAGTTCAAGATCCGGCTGGCGCAGGGGATTGCGTCGGGCGTGCCGACCGTCTATCGGGATGTGCGGCCGGATGAAGGCGCGCCCGGACTGATCGCCAAAGTATTCGACCGGACAATCGGCACGCTGATCGAGGTGCGCAACAGCCTGTCGCCGGATAGCGTCGAGGCGGCCGTCGAACTGCTGGCGAACGCGGCGCGCATCGAGTTCTACGGAGCGGGCGGATCGGGCATCGCCGCGCAGGATATCCAGCACAAGTTTTTCCGGCTAGGCATGCCAAGCGTCGCGTACTCCGATCCGCACACTTACTCGATGTCGGCGGCGCTGCTCGGACCCGGCGATGTCGTGGTCACGGTATCGAATACCGGCCGAACCCGCGACATCATCGAAGCGGCGCGCTCAGCGCTCGCTCGCGGCGCGAAGGTGATCGCGATCACGCATGGCAGTTCACCGCTTGCGCGCGTCGCGTCGATCTGTCTGTTCTCGAACGTGGTCGAGGAAAACGACGTGTTTTCGCCGATGACCTCGCGCATGTCGCATCTGGCGATCGGCGACATTCTCGCGGTCGGCGTCGCGCTCAAGCGTGGGCCTGAACTGGTGGAGCGTGTGGGGCAGGCGAAAGGGGTGATCGGCCGGTTGAGGATTGATGGCGAGGGTTGAAGCGGCGGGGATAAAAAAGGCCTGCGCGATGGCAGGCCTTCGGGGTCAAACAGTCAAACGATGCGTGCTGCTGCTTACTCGGCGAACACGCGGACGTCGACGCGGCGATTCTGCATGCGGCCTTCGGCCGTCGCATTCGACGCCACCGGATCGGCACTTCCCAAACCACGCGCGACGAACTGATCGGCGTGGAGACCGCCGTCGCGCAGATATTGCACGACAGCCGCAGCACGCGCTTGCGACAATTTCAGGTTATGCGCCTCCGAACCCGTCTTGTCGGTATAACCCATCACCGTCACGCGATGCAGGTTGACGCCCTGGTTCACGATCATGAAGTGGTCGAGGTTTTCCTTCGCAACTGAGCTAAGCGCCGCGCTGTCAGTGGCGAAGTTGGCGTTGCCTTGCAGCAGTAGGCGAACCTGCGGCACCACCTGCTTTGCTTGCGACTGCGGCGCCGGTTGTTGCGGAGATGCCTGCGAAGCCGGCTGTTGCGCAACCGGCTGCGGGATCGGCTGTTGCACAACCGGCTTGCCACACATAAAGGTCAATTCGCGCGGATCTTTCTTCGGCGCGCCGTCGCCTACGCGATCGACTGCTTCCATCCATGTCACGGGCTGAGCCTTACAGGTTTCCTCAGCGACCCGCACACAACTCCGCGAGCTTTCGAAGAGTCCCGAGCAACTGACCTGGTAGATCGGCGCCTGCTGATTCGGCACGCTAATCGCGAGAAGCGTATAGGTCGGACCCGACTGCGTGGTACATGCAGCAAGGAATGTCACAAACGCGCCGAGCAACGGCGCGCGCAAGGATTTAAAAAGAGTTACGTTCATTTTCACGGATTCAGTCAATTGAAGCGGCGCCCTTGCCGCGTGTTTCACGGACAAGAGCGCGCTTGCAGTTAAGTCAGAGCAGACCTGGCTGACAGGACGAGGCTTGCGCCTCGTCCGTCACGGCGCTTACCACTGGTACGAAGCACCCACACCCACCGTCGTGCCTTGCGAGCTCGTACCCGCGCCGGCCTTCATCTTCAGGTTCTCGGTGATACGTGCGGAGACGCCGAGCGCCACGGCCTGCGAACCCTTGTACGTGCCGCCGCCGATACCGACCGCGATCGTCTTGCCTTGATCGACGTCCGGAATCATCGTCAGCGCGGTAGCTGCCGCGATACCTGCGTAGGCGCTCTTCGCGACCTGGTCGACGCTGTTCTGCACCGAGTTGATCTGCTTATCGGTGTAGTCCTTCGCCGTCATGCCGGCCGGCAGATTGCCGACCGACGAGCCGATTGCGTCGTTCAACTGGCCGACGTTGACTGCGTCGGTCGTTGCCGTACCGGCTGCCACGTTGGTGATCTGGCGTTCGTTGCCCGCCGAACCCACCGACACCGTGTTGTCACGGTCCGCCACCGAACTCGCACCCAGTGCCACCGAGTTGGCCCCGGTCGCCTTCGCGTTCGCACCCATCGCCGTGGAATGCGTGCCGCTGGCGACTGCTGCCTCCGTGTCACGGTTGCCGTCTGCTGCGAACATCGGGTTGCTCGCCGCGGTGGCAATGTTCGTGACGGTGGAGATCACCGCGTTCATCTGGCTGACGTTGACTGCGTCGTCACCGGCCGTGCCTGCTGCCACGTTGTGGATCGTCGTACCGCCTGTAGCGCCGTTGCCCATCGTGACGCTGTTGTAGTTGGTCGTACCGTCCGCGTTGTGGTCATACGTCACGGCAGCGTTGGTCGTGCCATCCGGATTGATCACGCCCGACGCCTTCAACTGCGCGACGTTCACCGCATCTGTATCCGCCGTACCAGCCGCCACGTTGGTGATCTGGCGTTCGTTACCCGCCGAGCCCACCGACAGCGTGTTGGCACGATCCGCCACTGAGTTCGAACCCAGCGCGACAGAGTTCGCTGCCGTCGCCTTTGCGTTGCCACCGATCGCCACTGCATCCGCACCCGTCGCCGACGAGTCCGCCAGCGTCGAGTTCGTGTGGAAATACTTGATCCCGCCACCGTTGGTGATGTTATTCACCGTGTTGCTGATGTTGGTGACATTACCCGCGATGTTCGTCACGTTGCCGCTCAGGTTCGACACGTTATTGCTGACGTTATTGACCTTCGCATCTTCCGACTGCAACTGGCTCACGTTCACCGCATCCGTTGCATTCAGGCCTGCTGCAACGTTCGTGATGCGACGCTCAGCACCCGCCTTGCCAACCGACACTTCGCCACCAGCTGCCGTGGCAGCCGAGATCGCCGTGCCGCCAACCGGCGTGAAGCCTGCCGTCGTCAGCGTCGCCGAGTTCGCCACCGAGTTCGAGCCCAGCGCCACCGAGTTCGCCGTCGTCGCCAACGCCGCACCACCGATCGCCACTGCATCCGTACCGGTGGCCGACGAATCCGCCAGCGTCGAGTTCGTGTGGAAGTACTTGATGCCGCCACCGTTGGTGATGTTGTTCACCGTGTTGCTGATGTTGGTGACATTGCCCGCGATGTTGCTGACGTTGTTGCTCAGGTTCGACATGTTGTTGTTGACCGTGTTCACCTTCGCATCTTCCGACTGCAACTGGCTCACGTTCACCGCATCCGTTGCCGCCGAGCCGGCCGCCACGTTCGTCACGCGACGTTCCTTGCCTGCCGAGCCCACCGACACTTCGCCGTTGGCTGCCGAAGCACTGCCCGAGAGCGTACCCGTGCCCGGGTTGTAACCCGCTGCCGACAGGTTCGCCGTCGTCGTCGAATTCGCGCCCAGCGCTACCGAGTTTGCTGCCGTGGCCTTGGCGCCGCCACCGACTGCGACCGTATTGGCTCCGATAGCCTGGGCGTTGGTACCCAGTGCGGTGGCGAAGGACGTGCCCCCCGCGCCGCTGGCCGTCGACGACGCGCCCAGCGCGATGTCGCCAAGGGCCACAGCCGATGCCGAGTTGCCTGCCGCAAAGGTATAGTCAGCGGCAGCCGACGCATTCGAGCCCAACGCAATTGCGCTTTGTCCCTTGCTGACAGTGCTACTGCCGATGGCCACCGAACTGCTTCCGCTGGAAGTAGCCGCCGTGCCAATCGCCGTCGCGTTGGCGCCCGTCGCAGACGAATCGGCTCCAGTCGAGTTCACGTGGAAATACTTGATGCCCGCACTGCCGTTGGTGATGTTGTTGACGGTGCTGTTGATGTTCGTGACGCTGGTGCTCAGGTTGTTCACGTTGTTGTTGACCGTGTTCACCTTCGCATCTTCCGACTGCAACTGGCTTACGTTCACCGCGTCCGTCGCCGCCGAACCGGCCGCCACGTTCGTCACGCGACGCTCCTTGCCTGCCGAACCCATCGACACTTCACCATTGGCTGCCGAAGCAACACCCGACAGCGTACCCGTGCCCGGGTTGTAACCCGCCGCCGACAGGTCCGCCGTCGTTGTCGAATTCGCGCCCAGCGCCACCGAGTTTGCTGCCGTGGCCTTGGCGCCGCCACCGACGGCGACCGTATTGGCTCCGATAGCCTGGGCATTGGTACCCAGTGCGGTGGCGAAGGACGTGCCCCCCGCGCCGCTGGCCGTCGACGACGCGCCCAGCGCGATGTCGCCAAGGGCCACAGCCGATGCCGAGTTGCCTGATGCAAAGCTATAGTCAGCTGCAGCCGACGCATTCGAGCCCAACGCAATTGCGCTTTGTCCCTTGCTGACAGTGCTACTGCCGATGGCCACCGAACTGCTTCCGCTGGAAGTAGCCGCCGTGCCAATCGCCGTCGCGTTGGCGCCCGTCGCAGACGAATCGGCTCCAGTCGAGTTCACGTGGAAATACTTGATGCCCGCACTGCCGTTGGTGATGTTGTTGACGGTGCTGTTGATGTTCGTGACGCTGGTGCTCAGGTTGTTCACGTTGTTGTTGACCGTGTTCACCTTCGCATCTTCCGACTGCAACTGGCTTACGTTCACCGCGTCCGTCGCCGCCGAACCGGCCGCCACGTTCGTCACGCGACGCTCCTTGCCTGCCGAACCCATCGACACTTCACCATTGGCTGCCGAAGCAACACCCGACAGCGTACCCGTGCCCGGGTTGTAACCCGCCGCCGACAGGTCCGCCGTCGTTGTCGAATTCGCGCCCAGCGCCACCGAGTTTGCTGCCGTGGCCTTGGCGCCGCCACCGACGGCGACCGTATTGGCTCCGATAGCCTGGGCATTGGTACCCAGTGCGGTGGCGAAGGACGTGCCCCCCGCGCCGCTGGCTGTCGACGACGCGCCCAGCGCGATGTCGCCAAGGGCTACAGCCGATGCCGAGTTGCCTGATGCAAAGCTATAGTCAGCTGCAGCCGACGCATTCGAGCCCAGCGCAATCGCGCTTGTTCCCTTACTGACGGCGGAAGTGCCGAGGGTGACCGAATTGTTTCCGCTGGCGGTTGTTGCTTGGCCAATCGCGGTCGATCCGCTGCCTGAGCTAGTAGCCGCCTGACCCATGGCGATGGTCGCAGTGTTTTGCGCTTGCGCGTTGTTACCGACCGCCACGGAGTTGTTGCCAATCGCCTTCGATTGTGTGCCGATCGCCGAAGAGTTTGAACCGGAAGCGGTGCTGAGCGTGCCAAGTGCCGCTGAGTAGCTTCCCGCACCCATTGCGCTTGCGCCCAATGCAATGGAGCGGTCACCGCTAGCTGTCGCGTTCACACCCAAAGCAGTGGTCGCGCCAGCGCTCGCTTGCGATAACGCACCAACAGCCGTCGAATACATACCCGATGCCGACGCCGATGAGCCGATTGCCGTCGAAGATCCGTCCAGGTCAGATCCGCCGGGGTTAGCGGCGTACGCAAGGTTACCGATGGCCACTGTGTAGTTGTTGCTGGCTTGGGAATTGGATCCCATGGCGATCGTACCGCTTCCGCTGGAAGTTGCTGCCATGCCAATCGCAACCGCATTACTCCCCGTCGCCGACGAGTCGGCTCCAGTCGAGTTCGCATGGAAGTACTTGATGCCACCACCGTTGGTGATGTTGTTCACCGTGCCGTTGATGTTGGTGATGTTACTGTTAAGCCGGCCCAGCGCCGCATCCACCGTGCTGAACGCCGAACCCACGTCGGTTGCCGCGCCGCTCGTGCCATCGATCGCGTTCGCGTTCGTCAGCGCATAACTCGGCGCATTGATATTGCCCGTAGTTGCGTTAAACGTCGTACCTAGCGCAGTGGCTGCGGTAGTACCGACGGAGAACAATTGGGACCCGTTTACGGCGTCGAGGCTCGTAGCAGAGAGACCACCAGCGGCCATCCCCTTGATCTGTTTCGCCGCGCCGGTACCGCCCGTCACGTTGCCGTCACCGTTCATGTACAAGGTGTCCCAGGCGTAGATACCGTTGGCGGCGTGCAGCGTCATGTGCCCACCTTGGGTGACGGTCAGGAACGCGGGTTCGCTGCGGGTGAAACCTGCACCGTATTTCGTGAACAGGCCAACACCGTCCGTAAATCCGCCGTCTGACGGTAGCGCGCAGCCTGATGCGTTAATGCCGGCGTTAGTGCCGTTCTGACAAACCTCTACGCCGGCAGCCCCGCTGACGGCAGCCGCCCCCGCATTCGAAATAGCACCCACGCCAAGCAGCGCGCCCGCAGCCAAAATGGCCGTTGCGGATTTGCCGCTCTTCGTGCGTCCCTTGGCTAACTCCGAAGCTACTGACCAAGAACCCGCGACGTCATTCCAAACGGTTTTATACGATTTATTCACAAATTTACCTATTTAATTTGCAGTGACATGTTCAACGCTGCGCTGCCCCAGAAGAATGGCTTAGGCATCGAATGGCAACCAAGGCCTATGAAACGGCGTAGGAAAAATCTCAAATTCCCACAGTCACCCCGAAATTCATTGGAGCAATGTCGCAAATATAGGTATCGTCACCCGTGCATTGAATAAGACATGTCTTAAACTAGATCGCAATTGCAAAAATCTGCCAGGGCAATCGCATGAAGCTCCCAAGCCAAGCAGCGTCGCGCCGTAGGAGTCGTTGGCACAGACCTTCAGGCGGGGGCTCTTCGGTCCGAGCTTGGCGGAGGTATCACGTTTGAGCAGATTCATGGCGATACGGCGCAGGATCGCGAATTTCTGCGCAGCGTTCGGCAACCGGATGCGGCACTTAGTGCTCGCCGAAAGCTATGTCGAGTACCCACCAGTGCATGCCGTTCTGAGCGCGCCAGTAAGAACGCATTGCATGGGCGTTCCGGCACGCGTTGGCGGGCAGACTGCTGATGTAGTAATGAGATGCTCGGCAGGCGCCACACCGCAGGTCTCGCGCGTGGCTTCAACCATGGCGAGCGTGCGTGAGCCGGGCCAGCGTCCATCGACCTTGCCAGGCCGGCGTAAGGAGATGTCCCGGCTCACGCAGTGCCGTGTCCATATACGGCCATAGTCGTTGTTAATCTCGCGATATTCATAAACCGTACCTGCGTACTTCGCGGGCCAGTGCTCCAGTGCATCAAAGGTGCCGCTCACCGGGCCCGCCAGCGCCGACTGACTCCCCTTGACTGCCATACATTGCCAGCCTGCGCGCGGTTGATCTTGCCGGCAATGCGTTCTGGCGACCCATCGCATCAATTGTCACAGTCGCGCCCTTGAGCAGCAGTGCATCCAGTAACTCGGGAATCGCGGTGATCTCGTTGCTTCTGTCCGCCGGGCGCACATGCGCCAGTACCATACCGAGACCACTGCCGTAGGCAGACACCAGGTGCAGTGCCCGCTGCTCGCCGCGATGAGGGTCACGCACCGTCTTGCCGTCAACGGCGAGCACCTCGCCGCTCAGCGCCACGCAAATTAGCCACCCAGCGCATGAAGCAAGCTTCGAACTGCTGCGCATCTAGCGCGGCAAACCTGCGCCCGAACGTGTCGTGAGACGGTACACCGTTGACCAGTCGCACGTACCGCCGCAACCGGTCGAGCTTCACCTCGGCCCAGGCCTGAATCTCCCCCAACTGTCGGCACCCGAGAGAATCGCGCACAGCGCCACCACCAGTATTTCCGTCAGATCATGGACTGGCGTGCGGCTGCGCGCATGGCGCAAATCACAAAACGCCTTTTCAATACTCAGCACTTCCTGCATCACGTCTTCCGAACCCGAAAAGGCAGTGGAAACGCGCCTTAAATCGTGCTTACAACCGGCTCTTCACTATCTGTAACGTTTCATGCGATTGCCCTGTTAATTGACCGATCGCGAATAAAAGACCAAGACCAGCCTGATTGCGATAAACGACATGACTTAGCGTCGTCCATAAAATTCTTTCTTTTTAATAAAGCGACCCCGAGTCCGGAATTTTTTTAATCAACAGTTGGAATTTTATGAATAGTCCCGTGGAGAAATCCGATCACCATCCAAAAAATCGAAATCAATCGATTCGACAAAAAATCTGCCAAGCCAGGACAGTCGCCAAAAGCGCCCGATTACATTAGCGGACCTTATTCCAGGCGGTACCCGCAACCCAATCCTGAACAGCACGGTTTTGTCCCTTGGCGCGTGACCTATCGGCAGAATCACCAGCCCGGCATCCGCGTTCGAGAAATCTTCAACAAAGAATAGTGATGAAACCCGTCGCCATCCTGACCGTTGCAGGGCCGCTGCTCTCGTCCGCTGCATCGATTTCGTGCGCCGCTACGCCGGACGAAGCCGCGCTGCTCGCACGCGAACATTCTTAGGCCGAGGCGGCGTCGAGTCACGTCGAAGCTGCACTCGACAAAAGCGCTCGACGACTCGTTCGTCGAGGTGACGGCCAACGGCATGCGCCGCAGCAAGGCCGACGCGCTCGCCGCGCCAAGCCTGGCAGCGGGTTCGTCCCAATCGCTCGACCAACTCGAGGAACATGTGAGCGGGGACACCGCCGTCGTCACCGGAGTGAATTACTATTCGCCCGCCCCCCGGCGCCGTGCCGATCAAATTTACATTTACCGCCATCTATGCAAGACGGCCTGATGGCTGGCGTGCCATCTCGTCTCAAATGGAGCGCAAGCTCGTGCAGTAACGTCGCATAGCGGGTACTCAACGTGGTCTGGTGGCCGCGTCCGACATGGCGCGGCGCCGGTTCATCAAAGGGAAATGATGAAACACGCAGGCTTCCTGGCCGCCATAGGCCCATCGACCTGCCTGCTGGCCACCCGGCTTCAAACGGAGGTGCTAGTCGAGGCCGCGCTTGCAGCGATAAAGCAAACACGGGTGGAAGCCTATTCACGACGACCGCGTGACGCTCGACCGCCTGCTCGGTGACTCGTTCGTCAAGACGATGCCTGACGGGGCCCGTCGCGAAAGGGCCGACGTCTTGTTAGCGCCGACGCGCGGGGAGCTGAAGGTGCGTGTCTTTGGCAATGTCGCAATGGTCTCCGGTGTCAATCACTACAGGCCCGCCTCTGGCATGAACGCAACCGATTACGCTTTCACTGATGTGTACGTGCGCCGTCGAGATGCATGGCGTGCCCCGTCGTCACGTACGACGCGCGGGGCCGGCGCATAAGTGTTCGGATAGCGTGCTGCTGTCTGTCAGTCAAAACCCACGAGGCGCGATCTGTTCCGTTCGCGCCTCTTTTCATTGCTGGAGCGTATCGGAAGTTCGTCTTAGTGCGCTGACGCGGCAACCGCTGCGTCTGCCTTTCCCTGTGCCGATTTACGCGGCGCTGTCGCGTGCGGTTCACCCTCCGCTTCAGCCTTCTTCGCTTTCTGTCCCGCTTCAGCCAGAAGTTTCGCCGCAGCACTAGCCGTAATCCGGCGATGAGCGATGCCACGCGCATCGAGCGCAATCACTTGATACAGTTCGCGGTCGCATTCCACTTCCCGCTCATACTCCTCGCACGTTTCAACCAGCAACTCAAGCAGCACTTGGCGGCTGCGTCGTTCGTGGCTCGTCAGTGCGGGGTTCCTATATATCGAGGTCGCAAGCGTGGCAAGTCTGTTGAGTTGAGTCAATTGTCGTTCGCACGAACCGAATGCCGACAGGGCGAGCTTTTCGTACTGCAAGGCATCGACAGGCGGGCGTGAGGTGTGTTGATTTTTGATGGACTTGCTCATGGTGCGATCTCCCTAAGACTTACCTGGATCGCCCGACACTCGCTTGCAAGGAGGGTGAGCGGGCATGTAGCGAAGTTGACAGACCGGGCTTGAAACAATCCGGCGAGCCTTGCGACTCCTCCACCACAGCCCGCCCATAGAAAATACAGACGTGCAGAGATAGACGCACGACCCGCATGGCGAGTGTGCGGTTTCAAGCGGTCGGGTAGCAGCGGCGCATTGCTGCGCCGCCGCCCCCTTGAACCGGACGTGCGAGTCACCCCGCATCCGGCTCAAGCCATTCTTCAGCACCAGGCATTGGCACCGAGCGGTTTGATGGAACGAGTTTTGGTGTGACGGCGGATGAAGTAGTCGTCCCAAGCTGGATCGAATGGATGGGCGCTGCCGCAGATCTTGACGTACCGCGTAATCGGGACCGTCGATGCCTGGAAACGTTGCAGCCCATGAATACCGTAAGCCACACTGTCCGTGGCAAAGACCCATGAACGCCATCCATCTACCCGGAAGTATTATTTCCTCCTCACCCACCGTGCTCCTTTCCTGGGATGCCTGCGTCTTGCCCCGTGCCAGAGCAGTTGCCAGATGTGCGAGTCTACCCATGAGAAAGTCACTTTCGACACAACATGACGGTGATGCATTGCCCATCCCCGAATGACCGGGTTAAGCCTGTGTATCAGCGCTTCCTGTGCGCCACTCGCATGGCCTTTGATGATCACTCTGACCTTGTCGAGCAGCGACTTTATGCTTTTCCTCGCTGGCTTGATCAGTAACTTGCCGCTGTACTTGCGCACGTTCTGACCGAGGAAATCGAAACCGTCCGCCATATTCGTGATCCGGGTTTTTTCTTCTGAGAGTTCCAGACCCCGAACAGCCATGAATGCCCTGACCGCCGGAAGCACCCGGGATTCCAGTACCTCTTTCGATGCACCGGTCACCACGAAATCATCGGCGTAGCGGATGACGTTAAGCTTCGCCTGTTTGCGAGCGTGTCTGGAAGCGCCTACACTTGCATGGACCGCTGCTTCCAGTCCGTCTAACGCCATATTCGCGATCACGGGTGAGATGACACCCCCTTGCGGGGTGCCGGCCCGTGACTCGAACAGGGTTCCCTCATCGATATCCGGCCTGCATCCACTTGCGCAGGACTTCCTTGTCCATCGCCGCATTCTCCAGAATCCAGGAGTGACTGAAGTTGTCGAAACAGCCTCGGATATCACCCTCCAGAATCCACTCTGGCGAGGTTCGCCTCGCCAGAGCGTTGAAGCAGTGCTGGATGTCATCGGCAGTCGAGCGTTCGGCCCGGAAGCCGTAGGAGTTGACATCCGCCAGAGTCTCCGCGATCGGTTCCAGTGCGAGCTTCCATAAAGCCTGCATCGCCCGGCACCTCATGCACGGGGACGGTTAGCGCGAACTGCACCAGCGCTCAACGAGTATTTGGGATGGGCTGAGATCTGCCATCCATTCCATCCGTTAAAAGGTCAACGTTTTCCAGTACTGAAGACCCGGCGCGTCGGCGGGGTTGATACGCTGCTTCTGGGTCATGCAGAACGCGGCAGCTTCAGCATTGCCCGCGAATGGACCGACTGGGGCATGCCCTCTGTTCACGACGGTGCTGGCGTCACCGCGTGCCGCTTCGATCTGGACATGCTGCTAGAGCTGATCGACCTGATCGACCAGCTTGCCGTTTCGGCCTCGAAGAAGTCATCCACCAAAGGAGCTTGATCAATGGATATTCTTGACCTAGTATCAGACCAGTTAGATACGTGGTCTGATCATGCAAGACACACCATCGTCGACTTTGCGCAGGCGTCGTGCCCAGTTGCTGCGGCAAATGCCGGCTCTGGACACGCTGCTCAGGGGCTCGCTCATCGAGCGCTACAAGCGCTGCGGCAAACCTGGCTGCAAATGTGCCGACGGCCCCGGTCATGGCCCCAAGTATTACCTGTCGGTGAGTTTTCCCGGCCGCCGGCCACAAATGGACTACGTGCCGCAAGACGATTACGCCGACGTCACCGAGCGCCTGGCGAACTATCACCGGGTTCGCGAGATCATCGAGGAGATCTGCGAGATCAACCGCGAACTACTGCGCCGCCGCGAGGCGATCTAAGGGACGTCGGTGAGCCAGACGCCATCGCTCACCGACTGCATCGATCCGCACCTGGCCGGCGTACTCATCGCCAACATGCTCGAGGCCTGGCTCACCGCCGGGTCCGCGCTGGAACCGAGTGAGGAGGCCGTCGATGAACCCCAAGATCACCCCGCAACATCTGGGCAAGCCGGCGTACATTTATATCCGCCAGTCGACGCAAGCCCAGGTGCTGCACCATCAGGAGAGCACCGAGCGCCAGTACGCGTTGAAGGACAAGGCGCTTGCATTGGGCTGGACCGAAACGGCGATCCGTACGCTGGACCGGGACCTCGGTCACTCGGGCGCGCAGATGACGGGCCGCGAGGACTTCAAGACGCTGGTGGCGGATGTCTCGATGGGGCAAGTGGGTGCAGTACTTGCCCTGGAGGTGTCACGCCTGGCACGCTCGAACCTGGACTGGCATCGCCTGCTCGAACTGTGTGCGCTCACTCATACCCTCGTGATCGATTCCGATGGTTGCTACGATCGGTCATGTTGATGCCCTCATGTGTTTGCTCGCGGGGCGATAACGAGATGGTTTCGCACGCCCGATTTGAGCTCATGGAGAGCGGATATGCTCTCCGGGGTATTGGGAAACAGGAAACGTTTGTCATGCGAATCGCGCTGGACACAGATGACGCCGTCGCGGATGCGTCGCTTGATCCACGAGGTCGAAACCTGCAGGGATTGCGCGACATCGGCAACGGTCAACCATCCAGAGATGTGCCGCGCACGCATTGATCTGGCGTCGTGCAATACACGATGACGCTGCCGGATGAGCTGTACGGTCCGTGCCGGGACATGGCTGCATCGGGCCGAGTGATACCCCTCCTGGGACAGTATTCCGGCTATTGTGGCATCGTCGATGCCCTGCCGGGCAAGTTCAAGCACGCGGGCTTCCATCTCGGCGCCCCTGGTGAGTGCCCGCGCGGCATGCACACGCGGCTCGACCTCCAGTTGGGAGATCTCACCACCTCGCCAGACAACACGGATTGCGATCCGATCACGCGTTACCCGGTGCAGGATCACTTTATCAATCAGGGAACGCAGCAGGGCCTTCTTGCTCTCGCGATTGACTTGCGGTCGCTGCCAGATTTCCGGTAGCTGGGTACCGAGCGCAAGAAAGTCATTTTGCTCTTCAGCACTGAGCGCCTCCGGTTTGCATGCCTCAACCTGATGACGGGCAAGCGCATCCTCCGCCTGTCGCAGTTCGCGCAGCGCCGTTTCCCACCGCCGTTCAAGCTCGGCAGCAATCAGACGGTTATCCGGATCGACGCGATTGTATTGGCGCTCGGCCAGGAGCGCCTGATAGCGTAGCCGTTCGACCTGCTGCACCTCTGCCCGGTTGGCGGCATCACGGGTCTGCTGTCTTGCATGGTTTGCACCCGCCCACGTTTCGAGCTCCGCGGGTCCAACTGCCGCGAGGAAGGCCTCCACGACCCGCGCATCAATAAGGTCAGCAGGGAGGTGCTGGCATAGTTGG
This sequence comes from Paraburkholderia aromaticivorans, assembly GCF_012689525.1. Lineage (NCBI taxonomy): Bacteria > Pseudomonadati > Pseudomonadota > Betaproteobacteria > Burkholderiales > Burkholderiaceae > Paraburkholderia > Paraburkholderia aromaticivorans. The sequence goes on from NZ_CP051516.1 coordinate 3,937,359, forward strand.
CCACCCTGACTACGCAGCAGATAGTTACAGACGTACCTGTTCGCATTCTTGTACTGCACCGCCATCTTGTGACCGCATTGCCCGCACCAGACGATGCCCTGGAGCACGGCTGCACCGTCGCGGGGTATCCCGCGCGTCTGGTTTCGCTGATATTCCGCATGGTTATCGCGCAACATGGCCTGGACCTGTTCGAAACGTTCCCAGTCGAGGTAGACAGGATAACGGTCTTTCACGACGATTTTCCATTCTGACATAGGACAGCGTTCTGTGATGAGCTTGCCGTTGGCATAAGTCGAATGGCACGACCGGGTTCGACCATAGACGAACGCACCCGCGTAGGCAGGATTCTTCAGAATCGCCGTGAGCATATTGGCCGTTGGTGAACGCCAGATGATGTCGCCAAACCGGTCGCGCCGCGGCAAGGTCAGCGCGTGATCGCGGAAGCGGCGCATTACTTTGCCCACCGACCCAAGACCCAGAAACGTCGTAAAGATCAGCGATACCCGATCCTGCACCTCCTGGTTCGGATCTTTATGCACCATGCCGTTGGTGTCGCGCTCGAGTCCTGCGGGTAGCAGCAACGCCAGTTCACCGCGCTTTGCCTTGTTCAGCAGTCCGGCCGTCAGGCGGCCACGCAGGGTGTGCAACTCGACCTCGGAAATCGTGCCCTTCAAACCCAGCAAAAGGCGTCCGTTCGCAGAACCCGGATCATATACGCCATCGCGATCGCCGATAAGACATTGGCGAAACCCACACAGATCCAGCAAGGGATACCAGTCCGTGCAATTACGTGCAAGCCGGGTTACTTCGTACGAGAGGATGATGCCGACCTCGCCCAGGGTCACGCGGGCAATCACATCCTTGAAGCCCTCACGATGCGAAAGCGTCGAGCCACTTAGGCCAAGATCCATGTCGACCACCTCGATATTCGCATCATCCCAGCCCAGATCGCTTGCCCGCTGGCGCAGCGCATACTGCAATCGCAGGCTTTCCTGATTGGTTACTACCTGGTTCGGAGTGGATTGCCTGATATAGATTATTGCCTTACGGCACAGATGTCGGGCCGTTACAAGTTCCGATGTCATGGCTTGTCCCTCGAGGCAGCAACCGTATTCTGTAAATCGCAATTCCCATCTATTATCAAGCACTCCTTATTTAAATAGAAGACTGATCCATGATTTTCTGGTGACTCCAGCTCTCTGGCCACACGAACCAGTTCCCGGACGCTATCGGCCGATAGTTTGCTCGATGGTAGACGCTCAGACGTCGGACGGAGAGAAGTCGCCACCACCGGAATTTTTAACAGGACGTCGTCCCGATAAGCGACGGTGACTTGACCATATGCGCCGACCGTGGCCGCCGATGCCACGACAGCAAAGGTGCGGCCATACAGCGGATGGGCGGGATCAGTGACAGTTACCTGTTCCAGCCGCCCTGTTGGCAGCCGAACAGGGGTACCAAGATGTGTCCTCGTACGACCCGGGCGACTTCAACGACGGCCTGCTTCTCGGTCTCAAAGGCACGATGGCTCAGGCCGAACTCCATTTTCTGCGCGGGCGCCTCCAGGGCGGCAAGCTCAACAAGGCGCAGAAGGGAGAGTTGCGCTTTCCGCTACCAGTCGGCCTGTGCTATGACGGTGAAGACCGCATCGTCCTGGATCCTGATGACGAAGTGCGCGGCGCCGTGCAACTGGTATTCCGTCTGTTCCGCGAAACCGGTAGTGCGTACGCTGTCGTCAAGCGGTTTGCCGAAGACGGGCTACGCTTTCCGAAGCGCGCCTACGGAGGAGCCTGGGCGGGCAAACTCATCTGGGGACGACTGAGTCACGGACGTGTGCTCGGATTGATCATGAATCCGTCGTATGCAGGCGTCTACGTCTTTGGGCGCTATCAGTACCGCCAGCGCATCACACCACAGGGAGAGGTGCTCAAGCGCGTGCAGCCGGTTCCGAAGACCGACTGGCGCGTCCATCTGCCCGGGCACCACGAAGGGTACATTACCCCGGAGGAGTTTGAGCAGAATCAGGCCCGCCTGGCGCGCAACCGGACGAACGGTGAAGGTACCTGTTGAGTGGCCCGGCGCGCGAAGGGCTCGCGTTGCTGCAGGGACTGCTGGTGTGCGCACGCTGTGGCCGGGCAATCACGGTACGCTACCAGGGTCACGGCGGCATCCGCCCGATCTATCTGTGCAGCAAGCAGCGCCACCAAGGTTTGGCGACCAGGGATTGCGTGTATGTGCGCAGCGACCTGCTCGACAACGTGATCGGCGAAGCGGTGCTCACGGCGCTGCGCCCGGCCGAACTCGAACTCGCCGTCACGGCCCTGCAGGAGCTTGAGCAACGCGACCTCGCCATCATGCGTCAGTGGCACATGCGCATCGAGCGCGCCGAATACGAGACTGCCCTCGCCGAACGGCGCTACCAGGAGTGCGACCCCGCCAACCGGTTGGTCGCAGGCACCCTCGAACGACGCTGGAACGACGCGTTGCTTCGTCTCGAATCGATCAGGACGGAAGCCACCCAATTCCAGAGCCAGAAGGCGCGCGTCGTCACGGCGGAGCAGAAGGCCCAGGTCCTCGCATTGGCGCGCGATCTGCCACGCCTGTGGCGAGCTCCGACCACCCCGGCGAAGGAGCGCAAACGTATGCTGCGACTCCTCATCAAGGACATCACGGTGGAGAAATTGCTCGACCAACGGCAGCTCGTTCTGCATGTGCGCTGGCAAGGCGGTGCCTGCACCGACATCACTGTCAATCTGCCCAGGCCGGCTCCCGAAGCGATACGTTGTCCGGCGGAAATCGTCGAGCAGGTCCGCAGACTGTCTCAGCAGCTGTCCGATCTGCAAATCGTCGCACACCTCAATCAGGAAGGGCTGCGCAGCCCCCATGGCAAGCCTTTTACGCTCGCCATGATCAAATGGATCCGCTACAAGTACGCCATTCCAGCGACTTGCCTGATACGCCCTGACGAACTCACCGTGCAGCAACTCGCCGGGCGCTTGCGGGTCAGCATGCACGTCGTCTATTACTGGATCGAGCGCCGTATCGTCGAAGCACGTAAGCTTGATGATCGGAGGGGGTGGTGGATTGCGCTGGACAGCACCAAGGAACAAGAACTTCGAGACTGGGTGCGTACTTCAGCGCATCTGAAGCCGCAACATTCCAACACTTAACTGTGAGAGTGCATTATGAAACCACCGTCGGGATTCCTAACGGACGCTTTTTCCCATTACTCTTGGGAATGTAGACGCGCCGCAGCGGCATCGTGCGATAGCCCCGATGACGTAGCGACAACATTCCGTTCCATCTGGCCGCCGGAGATGACCAGACCCTACCGTCCACCCCCGGCGTTCTCTTACCGCGATTTTCCGTCACCCGCTTCACAGCAAGCATCTTGCCGTTATGCGAGCGGGTCAGCAGATGTTGCAAGGCCTTCGCCTTGCCCCACCCGTTTTCCCGGACTGCCTTGGCGATACGCATCTGAAGCCGCTTCACGTCGGCCGCGATGCGTGACCAGTTCGCCTGATCCCACATGACTCTGGCGTGCGAGGGCGCACCAGTGTCCAATGCTTTCGCACCGTTCGCCGTCATCTGCTTTCCCTCGTACAACGGTTAGTCAAAGATTCTCTCGCCATGAATGACCATGGGGAAGTCTGCCCGCTTTCGCGTCGGACAATGTTTCAGCCCGTATCCTGTCCATTACAGAAAGGCTTTCGCTTTTTCCGCACTCCTTTACCCGCATCACCAAAAGCTTTCCTTACGGTCGACCTGCCCATTGGGCGGCGATACGGGCTCACCCTGTTCCGCATGACTCTCGGGATGCTGCGGACCTGTCCTACTGCGCCGGCGGCGTTCTGTCCATGATGGCCCAAGCCTGAGAGGAGACCATTCCTCGCCGCGTACCGTTTTGGTTCAAGCCTGTCAGCACGTTTGGCTTGTTGTTTGTGACGACACGTATCAGACATTCACATATGTTGGTCGTACCCATCCATCCCTTGCACCTCTCCGCCTTCGTGCTGGCAGATTCCGTCTTGCCTCGCAGCTCGACGTACCGGGTATTCGGCAGTTGCTTTGTCCCCGGAGCTTCACACCAAGCCGTTGCCAGCTTCGCATGTCCGGGTAGGGAACGGCTGATGGAACAGCCGGTTTCATCAGAGTTACTGCGCTCGGTGAAACAGAGAATCACGCGACTTTGCAGGTCGCACCAGGCTGTCAAACCCGACCACCGGTTGATGCCAGTGGCTCAAGAATTATAAATCAGGCCGCACGCGCCTTGGCCGTCCCAATATAGGCTGAAAACCAACCTAGCCATTCGGCCTAGGACAAAGCGCCCCGCACCCGCGCCACCAACAAAAAAGGGCAGTTTGCCGAACCCAGCAAACCGCCCTTTTCAAAATCGAAGCCCCCAACAACCTGCACCCAACCAACGCCCGCAAGTAACCTAAAACGGCTTAATCACCACCAACGCCACCGCCGCCAACATCCCCAGTACCGGCAGTTCATTAAACATCCGATACCACTTATCCGAGCGACGATTCTCCCCACGCTCGAAGGTCCGCAGCAGCACGCCGCAATACGCGTGATAGATGATCAGCAGCACCACCACGCCAACCTTCGCGTGAATCCACCCCTGCCCACGCCCGATGCCGATCACCAGCCACAACCACAACCCGCACGCCAAAGCCGGCACCGCAATAAACGTCATAAAGCGGAACAACTTGCGCGCCATCGTCAGCAAACGCGCCGTCGCCGCGGGTTCCGTTTCCATCGCCAGATTGACGAAGATGCGCGGCAAATAGAACAGGCCGGCGAACCATGAAGCAATCAGAACAATGTGAAACGTTTTTACCCAAAGCATCAGCGGTCCTCTTGTTTTATTGCCGGCCTTCGCCGTGGCCCAGCACGACGTACTTGAGCGACGTCAGCCCTTCCAGACCCACCGGGCCACGCGCATGCAGCTTGTCGTTCGAGATCCCGATTTCCGCGCCCAGGCCGAATTCGAAACCATCCGCGAAACGGGTCGAGGCGTTGACCATCACGCTCGCCGAATCCACTTCGCGCAGGAAGCGCATGGCGCGATCGTGGTCTTCCGTGACGATCGCGTCGGTGTGCTGCGAGCTGTACGTGTTGATGTGATCGATCGCCGCATCGAGGTTCTCGACCACTTTGATCGCCAGCACAGGCGCGAGGTATTCGGTGCGCCAGTCTTCCTCGGTGGCATCGACGAGCGGTCCCACGCCCGCGTCCGCCAGCACCGCGCGCGCCGCCGCGTCCACGCGCAGTTCGACTTGCTTGTCGCGATACAGCTTGCCCAATGGCGGCAGCACTTCGGCGGCGATGCCGCGCGCCACCAGCAGCGTTTCCATCGTATTGCAGGTGCCGTAGCGGTGCGTCTTGGCGTTGTCGCAGACGGTCAGCGCCTTGGCCAGATCCGCGCGGTCGTCCACGTAGACGTGGCAGATGCCGTCGAGGTGCTTGATCATCGGCACGCGCGCTTCGTTCATCAAGCGCTCGATCAGGCTCTTGCCACCGCGCGGCACGATCACGTCGACGAATTCGGTCATCGTGATCAGCTTACCGACGGCCGCACGGTCCGACGTCGCCACCACTTGCACGGCGTCCTGCGGCAAACCGGCTGCTTCCAGCCCTTCGCCGATCAGCTTCGCCAGCGCCGTGTTGCATTCGAGCGCTTCCGAACCGCCGCGCAGAATTGTCGCGTTGCCCGACTTCAAGCACAACGCGGCGGCGTCGATCGTCACGTTCGGACGCGATTCGTAGATGATGCCGATCACGCCCAGCGGCACGCGCATCTGGCCGACCTGAATGCCGCTCGGCCGGTACTTCAGATTGCTGATCTCGCCGATCGGATCGGCCAGCGCGGCGACTTGCCTCAAACCTTCGACCATCGTCTTCAGCGCTTTATCCGACAGCGTCAGACGATCGATAAAAGCCGCGTCGTGGCCCTTGTCGCGAGCCCGCGCGACGTCGCGCGCGTTGGCTTCTTTCAGCAGCGCGGCATCTCGTTCGATAGCCTGCGCAACGGCCGCGAGCGCGGCGTTCTTCGCCGCCGTCGACGCCCGTGCCATCGCCCGTGAAGCTTGGCGGGCGCGGCGACCGAGGTCGGTCATGTACTGGTCGATATCCATGGTGAGTCTCGTGATGCCGCGCACGTCGACGTGCAGCGGACAGGCAGAATTAGCGAAAGATCAAGCGATTGTAAGTCGGGTGAAGGCGCTTTGCTTGCGGCGGCAGTGCCGGTGGCATCCAGGTAGCCTGAGCCGTCAACTGCCGAACGTCGCTCGCTTGAACGCGACTCGGAACACTAGCGTCAGCGGCTCCGCGCTCTCCGCGCAGGCACATCAAACTAGCCGTTGCGGTTCAGACAGGCCTTCGCGCCGGCGCCGCTGCCGCGCCGCTTCGAGGTCGTGGCGGCGGCACGGGTGCCGTTTTCGGCGAAGCCACCGTCATGGCGAGTTCGAACAGACCGTCCCACGGATCGGGCGGCGGATCGTTGCGATGATTGCCCGGCGTACCGCCCGACAACCCCTTCACCTGACGATCGAGCCGCGCCGCCAACGCGAGCGCCTTTTCCAGCGCGCCTTCGCTCACGCGCGACAACGCCGGGCCGATCAGCCGCTCACGCGGACCCCACACGCGGTTCTCGCGCACCAGCATCGCAAGCGGCTTGCCGGCCGCGACGCCGCGTTTGATCCGCAGCAGGGTGCGCACTTCTTCGACCACAGCCCACAGGACCAGCACCGCCGCCTCGCCTTCGCCACGCAAGCCATCGAGCATGCGCGACAAGCGGCCGACGTCGCCCGCCAGCATCGCTTCGTTCAGCTTGAAAACATCGTAACGGGCGACGTTGAGCACGGCGTCCTGAACCTGCTCGAAGCTCAGCGAGCCAGCCGGATACAGCAACCCGAGCTTCTGAATTTCCTGATGCGCGGCGAGCAGATTACCTTCCACGCGCTCGGCGATGAACGCCAGCGCGCGCCGCCCTTCTTCGCCAGCGGCAACTCGCTGACCCTGCGCTGCGAGCCGCTGGCTGACCCAGTTCGGCAACTGCGCACGCTCGACCGGATCGATTTTCAACGCGACGCCCGCGTCGGACAAAGCCGTGAACCACGCCGACTTCTGCGTGGCCGCGTCGAGCCGCGGCAGCGTGATCATGGTGAGCACATCGTCATTGACGGAACCGGCCAGCGCCTTCAGCGCTTCCCCGCCTTCCTTGCCGGGCTTGCCCGACGGAATGCGCAACTCGACCAGTTGCCGGTCGCCGAATAGCGACATCGACTGGCTTGCGCCCAGCAGCGAACTCCAGTCGAAACCGCGTTCCACCGTAAACACCGAGCGGTCGGTGAAGCCTGCCGCGCGCGCCGTGGCGCGGATGCGGTCGCACGCTTCCTGCGCGAGCAGGTGCTCGTCGCCGTACACGACGTACAGTCCGGCGAGTCCCTTGGCGAGATGCGCTTCGAGCGCGTCAAGTCGCAGTTGCATGGTTACCGATCGGCGAGGTTGGACAGGTGCGGCACATCGAACAAAGCGCGACGCTCACAGCGGAGGCGGCGGCAACGGCGCGCGCGGCGCAACCGACGGCACTTCCTGGCCCGGCGCCGGATGCATCGAGCGCACGACCGCCAGACGGCGCGTGAGCTGGTCGATCGCGTCTTTTTCCATGTCGGCGAAGAGAATGTCGCTCTCGGAGGCTTTCGCTTGCGAAAACTGATCGCTATAGGTCATCGCGCGGTTCAGCGCGATCACGCTCGGCGGAATCAGCAGCGTGCCGTCCTTGGCCGTCAGCGAATAGTTCATGTTGAGATTCAATTGATACTCTTCGACCACACCCAGCGAGTTCAGCGTCAGCGTGCCGATGCCGCGGCCTTCCGTGATCTGCAACGTGGCGTCGGCATTCGCAACCGATTTGACCACCACCGTGTCGCTGCCGCCTTCCACGATACGCGCCAACCGTGCGCCCGCTGCCGCGGAACCGCCGGCGATATAAAGGCGTTTGAATGCGTAGTCCTGCTGGCCGCGCAACTGGAAGCCGCAAGCGGACAACATCAATACGCTGCAAGCCAGCGTCAAAAACGATCTGCGAGTCACATTGGCTCCTGGTTCGCAGTAGATTCCGCAGCGCGGACAAGCGCCGCCATGCGCGGCGGCGTCCTGCCTGCTGTCATGTCTTCGTCGATGCTCACACGACCACGTTCACGAGGCGCCCCGGCACTACGACGATCTTCTTCGGCGCCTTGCCTTCGCTGAACTTCGCGACCATCTCATGCGCGGCCGCGAGCTGTTCGATCGCTTCACGCGAGGCGTCTTTCGCCACCGTGATCGCGCCGCGTACCTTGCCGTTCACTTGCAGCACGAGTTCGATCTCGGACTGCTCCAGCGCTTTCTCGTCGACCTTCGGCCACGGCGCGTCGAGCAGCGAGCCGAGTTCGTCGGCGTAACCGAGTTCCTGCCACAACTGGAACGTGAGATGCGGCACGACCGGATACAGCACGCGCAGCATCACACTGTGGGTTTCGCGCAGCACCGCCGGCCGGGCGCCCTTCGCGCTGTCGAGCGCGTTGAGCATCTTCATGGCGGCCGACACCACCGTGTTGTACTGCAAACGCTGGTAGTCGAAGTCAGCCTGCTTCAGCACGTTGTAGATCTCACGGCGCAGCGTCTTCTCGACGTCGCTGAGTTGAGCGGCGTCGAATGTGCCGCCCTGGCGCAGCGCGGCTTCGTTCGCCTGACTGAAGCTCCACACGCGGCGCAGGAAGCGGCTCGCGCCTTCCACACCCGAGCCGGACCATTCGAGCGACTGCTCCGGCGGGGCGGCGAACATCACGAACAGACGTGCGGTGTCCGCGCCGTGTTGATCGATCAGCAATTGCGGATCGACGCCGTTGTTCTTCGACTTCGACATCTTCTCAACGCCGCCGAGCACCACCGGCTGGCCGTCCGCGTTCAGGACGGCGCCGACCGGGCGGCCCTTGTCGTCGAACGAAACGGTCACGTCGCCCGGGTTGTACCAGGTCTTCTTGCCCGCTTCGCTTTCGCGGTAATACGTTTCGTTGAGCACCATGCCCTGCGTGAGCAAATTTTTCGCCGGCTCGCCGAAGTTGACGAGGCCCATGTCGCGCATCACCTTCGCCCAGAAACGCGAGTACAAGAGGTGAAGAATCGCGTGCTCGATACCGCCGATGTACTGATCCATCGGCGCCCAATAGTCGGTGCGCTCATCGACCATGGTCTTCGCATCCGGCGACGCATAGCGGTAGAAGTACCACGACGAATCGACGAACGTGTCCATCGTGTCGGTTTCGCGTTTGGCCGCGCCGCCGCAGGTCGGGCAGGTGCAGTTCACGAACGCTTCGGACTTGGCGAGCGGATTGCCCGTGCCGTCCGGCACGAGGTCTTCCGGCAGCACCACCGGCAGATCTTTTTCCGGCACCGGCACGTCGCCGCACGCCGGGCAGTGGATGATCGGAATCGGCGTGCCCCAGTAACGCTGACGCGACACGCCCCAATCACGCAGACGCCACGTGATCTGCTTGTCGCCGAGACCGAGTTCCTTCAGGTCCGCGGCGATGTGGTCCACCGCCTGTTCGTAAGCGAGGCCGTCGTACTTGCCGCTGTTGACCAGCGTGCCGGTTTTCTCGCCGTACCATTCTTGCCAGGCATCGGTCGAGAATTCCTTGCCTTCAACCGCGACCACCTGCTTGATCGGCAGATCGTATTTCTTCACGAACGCGAAGTCGCGCTCGTCGTGCGCCGGCACGCCCATCACGGCGCCTTCGCCGTAGCTCATCAGCACGTAGTTGCCGATCCACACTTCGACCTGTTCCTGCGTCAGCGGATGCGTGACGTAGAAGCCGGTGCCCATGCCCTTCTTTTCCATGGTCGCGACGTCGGCTTCAGCGACGCCGCCGCGCTTGCATTCCTCGATGAAGGCCTGCAGTTCCGGCTTGTCTTTCGCGAGACGCGTGGCGAGCGGATGCTCGGCGGCGATCGCGCAGAACGTGACGCCCATGATCGTGTCGGCGCGCGTGGTGAACACGCGCAGCAGCTTCTGTTCGCCGTCGATCTCGTACGGGAAGCCGAAGTTCACGCCGAAGCTCTTGCCGATCCAGTTCTGCTGCATGATCTTGACGCGCTCGGGCCAGCCGAGGCCTTCGAGGTCGTTCAGCAGTTCGTCCGCGTACTGCGTGATGCGCATGTAGTACATCGGGATTTCGCGCTTTTCGACGAGCGCGCCCGAACGCCAGCCGCGGCCGTCGATCACCTGCTCGTTGGCGAGCACGGTCTGATCGACCGGATCCCAGTTGACGGTGCCGGTTTTCTTGTACGCGATGCCCTTTTCCAGCATCTTCAGGAACAGCCACTGGTTCCACTTGTAGTAGTCCGGGCTGCACGTTGCGACTTCGCGCGACCAGTCGATCGCGAGACCCATCGACTGCATCTGCTTCTTCATGTAAGCGATGTTGTCGTAGGTCCACTTCGCCGGCGGCACGTTGTTGGCCATCGCGGCGTTTTCCGCCGGCATGCCGAACGCGTCCCAACCCATCGGCATCAGCACGTTGTAGCCGTTCATCCGCAGATAGCGGTACATCACGTCGTTGATCGTGTAGTTGCGCACGTGACCCATGTGCAGCTTGCCCGACGGGTACGGCAGCATCGAGACGCAATAGAACTTGGGCTTGTCGGTGGTTTCCGTCGACTTGTACGCGTCGATGGCGCGCCATTGCCCTTGCGCGGCGGCTTCGACGTCGGAGGGAACGTATTTTTCGTGCATGGTGTGATGGAGTCGCTGGGTCGGTGCTTTCGCACCGGCCGCTTTGGTGCTCTGCTGGATGAAATGGCGTCGTTTCCCCGTCGGCGGGGGAAAGGGCTGATTATACCGTCCGCGGACGGGTCCGCCGCGCGGCGTGCTGCACGCGACGGCGGGGAACGGGCTCGCGGCTTGGCTTGGCTTGGCTTGGCTTGGCTTGGCTTGGCTTGGCTTGGCTTGGCTTGGCTTGGCTTGGCTTGGCTTGGCTTGGCTTGGCTTGGCTTGGCTTGGCTTGGCTTGGCTTGGCTTGGCTTGGCTTGGCTTGGCTTGGCTTGGAAAGTATTTGCGTTGCGCAGCGCTAAGGCAACACGCCGCTCTTAATCCGGAATCGCAGCGGCGTGATCAGCCGGCCGCGCCGCTAAGGCTTCGCAGCCGGCGGCGGCGGGTCGGTCACGAAACCGATCCGCTCAAGGCCGGCCTGCTGCGCCGCGCCCATGACCTGCGCGATCACCTCGTAGCGCGTGGAGCGCTCGGCGCGTAGCTGGATCTCCGGTTGATCGCTCTGTTTGCCCGCTTGCGCGAAGCGCGCGCGCATCTGCTCGAGCGTAATCACGCTGCCGTCCCAGTACAGCTTGCCGGCGGCGTCGATGGAAAGGGAAATGGTTTGTGGCGTCTGCCGCGCTGGCGCGGCCGCGACCTTCGGCAAATCGAGCCGGATCGCGTGCGTGAATAAAGGCGCGGTAATGATAAAAATCACCAACAGCACCAGCATGACGTCGATCAGCGGCGTCATATTGATCTCGGCCATGGGCGCGGCCGTCTGCTTTTTCTCCAGTCCGCCGAATGCCATATCGCCTCCTTCCGCCCGAGCGGCGCGCTTAGTGGGTCGGGGCCTGCTGGGCCCGCACTGGCGCCTGCGTGTGGCCCTGCTCCGCCGGCGCGCACAGGTAGGCGTGCAGGTCGTGCGCGAAGCCGTCGAGTTCCTCCGACAACTGCCGCACCATCCGTCCGAGCACGTTGTAGGCAAGTACGGCCGGAATCGCGACTACGAGGCCGAAGGCGGTCATGATGAGCGCCTCGCCGACCGGCCCGGCGACGTTTTCGATCTGCGCCTGACCGCTCGCTGCGATGCTGCCAAGCGCGTGATAGATGCCCCACACGGTGCCAAGCAGGCCGACGAACGGCGCCGTGCTGCCCACCGAGGCCAGCAGCACCTGGCCGAATTCGAGCCGCTGCTGCGACGCGCTGAGCGCCTGACGCAACGCCCGCAGCACCCGCTCGCCGCGCTCGACACGCGCGAGCAGCGCGCCCGGAATGTCCACTTCAGACGCATGCAGCGCCGCTTCGGCCAGCGGCGTGAAGACCCGCTCGCGGTCCGCGCGCTTTAACGCCGCGACGCCTTCGGACAGCGTAGGCGCCTGCCAGAACAGCGCAATCGCGCGCGTGGACTGGCGTTTGGCGCGCGTGAGAACCCAGCTTTTGACGATCAGAAAGCACCAGCTCGCAATCGACATGGCCAGCAGCACATAAGCGACGCCATGCGTGATGGCATCGCTGGTTTGCAGGTAATGGATGATGCCGCTGCTGCCTGCCATCTGACCTCGCCGTGGAGTTGTGATTTCAGGGGCGCGATGCCCTTGAAGTTCGCTCAGGACACGCTCAACGCAGACCGAGCACATCCTGCATGTCGAAGAAGCCGGTTGCGTGGCCTTCGAGGAAACGCACAGCACGAAGCGCGCCTTGTGCGTACGACAGACGGCTCGCCGATTTGTGCGTGATTTCGATGCGCTCGCCGATGCCCGCGAACAGCACCGTATGGTCGCCGACGATGTCGCCGCCGCGAATCGCCGAAAACCCGATCGTGGACGGGTCGCGTTCGCCGGTCACGCCTTCGCGGCTGTAGACCGCGCAATCGTCGAGATTGCGGCCGAGTGCGTCGGCGATCACCTCACCCATGACCAACGCTGTGCCGGACGGCGCGTCGACCTTGTGACGGTGATGCGCCTCGATGATTTCGATGTCGTAGCCGGTCGCGAAATGCTTGGCCGCGAATTCGAGCAGCTTCAGCGTGACGTTCACGCCCACGCTCATGTTCGCCGAGAACATGATGGCGATCTTGTCCGCCGCGGCGCGCAGTTGCGCCTTCTGCTCGTTGTCGAAGCCGGTCGTGCCGATCACCATTTTCACGTTGTGACGCTGCGCCGCTTCGAGATGCATCAGCGTGCCTTCGGGGCGCGTGAAGTCGATCAGGTAGTCGGATTCGGCGAACACGCGCTCGACATCGTCGGTCAGCACGACGCCCGTCTGTTTGCCCAGAAACGCGCCGGCGTCCTGACCGAGTTGCGGGGAGCCCGCGCGGTCGAGCGCGCCGGACAACGTGGCGTCGGAATCGTTGAGGACTGTTTCGATGAGCATGCGGCCCATACGGCCCGATGCGCCAGCAATGGCAATTTTCATGGCTACGAGGGTTCGAAAGGCAAAACCCGGCAAAGGCGGGCAAAAGCGGCGGCGGGCAGCACACCCGGGCGCCGCGCATGACTGAAAAAACGAAGAACCGGACGGACGCTTTGCACGGTGCGGTTGCCCGCGCGCAGCGCCCGTCTTAAGACACGGACAGCGAGATTAGCCGCCCGTTCCCGAAGCTGCGGAAGAGGTCAGTGGCGTATTGTGCGTCGGGGCGCCATTGCTGCTCTGCGGGCCCGTCGGTCCGACCGGATTGGTGTTGTCCGTGCCCGGATTTTGCGGCGGCGGCGGACGGTGGAACTGGAACTGCGGTTGACCCGCGGCCGTCGGGCCTTGCTGCGGGATGCCACCGCCGTTGGCAGTCGGCGCGCTCGGCACGGCCGGACGCGCATTCGGCGACAACTGCACGGCATTGGTCGCACGATTGGCGGCTTGCGCGGCTTCGGCGTTGGCGTCCGTGGACGGAACGCCCGCTGCGGCAGCGCCGGCAACGGTCGGCGAACGCGTGGTGTCCGGCACGACCAGCGCCGCGTCAGCCGCCGGCGCGCTTGCGCCACTGGCACCGCTCGCCACGGCCGCTGCGGCCTTCTTCTTGCCCAGCTTGTCGCCGTCGATTTCTGCCAGCAACTCGAGGTTGGACGGCAGATCTTCACCACCCGACCAGCTGGCGACGCGGTCGCCCGCGAACATGACCACGAAGTCGCGCTGCTGCACGACGCTAGTCGAGCCGCGCTTGAAATAGAACACGTAGTCCCAGCGATCCGCGTGGAACATGTCGGTCAGGAGCGGCGTGCCGAGCAACTGCTTGACCTGCGCGCGGGACAAGCCGACCTGCATCTGTGCAGCCGCTTCTTTCGAGACGAAATTGCCTTGCACCACTGTAATGCGGTACGGCGTGATGCTTTGGGCAATACGCTGCGTCAGGCTGTCGTAAGTGGAACATCCGGCAAGAACCGCGACAGTCGCAACAGCGATCAAGGTACCCCGCATGCGGCTCCCCCGGTAGATCAATTGAGATTTTGAAATCATTTCACTCACCGTGCGGGCCCGTTGACGAGCCGCGCGAGTTTCATTCCATCGAAGATGACCAGAACGGCAAAAACACATTACTATGAGAGCCCAGCATTGTACTCTAGGGATCCCTTGCCATGACCAATCCAACCGATCTCAAGAATATCGGGCTCAAGGCGACCCTTCCGCGCCTCAAAATCCTTGAGATTTTTCAGCACAGCCCGGTGCGCCACCTGACGGCCGAAGACGTGTACCGCAGCCTGCTGCACGAAGAACTCGATATCGGTCTTGCAACCGTGTATCGCGTGCTGACGCAATTCGAACAGGCGGGCCTGCTCTCGCGCAGCAATTTCGAGTCGGGTAAGGCGGTGTTCGAACTGAACGAAGGGTCGCACCACGACCACCTCGTGTGCCTCGATTGCGGGCTCGTCGAAGAATTTTTCGACTCCGAAATCGAGAGCCGTCAGCAGTCCATCGCGAAAGAACGCGGCTTCAAGCTGCAGGAACACGCTTTGGCCCTGTACGGCGCCTGCACCAAGGAAAACTGCCCGCATCGCAAGCATTGACGCGGTGTCGGCCGCGCTGGGGTGCGCGGTCAGGCGGGCAAAAAAAGACCCAGCCGATGCGAATCGGCCGGGTCTTTTTGCATCCGCGGCGGTGTCTTTGCGGGAACGGTTACGACCTATTCCACCAGCTCGGCGCTGGCTTCGAACGTCAGCCGCCATGGCTCCGCTAATGACAATTCGTCGCAATTAGGCTGCTCGCCGCCACGATCGACCACCACGAAATCGCTCACCCGATCGAGCGCGAGCAACGGGTGATGCCACACGCCTTTCGCATAGTTCACGCCCTGCCACGCGTCGGTCCAGAAGGCGCGCATCTGCGCCGGATCGAACTCGCCGGCCGGCGCGACCACCACCAGATAGCGGCCCGCCGTTAAGGGAATGAAAGCCTGGCTGCCGAGCGGATGCCGCTCCATCATCGTGATCTCGACCGGCAGCGCACGCGGCTGCGCGCGAAACAGGTTGATCAGCGGCCGGCCGCCATTCTCCGTCACGTCGACGTTGGCCAAGTCGTGATAACGCTCGGTCGTGCCGCCGTTGATGGCGAAATGCCGCGCGCCGTCCAGTTCGATCACATCGCCGAACGGCGCGAAGGCCGCGCGCGTGAGGCGTTCCATCTGCAATGTCTTCATCGACGCCACTCCGTTATGCGATTTCGCCCCACAGGCGCAGGCGCGACAC
Organism: Paraburkholderia aromaticivorans; assembly: GCF_012689525.1. Taxonomy (NCBI): domain Bacteria; kingdom Pseudomonadati; phylum Pseudomonadota; class Betaproteobacteria; order Burkholderiales; family Burkholderiaceae; genus Paraburkholderia; species Paraburkholderia aromaticivorans. The sequence continues at coordinate 3,952,839 of NZ_CP051516.1, forward strand.
GCCGCCGTCAGGAAAGATATTGAAACGAACATGCGTGACCGGGCCCAGCGACGCGAGGTTATCCGCGAAGGTATGGACGTGGTCCATCTGCAGTTTCTGTTCGCCGAGCAGCACCGGCCAGAACATCGCTTGCGTGATGAGCGAATCGTCGGTGCCGCCCGTCACCGACGCGGCTTGCAACGAACAGCGGTCCGGGAAATTGCCCTTGAAGTGCGCCGTATCCACTTCGATCTTGCGGATCACGCCCGGCCGCGCCAACGCGACGATCGCCCAGTCGTTGCCCGGCTCGCGACGCCGCCGGGTCTCCCAGCCGTCGCCCATGTTGACGCCGCGGCCCGGCATCAGCATCTGCGAGGCCGGCCCGAAGTGCTGGTTGTTCGCCGCGACCAGGTACGCGCCGTTCTCGATCGCCGCCAGATCCAGCAGCGTGCCGCGCTCAACCCGCTCCCAATCGCGCTTGGGCTGGCCGTACACGCGCAAACGCGCGAGGCCGCCGTCCGGGTACAGATTCACACGCAAATGCGTGAAGGCGCGGGCGTCGGTCACGTCGACGTAGTGGTGCTGGTTGCCCTGCAGCGTGGTGGCCGGCACGAGCGTTTGCCAGTCGGCGTTATCGGGAGGCACGTCGCCGTCCACGTAGCAGGCGTCGATCGACGCGGCCGGCGGGAAGTTGCCGGTGAAGTGACTCGTATCCAGATCCACACCGTGCACGACACCGGGGTGCGCGAGGCGGATCACGCAGTAGTCGTGGCCGGTGGTGCGCTTGCGGCGGGTTTCCCAGCCGTCCATCCACTTGCCGTGGTCGTCGTATTTGCCGGGGATGAACACCGCCGGTTGCGGCTCCAGCATGCGTTCTTTCGGCGCGAAGAATTCGTCGCTGGCGAAGAGCGCCTTCGCGCCCAGACGCGGGTCGGCGAGATTCATGTAGCGACGGGTGAAAGCGGGAGCGTTAGGGTCGAGGATCGGATTAGCCATAGTCTGTAGTCTCGGTCAGGCAGCGAAAAGTGAAGGAGAGCCGGCGTTCACAGCATCTGCCGGCGCTGGAAGCGCGCTGCGATGGCGCGCGGTTTCGAATAAGGTTTCTCAGGTTCAGACAGCCGGAGCGTGCTCGCCGGCGGCAGCGGGTTCGGCATCTTCACCGGCCGGTACGTAGCGCAAAGCCGCATCGCGGTTCAGCACGCGATGCGCGCGCGCCCGGTCGATATCGTTTTCCCACACGGCGACCACCACCGTCGCCACGCAGTTGCCGATCAGGTTGGTCAGCGCGCGGGCAATGCCGACGAACCAGTCGACCGGCAGGATCAGCACGAGGCCGAGCACGGGGATCGCCGGAATCGCGGACAACGTGGCGGCCAGAATCACGATGGCCGAGCCGGGAATGCCGTGCGCGCCCTTCGACGTTACCAGCGACACCAGCACCACGACGATCAGGTCATGCAGGGACAGCGGCGTGTTGGTGGCCTGCGCGATGAAAATGACCGCCAGCGTGAGATAGATGGAGAAGCCGTCGAGATTGAACGAGTAGCCGGTCGGAATGACGAGACCGACGGTCGAATCCTTGACACCCATCCATTCGAGCTTGCGCATGATCTGCGGCAGCACGGCGTCCGACGATGCGGTGCCGAGCACGATCGACAGCTCTTCGCGCAGGTAGCGAATCAGCTTGAAGATGCTGAAGCCGGCGAGCCGCATGACGACGCCCAGCACGACGGCGACGAACACGAAGCAGCTCAGATAGAACACGAGCACCAGCATGCCGAGCTGCTTGAGCGAATCGACGCCGTATGTGCCGGTGGTGAAAGCAATCGCCCCGAGCACGCCGAGCGGCGCGAGCTTGATGATGAAGCCCATCACGCGGAAAAACACTTGCGAGAGTTCGTCGATCAGATTGCTCACGCGCTGCGCCTTATTGCCGAGCAGCGACAGCGCCGAGCCGAACAGCACGGAAAACACGAGAATCTGCAAAATGTCGCCGGTGGCGAACGCGTTGATCGCCGTGTCGGGGATGATCTTCAGCAGAAAGCCGGCCGTGTCCTTGAGGCTCTTCGCGTGCTCGGTGTAGGTCGAGAGCGAGGCGGGATCCAGCGAGCTCAGATTGATATTCATGCCGACGCCCGGACGCGTGATATACGCCAGAATTGCTCCGATCACGAGCGCGATCGTCGTCATCACCTCGAAGTAGATCACGGCCTTCAGGCCGACGCGCCCGACTTTGCGCAAGTCGCCGGCATGCGCCATGCCGCTGACCACCACGCAAAAGACGATGGGCCCGATCACCATCTTGATCAGCTTGAGAAAGCCGTCGCCGAGCGGGCGTAGCGATTGGGCGAAATGCGGAAAAACGGCGCCGACCACAATGCCCGCCACCAGCGCTATGACGACCCGGCCAAACAGCGAATTGAAAAATTTCAACACGGCTTCCTCCTGGTTACGATTCACATCTGTTCAGACTGGTCCGACCAGTGCTGGTATCTCGAATAGTAGGAAGCCGATATACTGACGTCAAGGACTCATAGAGCGGTGTTTACCCGCTGTCGTTGTAGCGGTTTCGGGTCGGATGAGCGGCGGCGAACAACAAGCCGCACGAGCGTTCAGACCACGTATTACAATGCTGGTCAGACCGCGATTCCAAGTGAGACAACGATGAAAAACGTCCCGCATACCGTTACCGATGCCGCCATCGCGACCGTCCGCGAACGGATTGAAGCGGGCGTCTATCCCGTGGGCAGTTTGCTGCCAGCTCAGCGTCAACTTTCCGAAGAACTCGCGATCAGCCGCGCGTCGTTGCGCGAAGCGCTTTCGACGCTCGAAGCGCTCGGTTTGCTGGTGATCAGGCCCGGTAAGGGTGTCTACGTGGAAAGCGCGCAGGCCTCGGCCGCGCATGCGTGGCGCTTCGCGGAGCAGTCGTCGCTGCCGGATACCTATCAGATGCGCTTCGCGCTGGAAGGCTTTATCGCGCGCATGGCGGCGCTTGCGGTCAGCGATTCCGACCTCGCCTGGTTCGAAGACAACATCACGGCCATGCAAACGGCGCTCGCCTGCGACGAACTCGACGAAGCCGCCCGCCTCGACTACGACTTCCACATGCGGATCGTCAACATTGCCGGCAACGCGGCGATCGAATCGATTCTGAGCAGCAGCGCGGAAATCATGAAGGAAAGCCAGCGCATGCCGTTCTACCGGCGCGAACTGGTGCTGTCCACGTACAACGAGCATCGCGTGATTCTGGATGCGCTCAAGGCCCGTGATTCCGCCGCGGCCGGCAAAGCCATCGAGACGCATATCTCGAACGCCGCGCAGCGCGCCGGCGTCTATTTCCCGACGCCGTAACCGCAGGCGTAGGCGAAAAAAAACCGCTCCGAAGAGCGGTTTTTCTTTGCCCTGCGACCGCCGGCTCGAAGCCGGCTTTGCTGGGCGTAATGCGCGCGAGGCGCAGTCAGTTACTTCGCGTTGGCCAGCGCCACCGCCGTGTCCAGCATGCGGTTCGAGAAGCCCCACTCGTTGTCGTACCAGCTCGACACCTTCACCAGACGGCCCGACACCTTGGTCAGCGTGGCGTCGAACGTCGACGAAGCCGGGTTGTGGTTGAAGTCGATCGACACCAGCGGCGCCTCGTTGTAACCGAGGATGCCCTTCAGCGAGCCTTCCGACGCTTCCTTCATGATCGCGTTGACTTCTTCGACCGTCGTGTCGCGCGCGGCGATGAACGACAGATCGACCACCGACACGTTGATCGTCGGGACGCGAATCGCGTAGCCGTCCAGCTTGCCGTTCAGTTCCGGCAGCACCAGGCCGACAGCCGAAGCCGCGCCGGTCTTGGTCGGGATCTGGCTGTGCGTGGCCGAGCGCGCGCGGCGCAGGTCTTCGTGGTACACGTCCGTCAGAACCTGGTCGTTCGTGTACGCGTGGATCGTGGTCATCAGACCGTTCACCAGGCCGATCTTGTCGTTCAGCGGCTTGACGAGCGGTGCCAGGCAGTTCGTCGTGCACGATGCGTTCGAGATCACCGTGTCCGATGCCTTCAGCACGTGGTGGTTCACGCCGTAGACGATCGTGGCGTCGACGTCTTTACCGCCCGGCGCCGAGATGATCACCTTCTTCGCGCCGCCCTTGATGTGCGCGCTCGCCTTTTCCTTAGTCGTGAAAAAGCCCGTGCATTCCAGCACGACGTCCACATTCAGCTCGCCCCACGGCAGTTCAGCCGGGTTGCGGTTGGCCAGCACGCGGATCTTGTCGCCGTTGACAACGAGGTAATCGCCGTCCACCGACACTTCGCCCGGGAACTTGCCGTGCGCCGTGTCGTATTGCGTCAGGTGAGCGTTAGTCTTGGCATCGCCCAGATCGTTGATGGCGACGATTTCGATATCGTGCTTCTTGCCGTTTTCATAGAAGGCGCGCAGCGTGTTGCGGCCGATCCGGCCGTAGCCGTTGATTGCGACGCGAATCGTCATGGTCTATCTCCTGATGGCTGAAAAAATACGTCCAGGTTCGTCTGACTGACAGCGTTGCCGCGCGTTCGCACGCAAGCGGCAACGCTTGTTCAGGATCAGCCGAGCGCGGCCTTTGCCGTCGCTACCACGTGCTCGACGGTGAAGCCGAAATGCTTGAACAGCACGCCCGCCGGGGCCGATTCGCCGAACGTGTCGATGCCGACCACGCCGCCTTCCAGACCCACGTACTTGCGCCAGAAATCCGTCACGCCCGCTTCGATCGCGACACGGCGCACGCCATGCGGCAGCACGCGTTCGCGGTACTCGGCGTCCTGCTTGTCGAACACGGTGGTCGACGGCATCGACACGACACGTGCCGCGATGCCTTCGCGCGCCAGCGGCTCGACCGCGTTCAGCGCCAGTTCCACTTCCGAACCGGTGGCGATCAGGATGATCTTGCGCGCGACGATTTCGTCGTTCCAGTCGCGCAGCACGTAGCCGCCCTTCTCGATGTTGGCGATCTGCGCGTCCGTGCGCTCCGAGAACAGCAGATTCTGACGGCTGAAGATCAGGCACGACGGGCCGTGATGTTCGACCGCGTGGGTCCAGGCCACCGCAGTCTCAACGGTATCAGCCGGGCGCCACACTTGCAGGTGCGGAATCAGACGCAGGCTTGCAACGTGTTCGACCGACTGGTGGGTCGGGCCGTCTTCGCCCAGACCAATCGAGTCGTGCGTAAACACGAAGATCGACGGCGCTTTCATCAGCGCGGCCACCCGCAGCGCGTTGCGGCTGTAATCCGAGAACGTCAGGAACGTGCCGCCGAACGCCTTGAAGCCGCCGTGCAGCGCCATGCCGTTGATCGCGGCGCTCATGCCGAATTCGCGCACGCCGTAGTTGACGTAGTTGCCGGCAGCGTGGCCTTCCGCGTTCACACGCACCGGCTTGGCGGCCTTCCAGTTGGTCAGGTTCGAACCGGTCAGGTCGGCGGAGCCGCCGAGCAGTTCCGGCAGCACGGCCGACAAAGCTTCGATAGCCTGCTGCGAAGCCTTGCGCGTCGCGATGGTTTCCGCGCGTTCGTTCGCGCCGGCGATGATTGCCTTGGCCTTTTCTTTCCAGTCGGCGGGCAGTTGCTTCGCGTCACGACGCTTGAATTCAGCGGCTTCCTGCGGATATTTGGCTGCGTACGCGGCAAACGCCTTGTCCCAGTCGGATTCGTTGCGCGCGCCGGCTTCTTTCGCATCCCAGGCTGCGTAGACTTCTTGCGGGATCACGAACGGTTCCCACTTCCAGCCGATTTTTTCGCGCGTGGCCGCGACTTCCTTGTCGCCGAGCGCCGCGCCGTGCGAATCGTGGCTGCCGGCCTTATTCGGCGAGCCTTCGCCGATCACCGTCTTGCAGCAGATCAGCGTGGGCTTGTCGGATTGCTTGGCTTGCTTGATGGCCGCGTCGACCGCTTCGACGTCGTGGCCGACCACGTTCGGGATCACGTTCCAGCCGTACGCTTCGAAGCGCTTCGGCGTGTCGTCGTGGAACCAGTGCAGCACTTCGCCGTCGATCGAGATGCCGTTGTCGTCGTAGAACGCGATCAGCTTGTTCAGCTTCAGCACGCCCGCCAGCGAGCTGGCTTCGTGCGAGATGCCTTCCATCAGGCAGCCGTCGCCGACGAACACGTACGTATGGTGATCGACGATCTTCGCGTCAGGCTTGTTGAATTCGGTGGCGAGCAGCGACTCGGCGAGCGCCATGCCGACCGCATTCGCCAGACCCTGGCCGAGCGGACCGGTGGTCGTCTCGACGCCCGGCGTAATGCCGTATTCCGGGTGACCCGGCGTCTTCGAATGCATCTGGCGGAAGTTCTTCAGCTCGTCGATCGGCAGATCGTAGCCGGTGAGGTGCAGCAGCGAGTACAGCAGCATCGAGCCGTGGCCGTTCGACAGCACGAAACGGTCGCGATCGGCCCACTGCGGGTTCTTCGGGTTGTGGCGCAGATGACGCGACCACAAAGCCACGCCGATTTCGGCCATGCCCATCGGCATGCCGGGGTGGCCGGAATTCGCTTTTTGAACGGCGTCCATGGACAACGCGCGGATTGCGTTGGCCATCAAGGAGGTGGGTGCGGGAGACGGGGTCGTCATGTCGAGTCCGGAGACAGAGTCAGAAAGCGGTGCGCGCTTGAGGCCCGGATGCTCGAATGCCGGTTCACTTTGGCGCACGGTGCGGCGCCAGGAGACGCGAAACGGGCAGAGCAAACGGACAAGGCTGAAAGCGTGACATTCTAACAGAACGTTGCCCGCGCCCCGCTCCGAAAGCCGTCTGGCCGTGTGGCTCGATGCACCCGCCGAGGCCACGCCGCGCTTCGGCCTTTACAATTGCTCAACCTCAACCCACCGCGCTCCGGACGGAGCCCGCCATCCGTGAGCGCTCCACTGCTGTTCCGACCGAGTCCCGACGCCGTCTACGGATTTCCGCACGCGAAACGCCTCGCGCGCGTCGATTCGCCTTATCAGCGGATCGAGGTTTGGGACACGCCGCAGCTCGGCCGGCTCTTCACCCTCGACGGCCGTCCGATGACGTCCACGAGCGACGAGTTCATCTATCACGAATGCATGGTGCATCCGGCCGCGCTAGCGCATCCGTCGCCGCAAGCGGCGCTGGTGCTGGGCGGCGGCGACGGCGGCGCCGCGCGGCAATTGCTGAGGCACGCGGGCATCGGACGGATCGTGGTGGCGGAGCTGGACGCGCAAGTCGTACGTCTGACGCGCGAGCATTTGCCCGAGGTGCACGGCGGCGCATTCGACGATCCACGCGTCGAACTGATAATCGGCGACGCCGCGCAATACGTCGAGGCGGCCGCGCCGGCGCAGTTCGATCTCGTCGTGTTCGACCTGACGCCGCCGGATTCACCCGCCGCCGGTCTTTACACGCAAGCCTTCTACCAGCGGCTCAAGCGCGTCATGAGCCCGACCGCGGCACTCTCCGTGCACCTCGGCTCGCCGTATTTTCATGCCGAACGCGTCGCGCGCCTGCTCGGCGACCTGAGCGCGGCATTCGCCGTTGTCCGCACCATGAGCACTTTCGTGCCGCTGCACGGCTCGCTCTGGATGATGGCGACCGCCAGCGACACGCTCGACCCAGCCGCCCTCACCGTCGATACACTCACGGACCGCCTCGCCGCGCGAGGAATCGACACCCTGATGCACTACGACGCGGCCATGCACGCCGGACTGTTCTCGGCATCCCGCTCAGTGCGCGATAAACTAAGTCAATTCTTAAAGCCAGCAAGCTAACGCGTGGGCAAAATGCACGGTTCCGTCGGACTGCGCTATCGGCATATCGATACGCAAACGTCCACCTGAACTTGCAGCATGTGCCCCGCCAACCCCATCGATCCGGAGAATCCCATGACCGCCTCTCGCCCAGCCGGTGTGCCTTGGTTGACCCCCTATCTGACGGTGCGCGACGCACATGCCGCGTCCGCGTTCTTCACAGCGGCGTTCGGCTTTGAAGTGCGTGACAGTGTCCAGGACGACGGTGTCGTCATGCATGTCGAGATGACCTATCAAGGCCAGTTGATTGTGATGTTCGCTCCGGAAGGCGCGTTCGGCTCGGCGGCGAAAACACCCAAAAGCGCGGGCGCAATCGCACCGCAATCGTTCTATGTCTATGTCGACGATGTCGACGCGATTTATGCGCGGGCGCTGGCCGCCGGCGCAAAATCGCTGAGCGAGCCACAGGATCAGTTCTGGGGCGACCGCTTCGCCCAGGTCGAAGATCTGGACGGCTACCGCTGGGCGCTCGCTCGCCACCTTTCGTGAACCAATGAGTATTTTTCTGATGCCTCGCTTTTTCGTCGATACGCCTCTCCAGCCCGACGAGGTCATGCCGCTTCCCGATGACGTCGTTCGGCATGTGCTCGTGCTGCGCCTGCAGCCCGGCGATTCAATCGTCCTTTTCAACGGCGAAGGCGGCGAATACAGCGCCGAACTCGTCGAAGTCGAAAGGCGCTCGGCCATGGTAAAAATCCGCGAATTCCGCGATATCGAGGTCGAGCCGCCCTATCGCCTCACGCTCGCGCAGGGCATTGCCGGCGGCGACAAGATGGACTGGCTGATCGAAAAAGCCGTCGAACTGGGCGCCTCCAGCTTCGTGCCGTTGACCACCACGCGCAGCGTCGTGCGTCTCTCCGGCGATCGCGCCCAGCGGCGCCACGCGCACTGGCAAGGCATCGTGCGGGCGTCGTGTGAACAGTGCGGGCGCAATCGCCTGCCGGAAGTGATGCCGGTGCGCGAGATCGCCACCTGGCTGGGCACGATGCCCCGCACGCCCGAGGAAGGCGACTTGCGCATTCTGCTCTCGCCGCGCGCCAGCATCAGCTTTTCCGCCTTGCCCGCCGAGCCGCCGAAAGGACGCGTGACGGTGCTGGTGGGCCCGGAAGGCGGCTTTTCCGCGACCGAGGAAGCGGCCGCGACTGCTCATGGGTTTACCGCCGTCGGCCTCGGCCCGCGCGTGATGCGCACCGAAACTGCCGGCATCGCCGTTCTTTCGGCGCTGGCGGCGGGCTGGGGCGGCTGGTAAGCCGCTTGCGTGGCGCGCCGGTCGCTTTAGTCAAGGGCGGCAAGCCTCGTCGACAGCGGCGCCAAAAGCAAAAGGCCCGCCGATTGGCGGGCCTTTCTCATTTAGCCTAAGCGGGCAACGCTCAGGCAAAAACTCAAGCGAACGAATAAAACACGCGGAACGCCACTTTGCGCTCGGCCCAAAACTCGGAGGCTTCGCGGAACACGTCCAGCAGCGTCTCGCGTCCTTCCTTGTCGAACTTCTGGGCGACCGGCAACTGCTCGAGCACGATCACAAAGCCCGGCTGCGCACCCGCCTTCTGAACCAGATCGGTCAGGCAGTCGTATAGCGCGTCGTAATTTTTGCCGAAGTGTTTCGGAAACAGGAATGACGTCGCGATGGTTTCGAGCACTTCCTGCTTGGACTGCGCGTTGGCGCAATACGCATAGAGAAAATGCTGGCCGAGTTGGCTGGCCTCGTCGGCGAGATCCTGCACGCGGAACGCGCGGATCGACTGTACGATGTTCGGTCGTACGGTCTTGAAAAGACTCATGGGCTCCTCGTTCGATGAAACCACAGTGCCTGCTTCGCTCTGGTTCTCGCGGCCCTGATCGCCGGCGCGCATCTGCATGACGCGTTGGAACAAATTGCCGTCGCCGGCCGCGAAAAGATCCGTCGCGACTCCGGAGTCGTGCGCGTAGACGTTGTCGCTCATGCCGTTCATCCCGATGTCATTCAACAATACGATTAAAACTGGTGTAGTGGTCGTCCGAGTAGTAACAATTGTCGGTTCGCTTCAGCGGACCTCCGCAGACGATGCGACGCGCCCCGCGATTACGTGAGCGAGGCGTGGGAACGGTGTATTCGTGGTAATAGCCGCGCCGATAGGCCGGCAGCAACCGTTCGCGATTGCCGAATACGATGCCGTCCTTCTCATACGGGTAAGGCCCGCCTGCGGCAATCAAGTTCAATGTATTGACCGCTTCACGTGGCAACTGCGCCAGCGCGATGGTGCCCTGCAACTGCGCGTCGGCGGGTGCCGTGGAGTCGCGCGCAAACGCGCCAGGCACGGGGCCGGATAAAACGCACAGCGTAACAGCACCGATCAGCACGCCTTTCATGCGTTGCCACTTGCGTGCCATGTATCAGGGTTCCCCGCTGTTAGATCACGAGTTTGACGACCATGAAAGTCGTAAGGGTATCGCTAATGGCCCCCGGAATCAACGCTCGCCGGGTCGGCGAAATCCTCCCATCAGGCGCGAAAGCGCCACCGGCGAGGCTTTGACGACATTTGACAGAATGTTTAGCTTAGTCAAGCTAAACTTAGCTTAACAGTGCGAATCTAGGTGAAGGCGGGCAAATGCGGAGCGGACGGCAGGCCGATTTGCATGAGTCTGCAGACCGCTTGATTCCCCGTGGCAAGGGTTTCGAACCCTTGAACGCTCCTGGAGGCGGAATTTTGTCTGACTTGCCGTTTTTTGGGTGGCAATCCCCTGTCCACCCTGAGGCGTGCCCGTTGCGGGCGCGCCTTTTTTTTTGCATGGCGCACGGTCTTCAAACCGGCGCCATGCTTCGTCTGGATCGCGGATTAACGGGCCGCGATCACATCCGCCACCAGCAGCGCCGTCATGTTGACGATCCGGCGCACCGTTGCCGAAGCCGTCAGCACGTGCACCGGCTTGGCCGCGCCGAGCAGCATCGGACCAATCGCGATGTTGTTGCCCGCGGCCGTCTTCAGCAGGTTGTACGAGATGTTGGCCGCGTCGATGTTCGGCAGCACCAGCAGATTCGCGTCGCCTTCGAGCGTCGAGTCGGGCATCA